>CAXQOB010000157.1:0-14145 GCA_964225475.1 Candidatus Nitrosopumilus sp. | reverse complement strand
TCCGATCTCGATTGAGTTTTATTTATCCGGTGCACAGGCAGGCAACCGGAAACAGGACGCTTTTGATCTGTCTGCCGAGAGCCCGATCTTTAGTCCATCTTCAGACTTTATGGACTGGCGGCCTGACACCTCGGACCGCGAATCGCTGACATTGAAGGCGATCGTGCTCTATCAACAGCCGATGAGGTTCCATGAGAAGGATTCCGATCTGTCGGCGTACCTCGATAATGACCTCGCGCGATACCATCTTGGGAACAACCTGGCGTTTGGCGAAGGGAAGGATTCACGTTTTCAAACCGCTCTTTCTCGGTTTGCAGAGGAAAATGCCGCCAGTGAAATCTCAGCACGAGCGTTGCATGACCTCGGCACCGCTTTGTTCAACCTGGGGAGTGAGAACTATGTTAGGGCTCATAAAGTTGCCACCGCTGGAGTCAACCGATTCCCTGAATCGGTTGGTGGTCGCCGTTGCCACAATCTGATTCAACAAATCGAGGGGCGGCAATTACGGGTTGCCACCGAGCGGGTGTGGAGTAATCCACGGCCAACCATCGATGTTTACTATCGGAATGTTGAGGAGATTCATTTTCGTTTAGTTCCATTTGATTTCAATGATGTTTTGAAATCAGGGCGTTTTTCGGCGGACCAGTTAGATCAGGAAACTCGGAACAGCCTCCTATCGCTCGATCCAATTCAGAGTTGGTCGGAGAAACTCGACCCGACACTTGATTACCAAGAGACGTTGGCTCAGTTTGATGTTCCGAAACGAGTGCCAACTGGATCTTACTATCTCATTGCGAGTGCGAATGAGGCGTTCGACGATGACGATAATCAAATTGCATTCAGTGAGGTGTGGGAAAGTAAGCTCGCCTTGGTCACTAGGATGGATTCAAGGGCAGGGGTGATCGATGGATTTGTGCTTGAATCTGACTCTGGAAAAGCCTTTCAAAACGCCACGGTCAAGGCATGGAGGCGTGAGCGAAATCAGTACGTGGAAGCGGCCACGGTGAAAACGAATCAGGACGGATATTACCAAATCCCCTTCGGTGATCGGCAGAATCTATTGATCTTAGCGCAGTCTGGAAAGGAGAAGCTATCGAGCTTTCGGTATATTTCGACCTACAAGGGTCGGCAATCGGCTCAGGTGGAAAGGACGCTGCTGTTCACAGACCGCGCCATATACCGACCCGGCCAGACCGTTCAATACAAGGGCGTTTGCACGCGTATGAATACCGTGACAAACGATTATGCCTCGCAGGCAAATCGCGACGTGACGATTGCATTTATGGATCCCAATGGAAAGCTGATTGAGCAGCGAAGGCATCGAACTAATGACTACGGGAGTTTTCATGGAGCGTTTACCGCACCTCGTGATCGGTTGATGGGCAATATGTCAATCCGAATAACCGGTGGTCCCGCAGGTTATGCTTCGGTGAGCGTCGAGGAATACAAGCGCCCAAAATTCAAGGTGGGATTGGACCCGCCTCTTAAAGCCGCGAAACTCAAAGAAAAGGTGGAACTAGAAGGACAGGCAGTTGCCTATTCGGGCGCTTCGATCAATGACGCCACGGTAAGTTGGCGAGTTGTTCGCAATGTACGTTACCCCGCGTGGTGGTTCAGTCGGTGCTGGTGGATGCCGCCGCAACAGGGGGGCAGCCAAGAGATCGCACACGGCACGACCTCGACCAATGCGGAAGGCCGGTTTCAGCTAGATTTTGAGGCAACGCCGGATGTTCAGGTTCCTAGCGAATCAGAACCTACCTTCAGCTTTATGATCTACGTGGACGTTACCGATGCTACGGGTGAGACTCGGTCCTCGTCCCGCAGCGTTAATGTTGTGTATACAGCGTTGTCTGCAACAGTTACCGCACCTGGCTGGTTAACTGCTGGAGATGCTTTCCCGCTTACGGTTCGAACATCGACGCTTAATGGTGATCCAGAGTCCGCTGAGGGCATCGTGGAAATTTTTGAGGTCACTCAACCAAAGGCGGTAACGCGTGCTTCAATGGGCTCGCAGTATTATGTTCGACCTAAAGCGAAGCCTGAGTCAGACCCATCGAATCCAAATTCTTGGCCACTGGGTAAACGCGTTCAGAGCGACGAATTTGAAACCGACGGAGGCGGCTTACGGGAGATTAAAGTCGACCTACCCGCGGGACTTTACAGGGTCAGGGTCAAATCGCAGGATCGCTTCGGCAATGCAGTGAGTGCAGAAACAGCACTTCAGGTGATTGATCCAGAATCCAATCGTCTAAACATCAAGGTTCCCGATCTTTATTTGGCACCTCGTGATCAAGTAGCACCGGGAGGCGAGTACGAAGCCATTTGGGGAACCGGCTACGATACCGGCCGAGCTTTCATTGAGGTAATCCATGACGGTCGTGTGCTGCAAAGTTACTGGACAAAGGGTCGCAACACGCAGCGACGGATCAAGCAAAAGGTTGACGAATCCATGCGTGGCGGATTTCATGTGCGCACGACGATGATCAGGGAGAACCGATCCTATGTGAACACTCGTTTTATTGACGTTCCATGGTCCAATAAGGAATTGAAGCTACGTTGGGAACGGATTGTCTCGAAGCTCAAGCCGGGTGCGAAAGAAACTTGGACGGCGATTATTGAGGGCGCGGATTCCGAGCGACAAGTGGCGGAGCTCGTTGCGACGCTTTATGACGCGTCACTCGATGCGTATCGTGGTCACAACTGGATCAAGCAGATCAGTGGCTTCAAGCGAGACTCTCTTAATTCGTCCGTGGTGTTTCACAATCAATTCAAGTCATTGAACGTGTTCATGCAGAATTGGAAAAGTAACTACCTTAACGCGCAGCTAACCTATCGACGTTTTCCAGCGAATATCATTCAGAGTCTGACGCGTCAGCGTTTTGGGTTGCGATCCCGCCGAGCGGAGGGGATGGGCGGTGCGCCGCAGATGCTGACCGAAGCCGCTGTGGCTGCTAACGCTTCTGACGCAGAGGGATTCGGGGACGGGGCGTCGTTTGATGCCATGAATGCTACGGCTAAGGACGCCGTTGGGGGGCTTGCGGCGTCGTCAGACAGTGCGGCAGGTAGCGCGAACCTGGACGCGGTTCAAGTCCGAGAAAACCTTAATGAGACCGCGTTCTTTTTTCCTCGATTAGTCTCGAATAAGGAGGGACTGGTTCGGTTGGAGTTCACCATGCCCGAAGCGCTGACGGAGTGGCGTTTCCTTGGATTTGCTCACGATCAAAGTCTGCGTTCCGGATTTCTTTCGGGGTCGACGGTTACGTCAAAGGACCTGATGGTCCAACCGAATCCCCCTAGATTCGTCAGGGAGGGAGACGAAATCGAATTCACCGTAAAAGTGAGCAACAAATCACCGACCAACCAGAGCGGCAACGTGCGATTGACGTTCACCGACGCTCGTACCGGCGAGTCGGTCGATGAAGTGATTGGCAATCTTGCTGTTGATCAGGAGTTCGAGATTGCTGCCGGTACATCGCAGACCTATGGTTGGCGACTTAAGATCCCGGACGAGCTAGGTTTCATGACTTACAAAGCGGTCGCGTCTACTGGGAAGCTTGACGATGGAGAAGTTGGTTACCTGCCCGTTTTATCGAGACGCATCCTTGTGACGGAATCGCTTCCTCTGCCAATTCGTGATGCCGGTTCGAGAGATTTTCATTTTAAAAAACTGATTGACTCGGATGAATCCGATACCTTGGCGCATCAGTCGCTGACGGTGCAGATGGCTTCTAATCCGTCGTGGTACGCGGTGTTGGCGTTACCGTATCTGATGGAATACCCGCATGAGTGCAGTGAGCAGACGTTTAATCGGCTCTACGCAAATGTGCTAGCACGGAAGATTGCCGATAGCGATCCTAAAATTAAACGTATTTTCGAACAGTGGAGAGCCACCCCAGCGCTAGATAGTCCGCTTGAGAAGAATCAAGACTTGAAGTCAGTCATGCTTGAGGAAACGCCGTGGTTCCGGCAAGCTGAAAATGAAAGTCAAGCAAGGCGGAATATCGGTTTGCTGTTTGATCGGAATCGACTTACCGAAGAAACAAATTCAGTGCTTCGTAAGCTTACGGAGACACAGTTGGAGGATGGTGCATGGCCGTGGTTCCCCGGTGGAAGATCAAACCAGTACATCACTCTATACATCAATTGCGGATTTGGCCGGCTACGGCATCTAGGAGTAAACCTTGACATATCCGCTGCTTTGAAATCGCTTGCGTTTCTAGATGATTGGGCTGATAAGCAATACCGCCAGATTAGGCCGGATAATCGCGATCAAAATCATCTTGGCTCGACGATCAGTCTTTACCTTTACGCGCGTACTTTCTTCCTTAACGATCAGGCAATTCGTCCAGAGCACAAGGCATCTTTTGAGTACTGGACCAACCAAGCTGAGGAGTACTGGGTTAAACTCGGTTCTCGTCAGTCGCAGGCACATCTCGCGATAGCGCTGAAGCGATTAAATAAGGCCGATGCTTCAAAGTCGATCATGCGTTCCCTTAAAGAACGCTCGGTTAGCGACGATGAATTGGGAATGTTCTGGCGAGACACAGAACTGTCTTGGTGGTGGTATCGGGCACCCATTGAAACGCAGGCTTTGATGATCGAGGCGTTTGACGAGGTGATGGATGATCAGGAATCCGTCGAGGCGTGCAAGGTTTGGTTGTTGAAGCAGAAGCAGACGCAGGATTGGAAAACGACCAAAGCGACGGCAGACGCTGTCTATAGTTTGCTACTTAGAGGAACGGATCTACTGGCATCGAGTGAAGTGGTTGCGGTGAGCGTGGCGGGGGATGTGGTGCGACCCGATAAGATCGAGCCCGGGACTGGTTTCTACGAGGTGCGAATTCCCGCGGGAGAGGTGTCTGCGGAACAGGGCAAGATCTCCGTTAATAAGGTTGATCAAGGAGTTGCTTGGGGTAGCGTTCACTGGCAATACATGGAGGACGTGTCCAAGGTCACTGGTCATGAGGCTACTCCGCTAAAATTGACCAAGCAGTTATTCGTGAAAATCAACACAAATGAGGGTCAGAAACTTCAGCCTGTCGATGGACCCGTTAACGTTGGAGATGAGCTGGTGGTTCGGATCGTTTTAAAGTCTGATCGGGATATGGAATACCTTCATCTGAAAGACTCACGCGGTAGCGGGACGGAACCGGTCAATGTCCTTTCAAGATACAAGTTTCAGGATGGCTTGGCTTATTACGAGAGTACTCGTGATACCGCGAGCCACTTTTATATCGACTACCTACCCAAGGGGACCTACGTCTTTGAGTATTCAACGCGGGTTCAACTGAAGGGGAAGTACCAGTCCGGAATTGCAGAGATACAAAGCATGTACGCCCCCGAATTCAATAGTCATTCTTCCAGCACCGCCATTGTGGTGGAATAATGGCTTGAGGGACCGGGAGCAGCTTACGGTCGGTACAGTGGCTTTAATTTGATGAAGTTTCACTCGGGTAAGGAACGGGCAGTCCCGTCGCTTTCTTGATTGGCATCTGCGCTTGAACGGACGCCAGGTAATTGCCGAGGAGATCGGCAAGACGGTCTCTCACATCAGGCTCCTGCTCGGACAAGTCGCTTTTCTCGGAAAGATCCGTGGTCAGATTAAAAAGTTCGTAATTAGACTGTTCGTGATAATAAATCAATTTCCATGGTCCGCTTCTGACCGCGCTCGACGGACCGATGCCCGGTCCACGCGGGCCCCAGTTATTGGGGAAATGCCAGAAAAGAGGTCGGGTCTCACGGTTTTTTTTCGGGGCGCCTTCTAAAAGATCAACAATGCTCCACCCGTCAAGGGATCCTCCAATTTGTTCCGCGCCGTTGACACCAGCGATCTGAAGAATAGTCGGGAACAGGTCCTCAATCATTACCGGCTCGTTGCGAACGGACTCGGCGGCGGTCACGCCTGGCCAACTGACGATTAGTGGGACACGAATGCCGCCCTCATGCGCCGATCCCTTACCGCTTGAAAGCGGGTGATTGTGGGTGTGACGCGGACCGCCTCGCCCCTGGGCGCTCAAACCGCCGTTGTCAGATGCGAAGATGACAATTGTTTTTCGGTCGGCCGATTGCTGGTGGATATTGCGAATGATTTCACCTAGCGAATGATCCATCCCCTGGACCATTGCAGCGTACATTGCCTCTGTTTGCTCGAGTCCCGCGTCACGATAATTTTGGTAATAGCGTTTATCTTCGGCAAACGGAACGTGTACGGCGTAGTGTGACATGTATAAAAAGAACGGCTGGTCCGCAGCGATGGCCCGATTGACTGATTTGTTCGCCTCGAGAGTCAATGCCTGCGTTAGGAACAGATCGCTGCCATGGTATTGTTCGAGATGCGGTACGTCCCATACACGATCCCCGTTACGCCATGCCGCGCTAAAGTTCTCACTCGCAAGAAAACTGCCCGGACCGCCAGCCGCGTGACCGCCAATGTTCTCATGAAATCCGATCTTTAGGGGGTCGGAACCTGGGGTGCCGATGGCTCCAAAGTGAGCTTTTCCAACGTGAATGGTTCGATATCCCGCTTTGGATAGATAGGCTGGCAGCGCGGTTGCGTGCACCGTTCGCTCAATTCCTGCGACGGGACTTATGCCATTGACATTCCACTCTGGGAAATCGAGTGTCGGGTGGCGACGATCATTGCTGGCATTTTTTCTGAGCGTCCAGTTGGTGACACGATGTCTCGCGGCGTTGAGTCCGGTCATCAGGCTTACTCGCGTTGGAGAGCAGACACTGCACGCGTAGGCATTGGTGAATTTCGTTCCGGACCGTGCGAGTTCTTCCATGTTCGGAGTGCGAAAACGTTTGTTCAGCACGGTACGTTCCTTGTGGAACGGAACAGAGGTGTCCTGCCACCCCATGTCATCCACCAGGAACAGAACGATGTTAGGTTTGTTCTTTTTGGTAATGTGTTCAGCAATCACCTGAGCAATGGCAAGGTAACCTTTTTCGTTCGGATGGACACCGTCCTTGACTGTGAAAAGGTCGGGCCGGCTCGATAGTCGGTGATGCAAGTTGACAAGTGTTACCCTTGGATCGGGATTTGCCAGAGCGAGCTTTTTAATTTGGCTGCACAGCTCTCGGAGTCTCGGTCCACGTTCGGTGAGATCGGCATATCTCTTTGGCGAGAGACCCGGAGTTTCCAGAACCATGGGAGTGGGGGTGCAGAGGACGACGCGTGGCTTTGATGGGAGTCCCGTTAATTGATCAATGAGGTCAATATAATCCTTATCAAAGTGTTCAATCCGTTCCCAGTTTTTACGGGACCCTGAGACAGTATCGTTAGTGCCAAGCGAAATAACCACGATCTGCGGTTGGAATACCCTGACGTCGTCAAGGCGTTGCCAGACGTTCGGGCGACCAGATTTGATTAATGTCGCACTTCCAAGACCAAAGTTACGGACCGTATAAGCGGGGCCAAGTAGCGATTGCAGTTGCGCCGGGTAGGAGGCAACCTGTGGATCTACTCGCGCGCCGGCGGTAATACTATCGCCCAAACACGCGACCCGGACGGTTTC
This sequence comes from Candidatus Nitrosopumilus sp., assembly GCA_964225475.1. Lineage (GTDB taxonomy): Bacteria > Planctomycetota > Planctomycetia > Pirellulales > Pirellulaceae > Rubripirellula. The sequence goes on along the minus strand of CAXQOB010000157.1, from coordinate 6,628 downwards.
TTGGGTGTAAGCACGCTCTGTAAACGTGTTTGTCGCTGAAATGTATACGGCGATTCCGATAAGGAGGTGATGCGGAATATTTGTGTTTGGTGTCTTCATACGGCTATTCGAGGGGAATTAGTTTTGCTGCATTTGCAGGATTGCGTTTGCGAAGGCTTCACCCATCATTGCGAATGTCTTGGCGCATCCGAGGTAGTGATAACCCGCATTTGATGCTCCACGCTCCCGTAGTTTCACTTCGGCTTCACTGACTAAATCGCGTTCATAGGTTTTAAGATACTGCTTCTGCTGTTCCTTCGTCATCGAGCCGTCAGCATTCGCCGCATTCTTATTCTCCGTTCTTAGGAGATAACCCATCTGTCGAACCTTGTCATATTTCTTCTGTATTTCCGCGAGTGGCTCATCCCAGAAAGGGGATGTGGGAATTGCGACGACATTCCCATGAAACTCGGGAATCATCGCTGGTTTAGCCATCGCTTTTCGAAACGCTAGGTTGCCCTCGTTTGCATCTCGTCCTCCCACGCCCATAACCCCAATGATAAAGGGCATACTCGGGGCATCGAGATCCTGCCTCACGTCCCTAATGAAATTGGTGAGCAATGACGAATACTTCGCAAAGCGTTCCTCGCTTTCACCTTTTGGTAGGGTGGGGTACACCTCGCGATTAACCATGTCGTTGAAACCTTGGAACCAAACAAACCCTTCAATTTTATATCCCAGCGTCGGGTCGTATTCAGGGATGATTCGGTTGATATCGTTCAGGACGTTCTGCACGTGTGAGGTCATCAGGCGGTAGTAGTGCCCAGATCCAGACTCAATACGACGGTCTTTTTCAATGTCATTTTGTGTGCGTGGGTACGTACCTGAGGATGGCGAGCGATAATCGTAGAAAAGCGATTTTCCACCCCAAGCGGTTTTTATAATCAGAACTGGGTCGTCATAGGCACGGTCCATTGTGATTCCGAAAGTAAACTCCGGTCCGATTTTTCCACTGCTCTCGGTGGGTTGAGTGCGCGAGCCATAACCTGCAGTGAGCCGACCATAGCCCTCACCGTTCTCATCGCCTCTCCCGGTCAAGTACGAGATCCACGCGTTGTTGCAAATGGTCGGTTTACCATCTTCTGAACGCATCGCCTTCAGGAGATGGGCGGTTTTTGGATCGTCGCCGATGTAGTCAAAGGTTTGGATTTTGGCGTGTCCCTCCATGTTTGACTGACCGGCGAGGATGAATACGCGTACAACGCCACGAGTTTTTTCATTCTTATCCTCCTTCGGACCACTGCCCAGCACACGGGCGTGTGCTAATGGGAAGGCGAAACAAATGAGAATCAGGAACGGAAAGCGAGCGTAGATCATTGCGGGTGTCCAGGTGGAGTTAATTGGGATGATACGTAGTCCCAACGTGTTGACGATGCATGTGTCGCCTTTCTACAAGATGTGAACACAGTAGTCAAAAACGGTTATCCAAGCCGTACGCGTGAGCTCATTTGGGGGCCCGTCGTGTTGACGAAGAAGAGGGGGTGTGGTGTCACGCTGAAAGCCCATCTTTCTGGGGGGCTGTATCAATAATGGTATTACCCTGTTGCATCGCACGGTGAAAAGTAAAACCCAACTGTTTCGATTAGCAGCTAACCGTTCGGCAGCAAACGCTTTCGGAGATTAAGGTATGATTTTCTTCACCGATTCAACGCGTGTTCTCTAGCATTGGATAGTTGCTCGTCGCGATCCAGTGATTGCAGATAATATCGGATTTACAATTACCAACGACTTAATGGCACGTAAGCATCGCAATTCGAAATACCGTGATTAATTCGAGCAGGAGTGGTTAATCGAAAATAACATGGTGCGAGCACTGCAGCGCTGCTGATCTCGGCATCGATAACCCTTCTGAATACGAAGAAAATGGTCGCGTATTCATTGAGGGCTTTGCCGACGCGGCGGCTAATAAGTCAACTCCGAAATTATCGAAACGGATTCGGATAGTTAGATTCGTTACCCAGCTTCGAGGTTGTAGTAAAGATGGTTGCAGGAACCGGGCCGGAAGGCAGTTCAGATCGCTCGCGGGAATCCGGTGGAAAAGGACCAGAAAAGACGAATCCCTATTCTGCTCCAAAAAGCGCAGGGCATTCAAAACATGCGAAACGGACCGGGGCAGGGAATCCGGAAGCAGGGCAATGGGTTCTACCGCTTTTCGGTTACGGGTACGTCCCAGTAATCTTTGGTCTTTTGTTGACGATCCAAGACGTTGGATTTGCCCGTTACGAACTCTTTGTTAACTCGGGTCTTGCCTTGATTTTCTTATTACCGGTGTACGCCATCATTCTGGCAAAGCTTGCAATTAATCGCGGCAATGAAGGGAGGAAATCGGTTGGTCTATCCCTCTTTCAGTTTGTATCTCTGGTGCCCCTCGTTCTTTGGTTGTTGTTCGTCCTCACTTTTGGCGGATCGCCCGCTTGATGTGCGGAATGCGCGTTTTGGGTTCTGGTTGAATGGGTAGGAAGTTTGGGAAAAGCCATTCAGATTGATTCAGGATTGAGGGTAAGAGTACGCAGGGACGAGCTTCAAAAACCGGTACCCTTCATGTTCTGTTTGCATTCCTTGCGGTTCGTATCGAAACGTTCCAGGTCGTGGCTGAGACGCGCGTTCGCTTCCGCGATAATGGTCTGATCGCCGCCGGATTGTGCCAGGGTTTTTGCATGGCGACTTCGAGAGTTTTGTTCAAACCCGTCGAGTTCTCGGAGTCTGGCTTGATAAACCTCTTGAACGTCCTCTGCATCAATCGTCAAAAGGTAGTCAGCCATCCGTGATTTGAGCTCGCTCGCGAGGGTCGGATTCTTGTGGATAAGGTTGTCGCTTTCGGTGGGATCGAGTGTGAGATTAAAAAGCTTTTGTTCTCCGGTTAGCAAGTGCTGCATTAATTTGTAGTCCCCGACCCGGATCACGCTCAGCGGGGGAGCGAAATAGCATGGATAGTGGAATACAAACCCGTCCGTTTTTCGCACCACCTCTCCTTCATTAGCTTTTGTGAATACCGATCGCAGGCTACCGCCATCAAGTTCGGCCGGTAATGGATGTTCGCTATGCGCATAATCATGAAGTGTTGGTAGGAGATCCCACTGCGCGATTGGGATATCGCATTGCTTTCCGCGTTGGACCCCTGGGCCGGCTACGACAAAGGGGACCCGGAGGCCTCCCTCATATAGAGTTGCCTTTCCACCGCGCAGCGAGCCGTTGGGAGTTAGTCCACCTCCATTGTCAGAGGTGAAAATAATCAACGTGTTATCGGATTGCCCGGTTTCGTTTAACGCTTGGACGATTGCACCAAGGCCTTGGTCGACCTCTTCGAGCATCGCGGCGTATTGCAATCGCCAGTGGCTAATCTTCATTCCCTCCGGGATTTGTTCCGCGGGTAGATAGTCTTGATCGGTTAGGTACTTACCACGTGGAAGCTTTCTGTATTTTTCGATCAATGCAGGATTCGCGGCGTGTGGCACGTGCACCGCGTAATGAGAGATCATTAGAAAGAATGGCTGCTTTCCCGAGTATTGCTTGATAAAGTCAATCGAACTTTGTCTGAGCGACGCCATCCGTTTCGGGTTTTCGGGCGGCAAAGGACGTCGATCCTTTAGGCTTATGTATTCGCCGTGAAAATTACCGTTGTCAGCATTCCCATCAACCTCATCGGTCAGATCGTAACCGATAGTCTCCATCCTTTCTCCCGCCATCCCTTTGCCAAAATGGGCGGTGATATAGCCGCGGTTTGCCTCTTTGAGCACATCAGCCAGTGACGTTTCGTCTTTCCATGACAGTTTGCGCTCTAGCGCTAGGACGTCATGAACAAAGGTATATTTCAACCTAGCGGGGGTCTTGCCGAACTGGATGCTCTTGCGAGACGGCGTGCAGGTCGGGGCTGGTGCGTAGGCGTTAGAGAATTTCACGCCCCGACTTGCCAGCTCCTCGAGGTTTGGTGTTTGATTGAAATCGCTGGCAGATTCCGGGTCACGGTCATCCATGCGGACGGAGGTATCAGCCCATCCAAGGTCGTCAACGTAAACGATGACGATGTTCGGGGGCTCGGCGGCACTGGAATGATCCGAGATCAGCACGGGTGTAAGAAGGATGATCCCTAAAAGGGTCACTGTAGGTTTGATAAACGATGTTGTTAGTCCTGGCGCGCGGTGGTCAGTTCGCCTCAGTTCGTGCTTAAATTGGTTCATGAACGCTTACCTTTTCCCTTCAAATATCACCTGTGCTTCGATGATTCCAACTGCCGTTGCATCCTGGGGAGTCATGATGATACGGATTGCGTCTGCATGAACCGGTGCTGCAGGGTGAACAACATTAAATTGGTTTGCGCGTGTGTCATACCGATCCGTCGTGTACAAATGAAACGGTTTCCAGTGTCCTTCCACTTCAATTTCGAGGCTCCAATCCCGAGGTAGTCGGACATCACCCTGCCATCGATCCATCCAAAAAACGCCTACGCTGCGAATGGTTTTGGTTTCGTTAAACCGCCCCTCCACCCATTGCGGCTTACCCGGTTCACCTCGACTGGTCCAACGTGGAACCTTATTGCCGCTTGACCACTGATCAACTTTTCCATCGCCCACGGCGTTAACGGTGTCTTCCTCCGCCGTGTGTGAGGCCTTGATTTCCTGAAAGATGCTCGCCTTCGGTAGCTGGTGTGGGTCAAAGACTGCCATGGAGGCAGTGGTGGGAAACCAAACCGTCATTGAGCTGATGCCACGGTTATTCCAAGCATAGTAAGGCGTCAGAAGAATTTCAGCCGGCTTTACAGAGCCGGCAGCGGTAATGCATTTTCCAAATGCCGTCGTTTGTTGAAATGACCCATCGGGTATTTCTACGCGTTTCAATTGCTTGGTAATGCGCGGGGCACGCTCGTCGAAAAAAAATCGCTGTGTTGAACCGCCGTTATCTACTCCCTCAGCGCACATTACGAGAGGACCGCGTGTGAAGGCGACACGGCCCTGGTTATCCTTTACTGCGGGATGACTCTCGGTGACGCGAACCGGCATAGGAAGGTGGAGGGTTACCTTGTCGTTACTTTTCCAAACCCTGCGCAGTTTTGCAAAGCCCCTCTCCATTTCAAGTGCAGCAGCCTCGCCATTGACCGTTAATTGTGGCATGGCGGTTTCGTGTTCGCGGTAGCGGTAAAGTTCACCTGGTACAAATCGATCATGAGCCCAAGTTGGTATCCGTAGGTACAAATCAAATGCGGTATCGCGGTCAGGTTGCAGAGTGATGGTGAGTTTTCCATCGTAGGGATAGGAAGTGCTCTGGCTAACAGCAGTCGGTACACCGCCAATCTCTAGTTTCGTTTTGCTTGCAGCATAGAGAGTGAGATAGAGGGAGTTCTCATCGTAGGCATAGGTCATCCCAGGAACTTGCGGTAGGAGGCGTGCCATATTGGAGGGGCAGCACGCCGTACCGAACCAAGGTGAACGTCCTGCGGTACCGTGGTTGAATGGGTACTTGCCATCTGCCTCTAGTGGATTCACGTAAAAGAATCGATTGCCTTGTAGGTTCACTGATGCTAGGACATTGTTAAGGAGCGCTATTTCTGCCACGTCTAAATACTTGGCATCTTTGTGCAACAAGAACATGCGGTAGTTAAAGATGACGTTTCCTACTGCAGCGCACGTTTCATTGAAAGCGTCGGCATTGGGCAATAAATATTCAGGGCCGAATCCCTCGATGCCATGGACCGCACCGAGTCCTCCTGTAAGGTGCATGCGTGTATCGGTGATGTTTGACCAAATTTGATCAAGTGCTCTGTCGTACACCCTCTTCCCGGTGAGCGTTCCGATATCAGCCATTGCGGAATACATGTAAGTCGCACGGACAGCATGCCCCACCGCCTCTTTCTGATGTGAAATTGGAGCATGTTGTTGGGCGTACGTCGGTGACATAACTCCCTCGCCGTCTGGGACGTACGTCACGCCTCGTATCTCGAGGAAACGCTCCGCCATCGTGAGGTAAAGCTTGTTACCTGTTACTCGGTAGAGTTTGATCAAAGCTAATTCGAGCTCTTGGTGCCCCGGCGCCTGCCGGATTGGTTTTCCGTCGTTGTAGTTTGGATCACCCACAAAGAAAACCTGATTGAGGTGCTGCGCGTTTTTTTCCGCTACCCTGAGTAATCGACGTTTGCCGGTGGCCTGATAGTATGCGATGGCCGCCTCGTAGAGATGACCGACGTTGTACAACTCGTGACTGTGTACAATGAAGGTATAGGGCTCATCACCCATCATGTGATCGGATGACCCCACTCCGGTGGTGTGTGAGGGATAGAGATAACCGTCAGCGTGTTGCGCTCCCTCAATGACATCAGTGATCTGATCGATCAGTGATTCTAATTCGGGGTCACGTTTTAGCTTTAATAGGTACGCCGCACCCTCCATGACCTTGTAGAGGTCGGAATCAATGAAGCGATGAGGTCGGTGATCCGGGGTTTCTTTTCCCGCCAGGTGATCGCGTGCTGCTTTGAGATGCTCGACACCGGTTTGAGTCTTTTCAAAGGCGAAGGGGACAAGAGTTTTTTGCTGTGTTTCTAACCGTGGCTTCCAAAAATCGCTTGTGATTTCTACCTGATTGAACGGAACTGTCTTTA
>CAXQOB010000156.1:0-10584 GCA_964225475.1 Candidatus Nitrosopumilus sp. | reverse complement strand
GAAGTACTCCTCAAAAAATCAGGGTGCAAGTGCGAAGGGCACTGAGGCATCCACCTAACGAATCAATTGTTTTCCTTACGGTCGTTTCACATTGAAACGATCACACCTCCCTTTGAGTAGGCAGAATCTGAGATGGCAAAGATTAGTGAAGCTTTAGGGATGATCGAGACCAAAGGGTTTGTATCCCTTCTCGAAGCATCCGACGCAATGATGAAAGCAGCCAACGTCAAGTTCCTTGGTTGGGATAAAGTTGGCAGCGGGCTAGTAAGTGCGTTTGTTACCGGCGATGTCGCAGCTGTCAAAGCGGCAACCGATGCAGGCGCTGCAGCGGCTGGGCGTGTCGGCGAAGTCGTAAGCGTCCAAGTGATTCCTCGTCCACATGAGGATCTTCCCAAGGTTCTTAAAACTCCCGCAGCTAGCAAAAAGTAATCCGACCTGACCGAGATTAGCAAATTCGGTTGCCAAGGTTATCCGATTTGCCTCCCGTTCGATTCGGATCGGAGCTTAACTCCAAAGACGACTTAAATTCATTCTTTATCAAACAACTTTTGACTTACAAAGAGAAATCTCATGAACGATGCAATTGGCTTGATCGAAACCAAAGGCCTTTTGTCTTTGATCGAAGCAACCGACGCGATGGCGAAAGCAGCAAATGTTGAAATCGTAAAACGCGTTGATATCGGTGGCGCTTTTGTCACCACGATTGTTAGCGGCGACGTTGGAAGCGTACGGGCTGCGGTAGAGGCAGGTGCGACGGCGGCAGCGCAAGTTGGCGAACTGGTCAGCAGTCACATCATCCCACGACCGTCCGAAGGTCTGACGAAAGCTTTTTTGGTGTAACGGCGGACTCTGACTCGCCAACGGCTTCCCCTTCAAGGGAAGCACTTGCGCGGAACGATGCGTTCGCCTCAAGCGGCCAGATGACTCTGACCTTCGCAGAAACCAACTCCAACTCATTTAACCCAGAAACTCCCGTGCTCGTCCTCGTTGCAAATCTAGGTTCCACCAGTTTCAAGTATCGTTTGTATGACATGTCAAACGAACAATGCTTGGCGCGTGGTGCTGTTGATCGCATTGGGCAATCGGAGAGCAACTGTGTCGTAGAAATTGGTGATTGGCAAGACGAACGCACCATGGCAGTGGAAGATCACGGTGTTGCAGTCGCAACCTGCCTGCAACAACTCACAGATCCTCAGAACGGAGTGCTCAAGGATGCATCGGAGGTTGCTGCGATTGGATTCAAGGCGGTCCACGGCGGACGACTCTCCGGGGTTTTCCGCGTCGACGACGAGGTGCTTGAGGCCATGTCAGAAATGAATGCCGCGGCGCCAGCTCATAATCCGCCTTACATCGCAGCAATGCAATCGATGCGGGAGAAGTTGCCTGGTATTCCTCTGATTGCTGCCTTTGAAACGGATTTTCATCAAACCATTCCGGCTAGCCGCCGGGAATATGCTATTCCTCGCCAATGGGCTGACGAGTTCCATATTCGCAAGTACGGTTTCCACGGTGCCAGTCACCGCTACATTGCAACTCGAAGTGCTGAACTTTTAAAACGCAAGGATGCTCGCATCATTTCCTGCCATCTTGGTGGGAGTAGCAGTCTGACTGCGATTCAATGCGGTGAAAGTGTCCTCACGACAATGGGGATGACTCCACAAACAGGTTTACCTCAGAACAATCGAGTCGGTGACTTTGATCCGTTCTCCATTCCGCTGATCATTGAGCGTACCGGCTTATCGCTCGATGAAGTGCTCACGCAGCTTGCGAGCCATGGAGGACTTCTGGGCTTGAGCGGGGTAAGCGGCGACATTCGGGATCTTGAAGAAGCTTCCGATCAGGGAAATGAAAAAGCACAGTTAGCACTGGATGTTTTTGTTCAGGAAATCCGTCGACATCTTGGTGGAATGCTCATTGCAATGGGAGGAGCTGACGCAATCGTGTTCACCGGAGGCATTGGAGAGAAGGGCCATCGGATTCGAGCAGCGGTCTGCGAAGGACTTCAGGAACTCGGCATCTCCATTGACCCCGAAGCCAACCAATCCGTCGCTGGCGAATCAACCTTTCACGCACCCGATAGCCGAATTGAGCTCTGGGTGATTCCAACCAACGAAGAAATCATCGTCGCACGTCAGTGCATCGATGTGTTGAATCGGTAGACATCAAAGGGCAGGGTACGAAATGTTTGTCGCAAAAGTCACCGGATCGGTCGTCAGCACCCAAAAGGTTGCTTCAATGACTGGACACAAACTACTGGTCGTCGAGCCATATCGACTTGACGAGAAGAAACGCGATTCACTGGTTACTACAGGCCGGACCTTCATCGCGGTTGACACCCTTGGTTCCGGCGAAGGCGATTTTGTTTTGATCACGCAAGGGAGCAGCGCACGTCTAACCCCTGAAACGAAAACACTTCCCATCGATGCTGTCATTATCGGCATCGTGGACAAGGTTCACATTGATAAGCAATCAGTCTTTTCAAGACAAGATTGCGAATAAACACGGGCTCAATAATTAATCACTGAAAAATGCAATACGACGAAAACATCATTCGAAACGTGGTCGCACAGGTCCTTGCCGAAGTCGGTCCTATGCCTCCATCGAGAAACGGATCTTCACCTGTCAGCAATGCTTCCGGTCAACACGGTATCTTTCACGATGCCGATTCGGCCGTGAACGCGGCTCGAGCAGCCTTTGAAAGATTCCGCGATTGCTCCATCGCGGATCGAAAACGAGTCATCGAAATCATCAGGCGTATCTCCATTGAACAGTGCGAAGAGCTGGGAACAATGGAAATGGAGGAAACGAAGATCGGTCGACTCGAACACAAAATCGAGAAACTTCGTACGCTGGGGGAACAGACCCCCGGAGTGGAGATGCTGGAGACGAAATGCTTTAGTGGTGATCACGGTTTGGCGGTGATCGAAAGAGCGCCATTCGGAGTCATTGGTGCGATCACTCCGGTAACCCACAGCCTCCCAACCATCACAGGAAACGCGGTCAGCATGTTGGCCGGTGGAAACACCGTCGTCGTCAATCCGCATCCCTCCGGTAAAAAAGTGGCAGTAGAGGGTGTACGTCGCTTCAACCAAGCGATCAAACAAGAGATTGGTATCGACAACCTCATTTGTGTGATTGCTGAACCAACGCTTGAGTCAGCTGAATCACTCTTCAAACATCGTAGCGTCGCCCTTATTTGTGTTACAGGTGGTCCAGCGGTTGGTCGAGCTGCTCTACGCAGTGGCAAGCGAGCAATCGTGGCTGGACCAGGTAACCCACCGGTCGTCATCGATGAAACGGCAGATCTCGACAACGCTGCAAGAAGCATTATCCAGGGTGCTGCCTACGACAACAACTTACTGTGCATCGCAGAAAAAGAGGTCTTCGTTGTTGATTCCGTCTTCGACGACATGATGGCTGCAATGCGTCGTGCGGGAGCCGTTGAACTGAATGGGAATCAGATCGCTACGCTGACTTCCAAGGCAATTGTGAAAGTCGGCGACGACCAACACGACGCAGCCTGCAAAGACTTCATCGGTCAAGATGCGGCAGTACTGGCGAAGGCTGCCGGACTGGAAATCAATGACTCTGTTGAACTTGTTTTTGGTGAAACAGATGAGCACCATCCCTTTGTCAGTGTCGAACAGATGATGCCATTTGTCCCGTTCGTTCGAGCTAAAAATATTGATCATGCGATTGAAATGGCTCAAACCTACGAGCACGGATTCCGACACACCGCAATCATTCACTCGCGTAATGTTCATAACATGACCAAAATTGGGCGGCAGCTTGACACAACCCTCTACGTCAAGAATGGCCCAAGCATGTCCGCTCTTGGCTTGGGCGGTGAAGGATACCTCTCCTTTTCAATCGCAGGGCCTACGGGTGAAGGGGTGACAACTGCCAACACGTTCACTCGTGAACGTCGCTGCAGCATGATTGATGAACTACGTGTCGTGTAAGGAAACTGGCTCAATATCATGCAACCCGCCCGTGTTCTCGGATCCGCTCGTGCAACGGTCAAACATCACAGTTTGGATGGCCAGAGGCTTGTGATTATCCATCTGTTAACCGTAGATGGTTCACCCGATGGCCCACCGATCATCGCATTGGATCATCTCGGCTCCCGACGTGGAGATAACGTGATGGTGACCAGTGATGGCAAATATGCTCGGGAACTCACCGGTCAATCAACTAATCCTGCTCGCTGGACCGTGATGGGAATTCTGGACCAATAGGAATGGCAACCCAATACCCTAGAGAAGTAAATCAGATTGACAGAAACGTAATCGAGGAGATTACGCGACAGGTCATTGCGCAACTGCGATCGAATCAGGCTCAAGCTCCGGCAGATGACCTGGCTGCAACTTCTCAGACTAACCGAATCGCTTCAGCAATTAATGAGAAAGTGATTTCAGAAGAGGTCATCACCAAAATACCAAGAGATGTCTCTGTCGCATTAATCCGACATGACGCGGTCCTTACACCCTCAGCAATCGATGAATCAAAACGTCGCCAACTTGAAATCACGCGGCTGGACGACACCGCTGTGTCTGGATCATCGAACCCCACGACATCAACAGTGATCCTTGATCGGGACAACTCGATTCGAGCCAATTCTCTGGCGAATCAACTACATCATCGGGGTTTACCAAAGAATCATGCCCGCATCGTCTTGAGCGACACTCCTGCAAAAGAACTGATGCTCCAAATCAACGACCACCAACAGATCGCTACGATCGTGGGATCCATCGAAGAGGTCAAGCGTTTTTCAGCAGAGCTGGATCTGACCTGTTGGATCTTGGATATGAAACGCCTCAATTTCATGAGCGCGGTCAATGTAGCGACAGCAATCACAAGAATTGGGAGTCCTGAATCATGAAGATTGCCAGAACCATCGGAACGCTCACCCTATCCCGATCGCACCCGAGCATGCAGGGCGCTCAACTCAGATGCGTTGAAATCGTCAACGACATTGACCAGATCGACCATGTACCCCTCGGAGGCGATACCGTGATTGCTTGGGATCTGTGTGGCAGCGGTGTCGGAGACCTCGTTGGTTTAGCGGAGGGCCCAGAATCGACTCAACCGTTCTATCCCGACGTCAAACCTCTGGATGCCTCCATCATCGCTTTGATTGATGATGTATCGATTCATTGATTTTGACGCAAATTACTCGACAACCCGCATTCTGTGATCAAACCTTTCAAGAACCAAGACACGCGGTACCTAATCCGCTGCGAGATCATTACCTACTGAGAATAAAAATGCAGAATCTCCATAGCATCAAACAAGACATCTGCGATATCGGCAGCCGAATTTACAATCGTCAATTTGCGGCTGCCAATGATGGAAATATTACCGTTCGTGTCAGTGAAAACGAAGTTCTTTGCACCCCTACACTGCATTGCAAGGGATATCTAAAACCAGACGATATCGCCTTGATTGACATGCAAGGAAATCAGATTGCCGGTCGTAAGAAGAGATCCAGCGAAGCACTGCTTCACTTGGAAATCTATCGTCAGCGCGAGGACATCAAGAGCGTTGTCCACTGTCACCCGCCTCACGCCACCGCGTTCGCAATCGCGAGAGAACCCATCCCGCAGTGTGTACTACCAGAGGTTGAGGTCTTTCTCGGTGACGTACCGATTACTAAATATGAAACCCCTGGGGGGCAACAATTCGCCGATACAATTCTACCCTTTGTCCATCGCACTAACGTCATGATCCTCGCGAATCACGGCACCGTGAGTTATGGAGAAACAGTGGAACAGGCATACTGGTGGACAGAAATCCTTGATTCCTACTGCCGCATGCTGATGCTTTCGCGACAACTCGGGAACGTCTCGTACCTCAGTGGTGAGAAATCTCAAGAACTCTTGGATCTCAAGGATAAATGGGGCTACAAAGACCCTCGCAATACCCCTGAGTACGACAACTGCGATATCTGTGCGAACGACGTCTTTCGAGATTCGTGGGCAGCTGCAGGGGTAGAGCGTCGAGCCTTCCCCGCTCCCCCACCGGTCGCTTCCGTCAGCGGTGGAGCCTCGACATCCAGCAACCCAAATCAAGAAGACGCACTGGTGAAAGCCATTACGGATGAAGTCATTCGTCAAATGCAAAGCTAGATAATACTGCCAAGCAATTGGCATTCCAGAACAATCGCTCACACGCATGTTTGGTATTCCTCCGGCAGTGCGAGCAAGGCCTTCCCCATTTCAATAAAACACGTTTTTGATCAAAGATAAAACCCAATGAAAGTCTCAATCATCGGTGGTGGCGGACTAGTCGGCTCATGTGCAGCTTTCGCGCTTCAATGCGGTGGAATCGCTCGTGAAATTGCCCTGCTAGATGTAAATCAAGAACTTGCTGTAGGGCAAGCACTTGATATGCAGCACGGTGGTCCGAGCGTTGCCGATCAGACGATCGTTGGCGGTGGGTATGAACACATCGCTGACAGCGACGTGATTTGCATCACTGCTGGCTTGAGAAGAAAACCAGATGAGTCTCGCCTTGATTTGATCAATCGCAATACGGATCTATTCATGCAGATCCTAAGCGATGTCAAAGCAGCCGGTCCAAAATCCACTGCGATCATCCTCGTTGTAAGTAACCCTGTCGATATCCTCACTTATGTTGCAGCGAAGGAACTTGGCCTGCCTTGCGATCAGGTAATCGGACTTGGAACTCAGCTGGATACCATTCGCTTCTGCTCACTTATTTCCGAACAGCTCAACGCACCTCCCACCCAGACCAAAGCTTTGATCCTCGGAGAACATGGTGATTCGATGGTTCCCGTCTGGAGCAGTGCAACCATCGCAGGGCTGCCTCTGGATCGCTATCCAGGATGGGCGCCAGCTCTCGCCAATCAATTATTCACTCGCACGCGTGGTAGCGGTGCAGAGGTGATCAAAAGAAAAGGCGGTGCCGGATTCGCAGTTGGCATTGCAATCCGAGATGTGATCGAGGCCATTGCATTGGATAAACGATGTGTACTGCCGGTCAGCAGCGTACAATCCGGATGCTACGGTATCCGAGATGTTGCCTTATCTGTCCCCACGGTCGTGGGAAGAACTGGCGTTGTCGATCGCTTGGAAATTGAACTATGGCCGAAGGAAGTTCAAGGTATGCGAGCCAGTGGAGCAGCACTGCGTAAAACACTAGACGTGGTTCTACAACGGATCGGAAAATAAAAGCGTCATAACGGTTGATAAACATGAAATCCTGATCGGCGCGTGATGCGGGTCAGGATTTTTTATTTTAGAGCACCGTTTTCTATGAATCGTTTGAAAAGCACCCGCGGTGACATCAAGGATCGGTTTCAATCCGGCCATTCGACCAATTAACGAACCAGAAGCAGTACCTGTGTCTGCAGGTCATCACCCGATCCCAAACCTGGACTGACCAGAACGGTTCTGTCCATCGGTACCAGAGGCAACTGCTGAAGCTTATCGATCAGCAAATTAGGCTGATCCTCTTCCGACTCAATTTCGAACGCCATGGACTCGTGCTGCACCGTGGTGGGATCTTGCTGGATCGACTGAACTAGGCTGAGGATTGGAGCATCGTATGCAATCGACATTGCAAGAGAATCTACTCCCTTTTGATCAGACCAGACCATCTGATAAAAACGGTCAAACTGCTTTGCAGACAACTGAAGAAATAGCAACGAAGCATTGGACACGGCAGCGGGCTTGCCATCAGATTCCGTACCCACCGTCCCCGACTGTCCAACAAGACCTGCGAGCGACTCCTGCCCCAAAAGCAATTGGTTCGACCCGCGAATACCCACCGCTTCCATTGCTTTTCTAACAGCTTGTTGTGACCTTCCCGCATCGCTTTGCTTGATATCTAAAACCAACACCGCCCCCTTCAAGGCAGACTTCGATGCTGTACCGTTAGTCGGATCAACATCCAGTGGGTCTGCCGCAGCTAATGCCGCTGCCGACGAACTTTCCATTTTGCTCGGATCACTCGATTGATCAACTGCATTGGAGGCGTTCTCGACGAGCGAATTGATATTAGAAGCAGAGGACTCAACGGTTGTCTCCTGTTCTAAATTGCTTGCGACTGAATCCAAGGATGATGATGCTTGTGAACCTTCCGAAGAACCTGTCTTTGCCGCAACCTCGGCTGAGGAAGCCTCAGGAGATACCGCAGACCCTGCAACACCATCACTCTGAGCAATCAAAGGTAACTCTTCCGCCTGATCCGATCCTCCTAGATCAAAAGCAAATACTAGAGCGACAAGGCACGCAGCGAGCGTCGCAACAACGAGCACCAAACGGCGCGAACTGACAGGCTGAGGTCTCGAAATAACGCTTGTCAAAGGCTGCTCCTGCACTCGCATTAGAGGGTGACTTTCATCCACTCCCTCTTCTCGGGCTCGGGCAACCGCCGCCGTCAATACTTTGGTTGAGAAACGATCCGGAAGTTTCACTGTTGGAGCTTGTTGAAACACCTGCCTGACTGAATCGCGTACGTCAACAAGTTCACGTAAACGATTTGCAACATCGCTATCATCCTGCAACCATCGTTCAACATTTTGTAACTCGTCCGCTTCTAGGGCATCATCCAGATACCCACTAAGAAGCTGATCCAGTTGTTCTTCTGTCGGTTTCATGGTTTTGTCAGCGAATTAAATCCATAAAATACTTGGCCGAACTCCTCGACCACTCACCCTGAGCACACTCGCGTTGCTTTGCCAGATGACTCAACGAATCCCTTAAAGTCACACAGCGAACGTGAACGCAGGTCAAATTTCAGCGCAAAACAGTAATGCCGCGTGACCTCAAGAAGGACTCACCGCATTGATATTCCGTAAAATACCGTTCTCTTCACGCTGCACTATCAGGGTAGCGTAGACGAGATTATTGAGAAATATGGAGCGATGACCCCACTTTTCCCGGCAAGTTTACTTGAGCTCTAAACAGCCGAAAATCGCTGATTCCCCGTGAATCATCGCACTTTCGACTGTAATCACGCACGCTAAACCTACGTTTCACACCTCTCAGACGCATCGATAAGCAGAAAGTTCCATCGATCGATGAGCATTTTGATGCCAAATTAACTCTCAGACTGAGCAGTTTGCATCCGTCACACACCCTAAACGGCACCGGCCCTGTGAGACCGAAGCCCTCCTTACTCACGGAAAACTCTGATTCCACCTACCGGTACTCATAAGAAAAATGGACCCCGAACAAATTCGTCAGACCAATCGAAAAGTCTACGATTCGATGGCCGCAGCAAAATCACCTCTGTGCAGACCTGCCACCGACAAAGAGCTTGCATCCCCCCTGCAAACCGTTGATGGCAGCGGCTGGCTCGGTTCGTCCATCAAAGGAAAGCACGTCCTTTGCCTAGCGGCAGGTGGCGGAAGGCAGAGTTCACTTTATGCAGCTGCGGGAGCCATTGTCACGGTGGTAGATATCAGCGGTGCAATGCTTGAACTAGATCGCCAAGTGGCCGCAGAACGAGGTTATCACTTTCGACTATTTGAAAATAGCATGGAGAGCCTCCCAATGCTGCGAGATGGTGAATTTGACATTGTGATTCATCCAGTCAGCACGTGCTATGTCCCAAACGTAGCACCCGTCTTCAAGGAAGTGGGTCGCATTACACGCCCAGGAGGTCTTTACATCAGCCAACACAAGCAACCCGTTAGTCTTCAGGCGTCCCTAGATCCGAATGAAAAAGGCTATTACGAAATCCAACATCGTTACTACCGAACGCAGTCGATCCCATCTGTCAAATCAGAGAGCAAAAATGCGCAACGATTACGAGAAAAAGGTGCAATTGAATTTGTTCACCGTTGGGAACAAATCATTGGTGGAATTTGTCACTCTGGATTTGTAATCGAAGATTTAAGTGAACCGATGCATGCTCAGGAACAATCAACGAGCGGCAGCTTTGCCGATCGTGCCGGCCATATAGCACCCTACGTTCGTGTGAAAGCAAGAAGGCGAGGCGGTGTGAGTACATCTGGAACCTCTTCAAACTCAATTTGGCTACCAGATGGCTGAAAAGAGCATTCAGCGCAGAAGCGTTCACTCGCTCCACCATCAAATCTGTCAGTTGCTCCGCGAAATCAAACGAAGCATGAGTGCAGCCTTCACTGCATACCAAGCCGGTAAGCAGTCAAACGGTCAGGATTGTCCGTTGGTTTTCATTCGCTTTAATACTCTGGATAAAACCATCCAAACCGCGAAAAAAAGCAAGGCACTGATTGCCATGACTCGAGTAAATCCCAAGGGTGTGTAAGAGTAGGCATCTGAGAATGATCCCTCGGGATGGCTTCCTAAAGTCCCCGCATCAGCACCATAACTGGAGGGATTCGCGCGTTGAAATGCGATACCATCCGTCGAAGAAAGAATCTCACTTGAACCCTCAAGGTGATTACCACTTGGCACTTCGAGTAACTCAGGGATAGAAGTTGGACTGGCCGGGAAAGCTGGGAGTCGAAGCTCTGGTGTTTGGTTCCAGTCCAACTTCTATCCCTGAGTTACTCGAAGTGCCAAGTGGTAATCACCTTGAGGGTTCAAGTGAGATTCTTTCTTCGACGGATGGTATCGCATTTCAACGCGC
>CAXQOB010000155.1:0-22221 GCA_964225475.1 Candidatus Nitrosopumilus sp. | reverse complement strand
CGCTGTTGTGAGTTCGCCCTATTCTCGGTTTCATCGCCAGTGAAAACCGTTTTCAATGACGAGTGAAATCAGCCTCAGCCTCAGGCTGAACGCAAACAAACAACAGCGGTCAAGACGAATCAGTGAGATTCCTACAATTTTTGAAAGTCTAAATTACCCAGTTTTCGGACACAAAAGACGCCGGCGGACCTGATGTCTGGACCTCGTCAATATGGGAAAAAACGACCTGTTTTCCCAGACACCCTTCAATCCGTAGGCGATAAATCAGCGGATACCCAACGAACTGGAATGATCCCCCTCCCCAACCAGACAATTGCTCCACTGAACTTCTATGTGCTAGCTAATCGATGGCCCCTGACGACCTGAGCATTTCTCGGAAATCATCTTCGGACAATACCTTGACTCCAAGGCTTTTTGCCTTGCTTAGCTTGCTCCCTGCTTTCTCACCTGCCAGTAAGAAATCCGTTTTCTTACTTACACTGCTTGAAGCTCGAGCGCCTAGATCTTCAATCAATTGCTTGACTTGATCACGCGTAAATTGGGTTAACGTCCCCGTAACGACAATTGTTTTACCCGCGATCTCGCTAGCCACCTGCGGCTCACTAACGATTTCTTTCACGCAGACGCCAGCATTCTCTAAATCACCTAATGTTGATCTTCCATATTCACTACGACAAAAATCGTGAACGCTTTCCGCAATAGCTTGACCGATTTCATGAATATCCGCCAAATCATCGATGGATGCACTCAACAGACTCTGTAGGTCAGAAAATTGACGAGTAATAATCTTTGCCACTCGTGGACCAACATGGCGTATTGAAAGTGAAGCTAACAGTCGAGCGAGCCCACGGTTGCGAGTTCCATCAATGCCACTAATTAGCTTCTGAGCATTTAGCCGACCAAACTGCACTTCGATCATCTTTCCATCTTTACCCTTACGCATCTTGGGCCAAACGAGTGACGCGACCCGGTCGACATCCAAACGGTACAGATCTCCGTAAGAGTGAATCAGCCCACTATCAAGAAGTAGATCAACCACTTCTTCCCCCAAACCTTCGATATCCATTCCCGGTCGACTACCGAAGTAGAGAATCCGTTGCCGTATTTGCGCAGGACACGAAGGGCTTGGACACCGAATGTAAACTCCCCCAGCATCTCGGACTAATGGCGTCTCGCACACTGGACACTCACTCGGAAACTCCCATGGAGGTAAATCCCCAACTCGACAGTGTTTTTCAACACGCACAACTTTCGGAATGATCTGACCCGCCTTTTCAACGACAACCTGATCACCCAAACGAATGTCTAATCGCTCTATTTCATCTGCGTTATGCAGGGAAGCGCGAGCTACGGTTGTATCTGCAATTTCTACCGGCTGGAGATGTGCAACGGGAGTGATGGCACCTGTTTTACCAACTTGCACAGAAACCGATATTAATTGAGTGGTCGCTTCATAACGCTCAAACTTATACGCAATCAACCATCTCGGACTCTTACTCCGAATCCCCAAACGTTGTCGTTGAGAAAAATCATTTACTTTAAAAACGATCCCGTCCACTTCGAAGGGAAGATCAGGCATCTGATTATTCAACTCTTCCACGGCTTGCATGACGGCTTCGGTGCCGCTCAACCGTTGTACATTTGGCGTCGACGGGATCCCCATCGCCTCGACTTCGTTAAGAAAATCAAGATGATTTGTCGACTTCAGACCGTCGGCCTGACCGATACCATGACAAAAAAATCGAAGCTTACGTTCAGCTGCTACGCTCGGATCAAGAAGTCGAATCGTGCCTGCGGTAACATTTCGCGTGTTTTTAAATGGATCCAACCCTTGCTGTTTTTGCCTAACGTTCAAATCAGCAAGATCAGAATTGGACATGTACACCTCACCCCGAACCTCAAGCACATCCGGAGGATGCGCTAATTCCAGCCGAAGAGGCAAATCACGAATCGTCTTGATGTTATGAGTGATATCGTCTCCAACTTCACCATTACCACGGGTGAGAGCAACATTCATTCCTCCCTTCTCATAGCGGATAGAAGCTGCGACTCCATCAATCTTATATTCCATCACCCAATCAATCGTTTCTCCATCGAGCAACTTTTCAGTGCGATCCAAGTAAGATCGCAAATCTTCAGGTTGATAAGTGTTATCAATCGACAACATTGGAACGCTATGAGGCACTTGCTCCAAATGATCCACTGGGGTATCACCGATTCGCTGGGTGGGCGAATCATCCGTCACAAGGTGTGGATATTGACGTTCCAGTTCCTTTAATTCATCAAGAAGACGATCATATTCCAAATCAGTTATTAAGGGTTCGGCATCAACGTAGTAGCGTTGATCGTGCTGCCGAATCTCTTTTTTCAATGACTCCAATTTTGGAAGTAGATTCGATTCGGAATCTGGATCAGTCATTTTCAATTGCCTCGCTAATCAAAATTGGCCGCATGCGACAATAAAAATGAATGTCAACATTACAAACAGGCATGTGTCGATTGACTTGACCCTAGAAAGACTAATTCCGCCAAGCAGGATCGAGGGAATACAGCGCACCTATTGTTCTGAAATCTCCAGTCGAACACAAGATTCACCAAACAGGATCCTCGCCAAATTCACTCGGAAGTACCATTAACCGGATCCCAATGCATTCTAAGAAATCCCATACCTGGAGGTTCCTGAACACGTTTCTAGAAACCCGCCCACGCTTGTCCCCACCGGCTAAAACATTAGGTCCCTCTAATCGGGATCATCCGTGTGAATTCAATTGGACTACTGTGTCAGCGTCACTCCAAGCAATCATCTCCTACTAAATGTAACCGCTAATTGCAGGTTCTTCATTCTACCGACCTCATCTCAATTAAGATTCTTTTGATTCAATTTCCACACAATCGCTGCGATCCACAACCCAATGCGATGACCGCCTAGTACCCATCTACGGCACTCCTTGTTGATGCCCTAAACTATCTGAACCAACTTACTCTTCGTGTAACGCCTGAGGATTTAGCTGTGCGTGATCAGGTGATCTCCCTGCGTGGGTGCCGAGTTCACAACTTAAAGAAAATTGATGTTGATATCCCAAGAAATCAACTTGTGGCCATTTGTGGATTATCTGGTAGCGGCAAAAGCTCGCTAGCCCTAGACACACTCTACGCAGAGGGGCAACGATGTTACATCGAAAGCTTCTCCTCCTACACACGTCAATTCCTCGAGCGACTCGACAAACCTGATTGCGACGAAATCAAAGGTATTCCGCCTGCAATTGCTGTCACTCGAGCAACGGGTTCAAAGAGCAATCGCAGTACCGTTGCAACTGCAACGGAGATTGCTGAGCATCTGAGGCTCGCATTTGCCAAAGCTGCATCATTACATTGTTTTGACTGCGGAAAAACCGTTGTCTGCGATGACCCGGAGAGTGTGGCGACGGAAATGGCAACCAACCGCAAGATCAAACGAGCGATGGTAGGTTTTGAGGTGTGGCTTCCCAATCGAAGCGAAGCAAATGAAATACTTCTTGGCCTTCAACAGGAAGGATATTTAAGGCTGATTATCGGCGGACAATCTTTTCGGCTTTCGGATAATGATCGCCTTAGTTTGGCAAAACAGATTAAACGAACTGGCTGCTACTGCTTGATTATTGTCGATCGGTTAACCGGATCAGATGACCTGACACGATGGACAGAGTCATTGGAAACAGCGATGTCGGAAGGTAATGGACGTGCCTCCGTCTTAATTGAAGCGACCAAAGAGAATAAACCAACCGCAGCAAGATCAATTGAAATTGACAATCAAAGTTGGATCAAACGCACTATCAGCCGAGATTTAAGGTGTGATGATTGCGATATCGACTATGACCCGCCAGTCCCGCGACTGTTCAATTTCAACAACCCACTGGGAGCCTGCCCTACCTGTGAAGGCTTTGGCGAGATTGTCGATATCGACATGAATCTTGTTGTGCCCGATCCAAGTATTCCATTGGAAGAAGGCGCAATCGCACCGTGGAACACACCGTCTTATCAGCACGAACTCGATGAGCTACTTGAACTTGCTGAAGACTACGACCTGCCAACTGACATTCCCTTTAACAAACTGAAAAAAAAGCATTTGCGAATAATTCAACAAGGAGTTCCCGAGAGAGATTTCGGCGGCCTGAATGGATTCTTCGCGTGGCTCGATCGCAAAAAGTACAAAATGCATATTCGTATTTTTGCGGCAAGATATCGAAGCTATCGAACCTGCCCTGAGTGCCAAGGAACAAGATTCAAAAAACAAACTCTCGCTCACCGATTAGGGGATTTCAATATCAGCCAATGGCTCTCGATGCGGGCAGATGAAGCGAAGGAGAAAATTGAAAATCTTAAACTATCGAGACGCGATCGCGAGATCTCTGCTGAACCCCTCAAGCAGATTAGCCAGCGAATTGGTTATCTGGAAACGGTTGGACTTGGGTACTTACAACTTGATCGAACATTAAGAACTTTATCAGGTGGTGAAACACAGCGGGTTGCGTTGACGTCGACACTTGGAAGCAGTCTTGTCAACATGCTGTACGTTCTAGATGAACCAACCGCTGGTCTACACCCTCATGATGTCACTCAACTATCCAAAGCAATCTTGCGATTGCGAGATCGCGGAAACAGCGTCGTGGTTGTAGAACACGAGGAAACAATGATTCGCCTCGCTGATCACATCCTGGAAATCGGCCCTGGAGCAGGTGAAGCGGGAGGGAGTATCGTCTACCAAGGCCCACCTGAAGAGATGATCCAAGATCCTAAAAGCATGACCGGTCAGTTTCTTGCTGGCGAGAGTGGCTGGAATATTCGCAAGAAGACACCTCGAACACCGAAGGGCTTCATCTCGTTAAAGAACGCGAGTGGGCACAATCTTAATAACATCACAGTTGATTTTCCGCTGGGCGTACTTTGCCTCGTCACCGGCATTTCCGGCAGCGGCAAGAGCTCTCTGATACAAGACACGCTCTATGGTGCAATTCAACAGAAGAAGAAAAAAAAGAACGTTAACTCGCTGCCTTATGAAGGAATTTCAGGACTGAGCCAAATCAAAGATTGTTTACTGGTAGATCAATCGCCAATCAGCCGCAGCGCCAGGAGCGCACCAGTGACTTTCATCAAGGCTTTTGACCCAATTAGAAAAATTTTTGCCGACACCATTGATGCAAAAATCCGTGGACTTGGACCTGGACACTTCAGTTTCAACAGCGCAAAAGGTCAATGCGAAGCCTGTGAAGGTTCCGGAGTAATGCAGATTGACATGCAATTCATGGCAGACATCACAATGGAATGCCCAGCATGTCGCGGCTCACGATACCGTGAAGAAATCTTACAGGTTCGTTATCGAGATCGCTCGATCGCAGACGTCTTAAACATGTCCGTAAGTGAAGCAACTTCTTTTTTCCGTGGTTTTGACAAAGTCCAAGAACGACTTAAGAAAATGACCGATGTCGGACTCAGCTACATCAAACTGGGACAGCCAGCGACAACTCTTTCAAGCGGTGAGGCTCAGCGATTGAAACTGGCCGCATTCCTTTCAACAGCCAGTAAAAACAAGACTCTGTTTATTCTTGATGAGCCCACTACGGGACTTCATTATGCTGATATCATTCGACTCATTGACTGTTTCGATGCTCTTATCGCGGATGGACATAGCTTACTTGTTGTAGAGCATAATGCTCTGCTGATGCGAGCGGCCGATTACATCATCGATGTAGGACCGGGTGCAGCAGACCAAGGTGGTAACATTGTGGCCGAGGGTCGTCCGAATGAAATCATGCAAAACTCAAACAGTTCCACGGGCCGCATTCTAAAACAACTAAACAACCGGAAACCATTGTTAAAAAACGCCCCATAATCATTCCATCATGCACTCAGCAATGCATCGCAACCAATGCGCTGTCCCCAAAAAAACTCTTTCGCAACACACCCAATCAATCACACGCACCATGTTCAAGCAAACAAAACATCAACTACCGCTTACTCTTGCAATCACACTTTGCTTGCTGAACGTATGCCGCTCGGAAGAAGCACCTCCAAATATTATTGTGATCATGTGTGATGACTTGGGGTATGGTGACCTTCGGTGTTACGAGCCTGACACTGTTATCCGGACGCCCAACTTAAATTCGATGGCCGGGGAGGGAGTCCGATTTACACGTTTCTACTCAGCATCCCCCGTATGCAGTCCAACTCGAGGTAGCTGTCTAACAGGACGACACCCATATCGGTATGGAATCTATTTTGCCAACAGAGGGCATCTACCCCAGGAAGAAATCACAATCCCTGAACTACTCAAGTCACTTGATTATCAAAGCGGGCACTTTGGGAAATGGCATCTTGGAACCCTGACAAAAACCGTGCAAGATGCGAATCGGGGTGGCCCCAGGGGAGCGAAACACTTTTCGACTCCATCCATGCATGGATTTGATGAAAGCTTTGTCACCGAATCCAAAGTACCTACCCATGACCCAATGCTGGCACCACCCAATGCCAGCAAAAACGGCTGGGATGCATTAAAGAAGAATGAAACAAGTGAGTTTTACGGGACACGTTTCTGGAATCATCAACATGAAGAAGTCAAAGATAATCTTGAAGGTGACACCTCTCGAATCGTGATGGATCGTGTCCTGCCATTTATTGATAATGCACTGAAAGCAAGAAAACCTTTCTTCGCCAATATCTGGTTTCACGCTCCGCATCTACCCGTTGTTGCTAACGAAAGACATACACAACCTTACCAACAATTCAGTAGTTATTTCAAAAACTACTATGGTTGCATTACCGCAATGGATGAACAGGTCGGCAGGCTTAGATCCCACCTGAAAGCAAAAGGAGTTGAAGAGAATACGATCATTCTATTCTGTTCAGACAATGGCCCGGAGGGTAACGCGGGCAAAGCACCGGGAAGCGCAGGTCCACTACGAGGTCGAAAACGCTCTCTCTATGAGGGTGGCGTCCGAGTACCAGGAATTTTGGTATGGCCCAGCAAAGTATCACCACGAATCATTGAGTCGCCCGTGGTTACGAGCGATATCCTGCCATCAATTATCGATCTTCTCAATATTGAGTATCCAGACAATCGACCTCTCGATGGTGTGTCGTTCCTTCCTATTCTTCAGGGGCAAGAGAACACTCGAGGCCAGTCCATTGGGTTTCAATCATCAAAGGAGATTGCGTGGCACACTGAAAACTTCAAACTTTACAGTGCAGACGACGGAACATCTTGGGAACTATACGACTTAAAAAGCGACCCCGCTGAAACTAAAAACCTCAACCAGCGAGAACCGGCAAGGCTCAAGGTCATGAAGCAAGAGTTAGAAAAGTGGATTGAATCTTGTAAGCAAAGTGATCTTGGTAAAGATTACTAGAGATCAACAGAAGAAGCTGTATTTTCACTCACATGACATCCACACTTCAAACATCAGGTCTTGTATTGGCTTCCTGCTAAAAGAGGACAGGACCATTTTCCTCGCGGGACTAAATACTCTGGTCAATCGTTGTTAAATGAGCGAAGTCGCTTAGGAAGGCAGCTGACAATGTCGTCTAGGTGCACCTTTCACTGGCTGAAAGACTATCGGCTCTGGGGATTTACCGCCACTCAATTCGAAGACATCTTCATCGTTTCTTTCTTCACGATTCTGCTCAAACCAGGTTTCATCTCCTGCCTGATAGAGAACCGTATTGTCCTGCGTTGGATCCTCTTCAATTCTTAACGCATGGAAGACGAGTGACCCGAAGGTCCGAGCATTGAACTCTGGCTTTTTCTGAGGCTGCACCACCATATACAAGCCTTGCTTTGCTCTTGTCAGCGCGACATACCACATACAAAGCGATTCAGTGAATGAGTCTGCAGCCTGCTTGCCGAATGCATTTTGCCATTCACGACTTAAGAAATGCCAAGTCTTCTGACTCACGTATCTTGTCATGCCAGTTGGAGGCTGCATGAGATCCTCAACACGCGATACACAGTCAGTTGACTGCCGCGAAAGACTGCTGTCCATTTCTACTACGATCACCGCATCAAACTCCAAACCCTTAGACTGATGTACCGTCATCACTCGCACCGGAGCGGCGCGGGGTCGGTCAATACGTTTTTCACGTACCATACGCACAAAATCTCGCAATCTTGGTGATACGTTTAAATCGTAATCGATTGCCAGATAACACAACTGCTTCAGCCTCAAGGTTTCTCTTGCATCACAAACGGGCGCTAAACATCCGGATAATAATTCAACCGTTTCTGCCAAACCAAATTCGTCAATGTGCATCCGAACCCATTCTGGGCCAAACCCCTCGACTGCACTCAATGGACTTGCGGTTAAATGATATTTCCAGCGAAGATCCTCTGGATGCTCCGCAAGCATCAATGCTGAAAGCACCATCTCAACAGCTGCGGAATCGGTGAGCGGGTTCCCGCCCTCCTGGCTAACATCCAGTCCACTTTGCTCCAAACGATAGATCAATTCCGCTACGGCTCGATTCGTTCGAGTCAAAATCCCAATGCTGAGCGTCGGGTCTTGTTCCAAAAGATCAGCAGCAATCTCCGTAGCCTTCTCAAAGGTTGCCGATCTCCGTGCAGACGAATCTGCCTGATCTGGCATAATCGCAGTGGTTAGCTGAACAAACCCATGCAAATCCTGATTCGCAGCAAGATGCTCCGGAAAATGCTCCGCGAATTTTCGCAATGCACGCCCTTCATGCATTTCTTTTTCGCTTGGATCAGAATCCTGCGCGCGCTCAGCAATAGGGTGCCGCGGTAGATTTTTGAAAATACGGTTAATACTTTCCATTAAAACCGGACTGCTTCGCCAGCTTTTGTTCTGGTTGACTTGATCAATGTTAGGTAACTGCTCAGCAACAGTATCAAAAATCTCCGCGACACCTCCGCGCCATCCATAGATCGCCTGCTTCGTATCACCCACACAAAAGAATGTCTTGCCTGTCTCCATACCCGTCGCCGATTCAGACGTCGTTATTTCCTGAGGTTGCGTCGTTCGCAACGCAAACGGATAAAGCACCTGCCATTGAATTGGCGAGGTATCTTGGAACTCGTCGAGCAATAAATGATCGATAGTTCCATCAACCCTCGATAACAGGTAATCGCTCGTGCGCTGTCGAAATAGTGCCGCCAGACGTACAGCAATGTCCTCAAAGCTCAACATACGAGCCGCTTCTTTTGACTCTCCGATGTGTTTATCGTAAGCACGCAACAGCTCTCCCGTTCCCGCATTCTGCATTTGCAGTAAAGCCAGATGCTTGCTCTTGGCCACCAAGTAAAGCGTACTGAACGCTTCATTGAGTCCCTCAGGAAATTCCGCTCCATAGTAAGTGAGCGGCTCTCCTTTCAGACGCGATTGGTGATAATTCTTCACTAGCGTCTCGTGTACTAGAACCTCATCATCACCTGACTCCAGAGTGTCTGCCAGAGAAATCAGTTTCTTGAGAAGTCGTTTTTGCTTCGGTTTGGCAGCGCGAAAATCACTCACCGCTGAGCTGATACGTGAGTCATCGGGTCGCCGAGGCACATTCATACTGAGCCAAATATCAGACTTGCAGGAACGCTGCTTCGAGTATGCCCATTCAACCACTTGAACCAGTTCACCAGAGACAGAACGGCGAATCTCACCCTTGCCAAGCATGGACATCAGGGAAGCGATTTCCGCTTGGTCGAGTTGAGCGATCATCATCTCGACAGCTCGTTCACGCAGCCATACTTCCTCAATTTCATCACTTAACCTCCAAGCTGCAGGCAAGCTTAACTCAAAGGGGAATGACTTTGCCAACTGCGTGAATAAACTATCGAGTGTTGAGACCCGCAACCGGTGAATATTTTGCAGTAGTTTTTCCGTTAGTTGCAGACAACAACTTCTCGGCAAAGTGGGTATATCTACCTGCTCGCGAATCTTTGCAAGATGTTCCTCTCCTTGATCCTCTGCGGCCTTCGCAAGGGATGTCAGGATTCGACTGAGAATCTCCCCGGCAGCCTTGCGGGTGAATGTGGTCGCTAAAATAGTTTCCGGCGCAACGCCCTGTATCAATAATTTGAGATACCTCGCAGTTAATTGGTACGTCTTCCCAGTACCAGCTGAGGCTCTTACTAAAGTCGGAGACAATTCACCGTGTTTCACGTCCAATTCACTCACCGTTGAATCTCCTCTGTATCACCAGCAGCTTGATTAAGAAGCCGACTCGCGACACCCGTCTGCAGAATAACCTCATAGTCATCGTATTCAACGCGGTTTTCGGTCGGCTCAAAGTTTCCATCAAGAATTCCGCTGACACATTGCTTCACCAATCGCTCTGCCTCAAGCATAAGCTTCTCTGAGAAGTCAGCTTCATTGATTCGAGTCTCCTCGTCTTTACCGCTGATATTAAAATATCCCAATTTCACCAGGGACGGATCCACAGTGATACCAAGATAGGGAACCATCATTCGGTAAAGCGGTAACTGCAAATCAATCCACTGATAGCCGTCGGTCGTTTTCCTCAAGTGTTTTTTCTCAGGTGGGTGACCATGGGTTTTGTAATCAAGAATTGCCCATTCTTCGAGACCATCGGTACGCCTGACATCGATTCGGTCAAAGCGTCCCTTAACTGGTAGTGATCGATCCCCTACCGCAATACAAGCACCCTCATTGGGTCCAACCGAAGCTTCAGCTTGATGAATCCTCCAACCATCCGCGATCCGATCCGCTTGAACTTGAGCTACCCGTCGAAGCCTTTTCTCCGCCTGCGACACCTGTATCTGGACCGCAGATGACGAGTGACTTGAATACCATCTCTGCACATATTGGTGTAAATACTTCTTTAGATGCATCTCGATGAGCTGCGGATCTGACTCATCTCGATCATCAGAATTCCCAAAATCTTCCAAAGCTCCGTGCACCAAATCACCGAACTGATTTGCCGCCAACTCTCTTGATGAGTCGTCAATGGGACGCGCTTTCAGCACGTGTCGCAAAAAAAAGCGATATGGACAGATCAAATAATCGCGAAATGCAGTGACACTCAACGACTTGATTTGCGGCACTTCCCCTCCAACGAGGCCATTCAACTCAGGTACGCCCAATCCCGCACCAATCTCAGATTTATCCCAACGGTGTAACGCCTGTGTCGTTTCACGCTGACCTTCCATCACTCGAATCAATCTCCCAGGGAGACGATCTCGCTCGGAGGCAGCAAGCAATCGACTGGGTGGTGTTGGTGATTGATCAATACCAACCTTACCGACGATGAACCTCACCAATGACCTGCTCATCAATAACGACTGCATCGAATAGAGATCTCTTGCATACCGTCGATCATTCAAATCAGTTGAAAGTTTTAGACGTAATTCTGAAGGTAAGAAAGAATTGGCAGCAGCAACACTCGGCACAAAAGGATGATTTACCCCATTTACAACAAGGGCCGGTGCGTCATCCAGTGCCAAGTCCAACCACCCCAAAATATCGATTTCATCCGATTGAGGCGTCTCCAGTATCCTGAGAAAACCCAATCGGTTCGTTAGCATCTCCATCGCGACACTACCGCTACACTCCATGTCCAATGCTGGATTTAATTCAGAGACACCCTTCAGAAATCTACAAGCGGTTCGAAGAGCAAGACCAGTCCGTTCACCCATGCATTTATCTTCCTGCACCACTGCATGTTTTTCCAAATCCAACTGTGGGGAATCCATCCCCTGAGCAGACTCACACTTGATCAATGGAGAATACGTATTATCTGCGACCCCGCCCTGAACTTCTTTGATCTCATAAATTCCGCTAAGCCATTCCAGAAGGCGTTGACTCCATTCCGCGACTCGGCACGGCGCACCCTCAAAGGGTTTCAACCACTCGGCAACGAGATCTCGAAGCAATGCAACCTTTGGTAATTTTTCTATCGCCCTCGGGGGAATCGCGTCGTCGACGCGCACGGGAAAATGGTTTGCAATGAAATGATCCAACTGAGAGTGCCAACTATCGGCCACAAGAGTATTTGGATTATCTAAGTTTGACGTGATCCAGCGATGGCAATGACCGTGTCGAACGAGTGATGCGAGAGATTGCCAAGTTTGACGCTGAAGGTATAGCGAGGTTAATTGCAACAGCCGACCCGGTGATGTATCGCTTAAGGTCCAGCCAAGATGTCGGTTTGTTGTAACTCCGCAGCAGCGAAGTTCTAATTCAATCGGGGCGACCTGTGAATCATCGGTCACACCTACTGTGATTTCATCGGGCGAGTGATGTGCTCCAAAAACTCTGATTTGTGACGCAACCGCAACCGCTTGGTCCATCATGTCGCTCGCAGGAATTAACTGATCATCGTGTATCGAAATCCGGTAGTCCTGCCATTGTGAGGAGATGACAGAACCGAATTCATTGAACTTGTTTGCTAATGCTTCCGGGGCGCCAATCATCGCAATCAGATTCTTATCGACACAACGCAACATTCTTAGCACCACGGGATTCAAGTCACTTGTTCCGATCAGCACCGTGGTTCGTCTTGCTCGACATCGATTTTGCGAAATGGCAAGAATCCGTTCTGCTGCGGGATCCGACAGGCCAGCTTCGAACAACTCCTCCATGTAGGCATCCTGAATTCGTTGGAGCAGGTGCCAACGGCGACACTCAACCTCACCCTCTGCCATCGCTGATACCCGATCAAATGTCATATCCTGTGACGCTAGCTCAGACGCTAACGAACTCAGTGT
This sequence comes from Candidatus Nitrosopumilus sp., assembly GCA_964225475.1. GTDB lineage: Bacteria > Planctomycetota > Planctomycetia > Pirellulales > Pirellulaceae > Rubripirellula. The sequence goes on along the minus strand of CAXQOB010000155.1, from coordinate 9,515 downwards.
TCCAGCAAGTTCGAGCCATGGAGCCAGAGGCTCACTGGGCGGAGCGACGGGGATCAGTGATTCAAGTTCATCGGGAGAAAAACGACGAATTGCACGTGCCCACGCCAAGGTTTGCTCAAAATCTGTCGCCAGTGTTTTGGTGGGCTCGTAAAGTAATTCTGCAAGGCTTCCAAGCGTCATCAATCGAGGCAATTGGCACTTTAACTTCTTTTTATCAGAGGCTTGCCGAAGCAACTCTCTTAGACGATCACAACTGCGTGTGGAGGGTAAAACGCAATCAACCTCCGATAGGTCCAAATAATCCCCTTGACGAAATCGAGTTTGTAATTCGTCAGACACTTGTTTCAAAAGTGGGGTATCCCAACCCAAATAAATCGATTCACAGGAGGTTGAAAATAATTCCAAAGCAAAAATCCCTAATCACGACTCGAATGATATTTCGGAGCATCCGGTAAAGGAAAAAAACCAAAAGGTAAGGCCGGACAATGAGTCTCGCAAAACCATTGCATCTGTAGAATTCCCGAACCTGCCCACAATTTACCCTCTTTGCCTCATTCGTGTACATGAATGAGGCATCGCCATTAGGATCGAAACCAAAGAGACAAGTCTGGTCACTCTTTGTGGAATGGCTTTCAACTCGAGATGAATCATCAAGCTTTCGCTCAGGAAGAGGACCTCTCCGCCACAAATACCCTGGCGAAGTATGTGATGGAGGATCCCAAACAGCGTCCAGGGTTTTGATTCTGCGTATTACATTGAATATTCGGACATTTAAAGCCGATACCGATGATAGGTCGAACTAGGCAATTACCGTGCGCACGGAGGCGCACCTGATGATCTTCTGGCTCTACAAACTAGCGAGAAAGTTTAAACAAGCGATCAAGGCGAATCGCGACCCAAAACTCATTGCCCGGGGAATTGCTCTCGGGTGCCTTCTAGGTTTTATTCCCCCCGGGAACCTCACCAGCTTGGTCGTCCTGGGTTTAATCCTCTGCCTTAAGCTCAATCATGCAGTGGCATTCCTTACTGCAATCGCGGTCTCGTTTGCTGCGGCGCCGCTAGACCCCATGACCCATTGGCTGGGTGACAAAATTCTGAGCTATCTGTCTGATCAAAACATGCTGGCACCCGTGTGGAATCTGCCTCTGATCGCTTGGACAGACCTGAACAATACCGTGGTTCTCGGCAGCACCTTGATCGGAACCCTATTGGTCTACCCAACCCAACGTCTTTGTGATGCGATCCTGACAAAGATCCATCACTACCAAGCGAAGGAACACGAAAAATCCGCGCAAAAAACCTGCAATCTAAACTCTGTTAAACCTGAGGTCACTGAGCCAAACCAATCGATTATCCAATTTCCACCTGAAAACCTGACAGCCATCACCGGCGTTTCGAGGCAACCCAATCGCCAATTAATCGATGCATCCGCATACGAATCAGATACAAATCAGATGGGTCACGGTGCAGGGGTAGAATTGAAATCTCCCCAAATCGACATCATTAAAATCGAGCACTCTCATCACGCCGATAACCAAAAGCAAAACAACAGCAATTCCGGAACTCAATCGCTGGACCCACAATTAAAGCAACTACTCCGCCGACTTCGCGCCGAAGCGAGGAAACGAGCATCATGATTCGATGGAATTATCTGATACCGCGCGCGGGAATGATCGTTGCCGCCGCGATCTTTCTAAGAATTGCGGCAGGGCCTCTATGTTCGGCAATGTTAGTTCGAACGATTGATTCCATTACCGGTGCAGAGGCTGACATCTCAGGTCTCAACCTGCAATTATTTCCGCCTCGGATGACGCTCTCCGAGCTCTCACTGATCAAGCCCGAAACAAGTCTCGAGCACGTAGAACTGCCTAAAAATCAGGAAAACAAACCATCTCCAAATCTGATGGCAGCAGAAAGAATTGACCTCCTGCTCAATTCAAACTCGCTGCTGCATCGCCAATTTGTCATTGACAGTGCTGAAGTCAGTGGCGTTTTCATTGACTCAGACAGAGCAAATACAGCTCAACAGAAGCCTGTGAAATTAAACTTAAATGAGAAGGCAAGGAATTATATCCCATCGACTCTCATTAACGCAGCGGAAACTATTCATTCAAAAACAAAGGAGAAACTGAAACAACTTGAAGTCACAGAAACCTCTAGAAGATTGGAAGACCAGTGGCGAAAAGAATTTGCATCTCTACAGATCGAGATCGATCAACTAAAAAGACAGACTCATGAAATTCTTGCGAGTGCGAAGCAACTCGACAATCCACTGCGAGATCTGAAACAAGTCGAAAGTTCTTACCAGCAAATGCAGGTAACGCAGGACCAACTATCCGCCATACGCCAGCGCCTTGACTCTCTACCAAAACGGATCCAACAAGATTACGCTCAACTACAGCAAGCAAAACAAAATGACCTCAGTTCAATCAAATCAGCCATCCCAAACTGTTTTTTATCGGATGGTGAGTTGAATCGCGATCTAGTGGGCGACGCAGTTGCCGGGTATCTAACTCAGGCAAAAGAATTTGTAGAACACGGCGAGACACTCGCTAATTACACCGTTATCCCACCAAAAAGCCCGCGATTACGAGGTGAAACGTATTTATTTCCCTCACATAAATCCGAGCTTCCTCTGCTGCGACAATGCGAGTTATCAGGACAATTAACGCATCATGGTGAGAAGTACCAACTAACCGCACAGTTGGAGAATGCGAACGAGAGTGCAACAAACATGAGCGAACCATTACGAATCAAAATCTCACTTCGTGGTAAGGATCAGATTCGAATGGAATATGCCGCTCAGCGGCGTGGAAATAAATCCGCGTCTCAGCTGACCATGCACTGGCCAGCTAGTACTTCGTCAGAAGTCGGTTTGGGCGGGACAAAAACAACCGGCATTCATTGGACTGCAAGAAGCAAAGAACTGTGGCTGCAGATCAGAAAAGAAGAAACAACTGGAGATGAAATTCTGTATTCCGGTCGCATGATCAGCAAACAACAGGGCACAAACGTGCGGGTTGCTTCCCAAGAGTCCGCAACCCCACCGGCGACACTCATGACGTTGCAAGATCAACTCGCATCTGTTGATGAAATACTATTCGACGTCAAATTTAATAAGCCGGGAAACGAACAATGGGCGATTGAGGTTGATAGTAATTTGGGTGGCGAAATTAGAAAAGCATCAACACAAGCATTATCTCTTGAGGCAACAAGGGCGAAGGATCAGCTGATCGACGAAATCCAAGCGACCTATGAACGAGAAATTCAGGAACTGAAAAGCATGCTTGTTGCAAAGCAAAAAGAAGTCTCTGCAACCTATGATTCAACACAAAGTTTCATCGGTGGGATCAAAAAAACTCTTCTACCCGTAACTACTGATGCCCAATCCTACCTCAGTCGAATGAAGGGTAATCTTCGCTAACCCGTGCAACAATCCACTCGATGAATTACTGAACCGTGTCCAAAACATTCAGTAACCTTGCCATTACAAGGTTAGATCGAAACGTGACAGCGCATTTCCCCGGGCGCGGCTGGGTTTGAAAGAACCTCCCATTGATAACCATCACTGATAGAATCTGAGCGGCACGAATCAACGATGATACGCTGCAAAGGGCGTAATCATTACGGTTCAGTCCCATCGGCAGGAGGATCTACCAGCTCTGCATCGATCGCACTAACGGGTGCTTCTGATTTGATACTTGGCTCTCTTGCCGGTGAGAAACTTCGCCACGCCCCTCCATATGTAAAGTGACTCCAACCCGTTGCCAACCATCGCAAGAGCGCACTGGCTAACCAAAGTGCCCAGAACAACATCAGCACTCGGTAAAACCATACTGAGATGGAATAGACAACCGGCGCCGGCAAAGATGAACCTGCGCGAGGCGTGAACCAGTTCAAGGACCATCTGCTTGATCCATTTCCACGGATGAACATTTCTGGATAGCCCAACAATCCGTTTGCGACCACGAATACCAAAACGGCAAGGGCGATCACCGTGAGCAACACGAGACACAACTGCTGAAAGTTAAATCGCAATCCGCTGAGTTCGGCACCATCTCTTTCACCTCGATACCTCAATGCGAACAACCAACCGACCACCATCATGGCGGCGAAAAGATTAACCTGAGTTAATCCAATTACTAATAGAGTCCACTCGAATCGGTTTAAAGGTGATGATGGCAGACAGCCCAAGAACAAGGAGAGCATGATGGCAATCAGCAAAATCACCCAGAAACGGACGGCTGGCCCCCTCAAGGGCCCCGAGGCCCAGAGAACCCACCGATTCGTAGGCATGTTGATGATTGATCTGACGTTCGATGAGTCAATACGAGTTGCCAAGTCTTCACCTACAAACCTGCTTCCAAGTGATTGATTTCGACTCCATAAAATCAGTAAGTCATGCTTCCCTGGACTGACCGGTATCACAAGCTGACTACCATCTCCTTGCCTTGGCAACTCATTACCATCCATCCGAATGCCTGTAATCTCTGATTCACTACCGATATCAAGCACAAAATCAGTCGAAAGACTACAGTCAAGTTTGATCTGCAGTTTGGTGGTTCGCTGCCGAGATCCAACATCAACTTGATGGTCCACACCGGTGATGGTGAGGCTTTCACCATCGATTGCCTTAGGTAGAGTCACGTCAAAACGAACAGACTCACCACCCCAGGGTCGCCAAACTGGAACCAACTGCGCGTTTCCTCGCTCAAAAATCGGCCTCAACCCATTCATAGACACATTCCAAATGGGTGAACTGAGTAGTGACCACCGCTCCACAAACTGATTTGTCTCAGTAGCAGTCAACTCAATCGTCGTGTCATAACTGAACTCACTTTCCCATTCAAATGGTTTTTGCTGACCTCCATCCAACTGGACTGAGATCACTCCATTTTGCACTTCTCGATTCGGTGTTAGGACAGCTTCGCCCGGCAGCAGAGGCACTTGCATGGCTATCGCTTTTTTGCTTCCGCCAATCCGTGTTACTGTCGTTCGTACTTTTGAAACAAGTCCTATCTCAAGCTGGCGATCAACCAAGACGATTGGATCGGATCGAGTTTGATCGTACGCGGCTGTGTCCGCATTATTCGGCTGATCCTTTGAAAATAATAATTGCTCACCAGGAATGCCATCCGCATTCAGGCCAGTTACGCTCCATCCGGGTGCATCCACCGTGACCAACTTTGGCTTCAGCAAATAACCCCATTCCCAATCTGACTGATCCGGTATTTCACCGATCACTGTTAGCTGGTGAACGCCTTTGGGCATGAGCGCCCAGAGGTGCTGCTCTCGCCGAGTGATCGCAACCTCAGCATTGTTCTCCATTTGTATACTGATCGGCGACCAAGCGGGAAAACGTCCCGGTACCGGAACAACGACTTGCTCTGCAGTGTGGTAGGTGATCACCATTTTCAACCGTCTTTCCCGAAGCTCGAGATTGACAGCTGAAATTTCAGCAGTCGCTGGAAATGCAGATGGAACCTCATTCAATCGGTCACGCAACTCGTCTAATAACGCCGAATCTGGGAATACCGCGAATCCTAACTCGGGTGTCCTATTAATTCCATTCGTTGGAGCACCCGGTTCCTGCTGAGGAGTAATACTGTTCTGGGCGTAGGATGGTCCAGCAGCAAATAAGAGCATCACCACGGAGACGACCGCGGCCGAAGATCGCCGCCCCAAACGTATGGGCAACCATGTTCCATTGCTGATGAAGAAGGCGGCGAGAATTGCGAGCAAACACACCCGGAGTAATGTCAGCAGACGATTCTGCCCGAGTGAAATCAGAACCGGCTGAATCTGATCTTCAGAGGTGACGGGTCCGCTCCAAGAACATTCCACTCGATTCCAACTCCAAACCGGTCTCGCAGGACCGGTTTGGATCTTTGATTTTGGATCAAACAAAAGATTGGTAGATGACTTTAGTCGTCCCTGCTGCGCAATTTGCACTTTCGCGTTCGGCGACCGATTCATCGAGTCATAGCTTAGCTCTTGGGCAGAATTAAAGGATCCATTCATGGAGAAAGACGCATTAGGAGCGTCACCCATCCACGTCAAAAAATCGCGATGCCCGTAAGTAACACCTGATACTTCAAGCTGAGGGTACAAAACACTTTGCACCTGGTGCGCCATGAATGGCAAGAGGAAACATGCGAGCAAAAAAGCAGCCAACAAACGAATTCTTTTTAGCCAGTTCTGACCGGCGTCTGAGCGGACTACTCGAGATAAAGCAAGGGGCACCAAAAGGCAAAACCAACTCCATCGTGGAGAACCATACTCATGATAGGACAATGCAAACGCGAGCATTGCCACCATGCAGGGTAACCACCCGTACAAGCGAAGGACCGCGAGAGAGAAGATCATCAGCAGGAATAAATCAAGCAACGACCAAGCCGTCAACCAATCACCAGAAACGTCGTCAGCTCCGAAAACGGCGAATGCACGCCAGCCAGGTGGCAACGTCAGAGTGAGGGAAAGGGAATCTGCATCAGCTTGCCAACCCGTAGATGCGATCGAACCACCAAGGGGAGATCGGCCAATTGCGGTTAAATCAAGATCACGTTGACGTACTTCGAACCCACTCGAATTACCACTGGGACTAGCCGTGATCAATTGACTCTCACCATCAATCCTAACCGCGCCGAGCTCCAAGCCTTCAGCAGCATCAAGCCGCCAAATCTCTTGCATCTCCCCCTTTACTCTGTCTTCATAGGTAAAGGATTGACCATCATCATCCAGCCATAATTCACGGCTAATGCTCAAACCACCCTGAGCTTTCTCGCCCATGCCTCGTTGCTTTTCTTGCAAGCTAAGTGGTTTAGATGTATCCCACTTATAGACAGGAACTCCTCGCCAACGCTCGGGGAAGGTTGTCTGAGTCACATCGATCTGAGCCAAATCCTCAATGAAGGGAACACGAAAAGTGTTATCTGGTCTCAAGCCAATCAGTTCATCCGCTGCAACAGGATCAGCACCCTCGGCATATTGAATTTGATCGGGATTAGAGGTGCTAAATGCATTGATCTTCACTGACCACTCACCAGCTCTGACTTGTGTCTTGATCCGACCTAAATCATCAATTGCCACTGGAATTGGAGACTCAACACTGGCTACACGCCAACCCTCAGGAATAATCCAGCCAAGCTCCTCTTCTCGACTTTTACCTGACACAGTGAGTTCAATTTCGGTGCGAAGCCAAACGGGTATGCCATCCTCAATCACCCGATAAACCTGAACTCCAAGCCGATCCACCGAAGCAGGAGCGCCTTGCACTCGTCGGAGCCATACCTCACCGGTCTCCGACCAACTTGTCATGGGCCTCGCTTCACCGGCAACAGTCAGCTGGAGCACACCGGTTTCGTGAGGTATCTTTAATCTCTGCGGTATTTGCTTCCATTGAAAGGTACCTTCGATGGAGTGACTTCCCACCTCTAACTCAACTGATGGTCGACCGTCACGCCCGATAACGACCGAGGCCTTACCATCTACCTGAACCTCACGCGGCCACAGCTGTAAATCGCCTGGAATCGGCACCCAGGTCCTTTCGAAAACGCGAACCTCTTGGCGCCAGCGGGCACCGCTTGTCTCAGCAACCAAAGTCAATCGACTCGGCCAAAAGCAAATAGCCTGTTGGTGATCATTGAAGATTTTTGGACAATCACGATACTTGATCGTCGCATTGACCCAATCCTGCCATGGCTCGAGTGCAGGAGGTATCGCAGACTGCTGTGCATGCACTGGTCCCAACAAAGGGAAAAAGACAACCACATAGATTAATGCGCCTAATAATCTGCTGCTCATATTCTCGCTCATTCTTCAATTAAAAAATGCTTCTTAGCGTCTCTGAGTCTAATCAGAGCCCGTTCCCTTCATTTGTTTACGCGAGAAAAATGAGCATTTTGGATTTTTTTGCAAATCCATCAACAGATAGAAACCGCATGCTCGTCGTAATCGGATGCTAAACCTAGAGCTTACCTCATCAAACTCGAGGTTTCTTACTGGTTGACGGAACGTGAGAACCCAAGAACTGTGCGTAAAACGAGGTCGATATCACTCGCTTGACCAGCTTATTGACTGCGAGGCTCGCGTCCCCATAGCTTACGCACAAAGAAATCAGCCTGCTGACGTTTTGCGTACGGGTGAGATGCGGCTCCATGACCAGCACCCGGCACGACTAACTGCGTGAAATCCTTGTCAGCGCGGATCAAGGCACTGACGACCTGCATACTGCTCGCGGGATCAACATTCCGATCGAGCTCACCCCATATCAGCATCAAATCTCCCTGCAACCGATGGGCCTGAGCAGCGTTTGACTGCTCTTCCTAATGCGAACCAATTGGCCATCCCATCCACTGCTCATTCCACCAGATCTTATCCACTCGATTATCATGACATCCACAATCTGCAACCGCTGCATGATAGAAATCCCCGTGGGCAATGAGTGCTCGCATCGCGCTCTGACCACCTGCCGAGCCCCCCCAAATACCGACACGCTTCAGATCCATTTCAGGGTGCTTACGAGCCGCCGCCTGAATCCATCGAATGCGGTCGGGAAACCCACTATCACCAAGGTTTTTCCAACAGTAATCATGAAACGCCTTGCTGCGATTACTGGTACCCATCCCATCGATCTTCACAACAATGAAACCCAGTTCGGCCATTTCGTACAAATGGGAATGCAAACCAAACCGCTTCGGAACGAACGATGAGTGTGGACCCGCATAGATATGCTCAAGAACGGGATATTGCTTCCCCTCTTCGAAATCAGTAGGACGGACGATGATCCCGTGAATTTCTGTCTCGCCATCACGGCCTACAGTGACGAAGCGTTCCGGAAACTGCCATCCCTCACTCAGTAAATCGTCAGCATTTGCTTGCTCTAATTCGCAGACCAATTCGCCATCCTCGGCTGATCGCAGCACAGTGACTACTGGAAGATCCACTCTAGAGTAGTCATCAATAATCCATCGACCATCGGGTGAAAAACGCCATCGATGATCGCCGTCACCGCCCGTAAGTCGCACCAATCGCTTTCCATCTAGGCTGACTCGGATGAGGTGGCGATGATAAGGATCTTCACCTGAATTGATTCCAGAAACAGTCAGCAATAGCTCGCGATTCTCTTCATCAACTTGATCGACAGAGCGAACAACCCAATCACCAGAAGTGATCGCGTTCTTAATTTCGCCTGTTTTTGCATCAATCAAGTAGAGATGATTCCATCCGCTTCTCTCGCTCATCCAGATCCACTCGTCAGTCGATTTAAGTCGATGCAAAAAACTCTTTTGCGAATAACAAACAAATGTTTGGCTCTGCTCATCAATGCAAAGTCGAGGCTCACCGCTTTCAGCATCAACCGTAATCAATCGCAAACAACTGTGGCCGCGCTCGTTATAAAGAAACGAAAATGACTCACCATCTTCCTCCCAGCTAACTCGGTTGATGGAATAAGGATTTGGAAACAAGCTGTCATCAATCAATCTTGGTTGCCACTGGTCTTTCAGTGAAAAAAG
>CAXQOB010000154.1:0-18767 GCA_964225475.1 Candidatus Nitrosopumilus sp. | reverse complement strand
CTATCATGCAGCTTGGCGGTATGGGCGGCGGCATGGGCGGCGGCATGGGTGGCGGCATGGGCGGCGGCATGGGCGGCGGCATGGGCGGCGGAATGGGCGGCATGGGCGGCGGCATGGGCGGCATGGGCGGCGGCATGGGCGGCATGGGCGGCGGCATGATGGGTGGCGGCGGCATGTTCGCGGTGCCTGATGATGTCACGCTAAATTCCAAAGCCAACGCTGACGCAGAGAAACCAGAAGCGAAACCCACCAAAAGCCTCGTCATTCACATCTCGCCCGCGGCAGAACAAACCCGCGCCGATGCATGGAATGAGTTTTTCGCCGATTCGTCCAGCGAGTCTGCGGAAGCGTTTGCAACTCTCGATCAGAGACTGCGAGCCACCGTGCGATATCTTTCTGCTCGCGCAAGCAAAATGCAAGATTCCGGCAATGAGGACGAAGCACAGGACTGCATGATGCAGGTTCGTGAAGCAATCTCCGCCGCAATACGCTCCGGTAATGTCCAACCTTGGATGTACCCAGCCTACGCATTAGCATTGCAAGCGACCAATGCACCAAAAGCTGAGATCGAACGCGCTTACCTGTCATCCGTTGATTTTGCCGAGACACCGGAAGTCATCTTGCATGTGGCACTTAAGTTAGAGGCATTGGGATCCTCCAAAGCAGCGTTGAGACTCTGTCGCAACGTTGCAGCGATTGATCCATACCGCCGAGAAACCTATGTTGCCGGCCTTCGAATCGCTCAGGATCTCGATGACTTGGAAGGTCTGGTATGGGCAACGAAAGGCGTTCTTGCACAAGCTTGGCCACAAGCTCTGGAAGATGTCGTCCAAGAAGCCAGACTCGTAGCACGAGCAACCCACGCTCGAATGATCGAAGAAGGCAAGGCAGAAGCTGCTGAGAGGTATAACGCGGACCTCAAAACGGCTCTTTCACATGACGTGATCATTCGTGTCACCTGGACTGGTGACGCAGATGTCGACCTTGCAGTGGAAGAACCCTCGGGTACTGTCTGTTCCATCCAGAACCGACTGAGTGCTGGTGGTGGGACCCTTTTGAGTGACTCTTTCAGTGGAAGTAGCCAGAATCAAAAAGGTGAAGTTTCCGAGACGTACATCTGTCCAAAAGGATTCAATGGTCAGTACCGACTGCTGATTCGACGAGTCTGGGGTAACGTTTCGACCGGCAATGCGACGGTTGATATTGTTACCGACCTTGGCCGAGAATCAGAGCGAGTCATTCGCCAACAAGTTCCGCTTACGGAGAAGGACGCACTGGTCATCTTTGAGGTCAAAGAGGGTCGACGCAACCAAGAAATTGCCGCAGCCCAGTTGGCACAACTCCAGGATGCACAACAGGGAATTCGCGAGCAGGTGCTTGGGCAGTTCTTTGAAGACCCCACCAATAGCTCCAGCGAGCAGATGATGCAGGAGTTCTTCCGGGATCAACGACAAATGGGCCTTTTGGGCGCCAATGGCTTCCAAGGTCGTCGTCCAGCAGTTGGTTTCCGGCCGGAAATCACCGTCCTACCGGAAGGTGCAATGGCAGCGTCACTAGCCGTGATTTCGGGTGACCGACGCTATGTTCGAATCTCCCCCATGCCATTCTTCTCACAGATTGGTAATGTCACCACCTTCAACTTCGTCACCGGCGAAGGCGGCCAGCAAGGTGGCGGTGGCGGCATGGGTGGCGGAGGCGGATTCGGCGGCGGCGGCGGCGGCGGCGGATTCGGTGGTGGTGGCGGTGGATTTGGTAACTAATCCAGATCTCCCGGCTCTGCACGTTTACGTGAGTTAGCCATCAAAATCTTATCTTCAATCAAGCAGGTCCAAATGTCGTTTGGACCTGCTTTTTTTATGCTGGGTTTAACCGGCTTTCTAACGCAGAGGCCTCCTCTACCGGTGTCACAACAAGGCTCAGATACAGCTCCGACCTGCGATCGACGACACGATTTCCGAGTGAATCCCGAATTCGTGGAACCGAGCAACTACGCAAGTCACCAAAAGAGTTGCCTTTCCTCGCTAAAACATCGAGCACCTATTGATTCCAACAAACAATGATCTGGTAAGCTTCTAGGGAGTAACGACGGCAAGCAATACCTCGTTGGATTTCTGAAAACTCCACCAACAACCTGACAAGACAGACGCGCAGACCAACACTATGGCAATTGAGCGAAAACCAACTCGGTCGGTACAGATAGGTACGATTCAAATTGGGTCGGCACACCCAATTGCAGTGCAGAGCATGACGGCCACCAAGACCACCGATATCGACGCTACGGTTGCTCAAGCGAATGCCTTGCATGATCGGGGGGCGGGAGTGGTCCGAATTGCGGTGGACAGCAACAAAGATGCCGAAGCGCTTGCAGAGATCCGGAAACAAACCAACGCGAACCTAGCGGTTGATTTACAAGAGAACTTCCGACTCGCCGAAGTGGTCGCTCCTCATGTCGACAAAATTCGCTACAACCCCGGCCACCTATACCATCACCAGAAAGACAAATCGTGGCAAGAGAAGGTGAAGTTCATCATCGATCAAGCCAAACAGAATGATTGTGCCATACGCATTGGCGTGAACTGTGGAAGTGTTGACCCCGAAAAGAAGGAAAAGTACGACGCAAGCGATTCGATTACCCCAATGCTGGAAAGCGCTCTTGAGCATTGCGAATTTGTTGAGTCACTTGAATTCGACCGATTTGCGGTATCGCTCAAAGATAGCGACCCATCAAAAGTCATCGAGGTGAATAAACGCTTTTCGGGAGAGCGACCCGACATCCCCATTCACCTAGGAGTTACGGAGGCGGGAATGCCGCCGGATGGAATCATCAAAACAAGAATTGCATTTGAACAATTGATCGGACATGGAATTGGAGACACGGTTCGCGTGTCATTGACCTTATCGAACCCCAGAAAACCTGAGGAGATCGATGCCGGCCGAGAGATCATTGACGACATCTACTCCGGGCGTTTTCGGAGTGTTGTTAAACTCAATGAAAAAGCACTCAATATCATCAGTTGCCCAAGTTGCTCACGTGTCGAGAACGAAGCCTTCATCGACTTGGCAGAAAACGTCAAGGAGATGACTGCTTACGCCAAAGACCACGCGATCACCATCGCAGTGATGGGCTGTAGGGTAAATGGTCCAGGAGAGACAGATGATGCGGATCTAGGCCTTTGGTGTGGCCCCGCAAAAGTAAATCTCAAACGGGGAACAGAAACACTGGGAGCGTTTGGGTATGACGAGATCCTTCCGATCCTTAAGCGTGAACTGGACCAGATCATTGAAAAACAAGGGTCTTAAACCGGTTTCGTACCGGCTGGAGAACATCTTCACACAGGCCGAAACTCAATCACCCCCAACGGTGAGAATCAACCAGTGGATGACCATCGACGCGGAGAACCAGCCCCGTGGACTCACCGCAGATGAATTGCCCCAAGGCGAGTCAATCGAAATAACCATGCAGCATCCAAGATGATCGACGATCGTTTGATTCTGCTGGAGGAAATGATCGAAAAATCCACCACCACTGACCATCGTTTAATTCGACTCGATAGTAATCTCGGCGAATACTTGGCCCCTTCCACCAACCGGTTTCGATACGTTCAGGCCCCCAAGAGCACAAAATAGAATAAACCTGCCCCGCTAACTGTACCTGAGTGGGCACCCACCTTGCTTCCACTTTGCTTCTAAACACGCCGGTGGAATCCGAAACCCGTAACCGTAGCGGCCTGGCCAATAAGCAAGAGGGACGTCGCATCGGGTCATCAGGTGATGGCGGGCGATTATATTTGGTCGTCACCTCACCACTTGAAGCATGACTCTGCAATCTCTCTGGCTCCTCAATTAACTTCCCCGTCGCCGTATCAACTCTCCGGGCTGGCGGTCCATGCCCCTGCTGATCATCCAAAGAGCTGGAATGAAGCAGACGCTTTCTGGGGTTTGAATTGCCAGCTGCAGGACGAAATTGTCTGCGGGATTTTTGATTCTGCATGTCAGCCAACTTAATCACTTTAAATGCCTTCTCTGGTAACGGATTCCTCGATTGAGAGAGTGCCACCACGGAATCTTTCCCGAAACGTCCCGTTAACACATTGATGAAGCGGTTCAGCTCGGAATCATTAACACCCTCTGCCCATGAGTTCAGCTGAGTCTCAGAAAAAAGGTCTGCCTGAACCGTCCTTAATGGCCCCGTCAAACTGGTAACAAGTTCCATTTTCTTAACAAGGCCAGAAAGCGAAGTCACTTCCAGCTTTTGATTGATCAAGCCAGTCACTTGCTGAACATCGACAGTTGGTGCAAACAACCCCACTTCGAAAGAGCATGCAGGATGCTCAACCAACTCAAGTTTCAAAACAAGACGCAAAACCCCTTGTTGATTTTCCAATAACTTCGCACAGAGTTGCACAACAAGCCGATGCACGCGGTCCTGGAGAAGCAATAAATCACGAGTCGGATATTCAAGTTCTAACCCAAAGTGATTTTCAATTGGAGGACGATAAACCATTAGCGGTTCGTCCCGTTCACCCATCATACGAGTCATCTGCAAAACAAGATGCTGGCCGAGACGCGAAACCAGTCCACTGCGTGGCAGAGCAAACAACTGATCAAGCCGCTGGATCCCCAGTCGCTTCAAATTCTTATTGACCTCCGGGAAAATCCTCAGGGCTTCAACGGGCAAATCACCACGTCTCTGGCAACCCACATACCCTGAAACCACTGACACTGATGAAGTGGGATTCATCCAACCAAATCGAGCAAAGCCCCAAGCAGCAGCCACCGTATCCGCGACGACGAGGCGACAAAAGAGCCCAAGCTGACCCAGCAACCGCTCGGTTGCATGGCACAAACCGACTTCACCACCATAAAGATGGGCAACACCGCTCACATCGCAGATCAATCCCTCTCGCTGATGCCGATCCACCCCTGCCCATTGTTTATCATCGAGTGTTTCGACTGCGACAACGGGCGTGATCTGTTGCTGAATCAAATTAGCAATACAACCCAAGACATAATCATCACCAGTGACATCACGTTGACAGAGATGAAACTTCTGATTTGAACTGTGGATTTGAATCGATCGATTCTCAATGGCAGAGGTGGGAAGTGCAGCGTCACTGGAAGATTCAGGCAAACCGTCTGCCAAAACTTTTTCATTGAAAGGAGCTGAGTGAACACTCTCAGGGGAAAGTGCGGAACGCCGACCCCGCGTTCCCTTGCGGTTTAAGGAGCGGGACTTAACAGCCCTTAGACCTTGTCGTAAAAGCTCAACGGCCTGACTAACCGGCATTTCGGGCACAACACCAAACTCACGACTACGATCGCAAGCAGCAATCACCAATCGTCCACGACGAGGATGTTCATCCCAAATAACAAAAGGCTTTTTGCTCTTTAAATGACCTACGGCATGGACATCGTTCACCGCTTGAATCGGCACCAAGTCAACTTGGTTTGATTGAGTCAATCCTTCATTTGTTTTAGCCGACACGATCGACGACAGCAGCTCGCCGCCTTGCAATCTCTGGATTGGCCAATTTGGAAACCAAATGCACAAGCGTCTTGTCATGACTGAAGGAACCTTTTCTCTCAAACCCAATCTCTTGAACTTCCCCGCAATCGTGCATTTCAAACGAGGCATTCCGACCTACCTGACCTCCTCGACATCGTTCCAGGGTGATATGAAACCGTCGTGACGAATTCATCCTGGGGAAGGATCCTTCTAGTTCAGCTGCGGCATGCTGGCAAAAACTACTCACATGAAAACGCACTTCCGCAAAGCAAGGTTGTCCCCTGACAGCATTGGAACGCACAAAGAAACCAGGTGTTCGACCTTGCTCCGAAGCAAGCTGAAAACGACGAGCATCTCGGTCATCCAATCGATTAGGCAGCAAGGCGAGAACACCAGAAATCGACTTGCATCTCAACGCTTGATCAACTGCCCACACCTGATCTTTTCTTCCACTGGCTCTTACCCAAAGGATTCGTGAAGCCGGTATGCCAAAAGCTGTCGCAGACGGTGGGTAAAAGCTGTCATCCGGACTCACCACAACCAAAGGACCACACCCCACAGCTTCTGAACGCAAGCAGCTCGCAGCAGCTAAAAAAGCAAGAGTCATCGCACCACTACCTCGACGCTCGCTAACCCATTCAGTGATCGAATCAAATTTCAATCCCTTTGCAGGAATCCATCGATCCAAGGAAATAATCCCTGTTGAAAAGGTGGTTTTATCTGACAACTCCTCTGCATGCTGAATGCAACCAGTTTTCTTGCGCAGCTGATCCAACACCGACACACGACTTTGCGGCGTATCTAACGAGATCGGTTGACTCTGATTCCCCGTCGATTCATTGCCTTGGCTACGCACAGCCTTCATTTGGCGTTTGTGATGAACGACTTCAGGCACTTCGCCAAACTCTTTGTTGCTACTCTCCTCACGAACCCCTGCTTGGCTAAACCAAGAAGCCTTCGTGTGATGCCCACATTTGGATCGCAACCGTGCTTTGCTTGCCTCAAAAGGTTTCTTGGTGCTTGATTGAACCGTTTTGGATTTCACGATACACGCTGCTTCTCTCGCGTCATCCTTAGATGCCAATCGCTTTTTCAGAGTAAAACGATCACGCTTTTTGATTTCCATAAAATCAAAGGCAATTTGCTCATTGGCCATCGGGTCTCCCTCACCTCTCATCTCAGTTCAAACCTTCCCCCAAAGATCACGTACGTCAGGAAGCAACACACGGAAGTATACACCTGTACACTACCCATGCAACTTAAATCGTCCCAAAACGTCCTACAACTTGCGGGCAAAGCCCGTCAAAGACCGGTTTTCCTTGAAAATCAATCCAGCAACTTTCTTTCATACAAGACAAAGCAAGATCGCTTCTCTGCCCCGGTGCCCCAAAAAACCCGTGCCCTCAAAAAAAGATTGATACCTTCATCGAGCACAACGACGCGACGCGTAGCGAGCCCGACGCTTGGCCATCAGGTCGTAACGAAGCAAAACCAATCGAGCTAGATCGCCCATGCGTTGAACCCCCGCCTCACCTGAAACACCGATTGCTTCGCAGCTGACCTTCTTCTCATGAACGCTTCGCGAACCACAAAAACGCTTCTCAGACGACCTCTCCCACGAAACACCGCGAGGGTTTGAGTCTCGACCTACAAAATCAGGAACAGGAACTGTGGCAGTGTTTGCGGGTGCGTCAAACAACATCATCTGGGTCATGGGATCGCCTTCGTTGGAGAAAGAATCAAAGTATGTTTTGTGTTGGAAACCAATCATTTCCTGACACAAGAGATTCTTCGCGACCCTAATGACACGTCTGGTCACCCCCGAGAAACTTTTTCCAGACGATGGCAAAACCCTGTGAAAAACGGCCCGAACGGAGCCTAAAACCCTGCTCTGCCCCTGGCAAATCAGTCATCTGAGTCATTGGTGATCTAGCACGCGAGCGATATCATAGAAGCCCGCGGATCATGGAGATCTGCTCATGGAGATCTGCGAATTTATTAGCGTCCTGAATCCCGACATCATCGGTGAACCACACCCGCAACAACCTGACTCAGGATGAAAGGATCACCAAAACCGCCCTGACTCGACGCTCCCTACTGAGCGTTCCTCCTCATGCTTCATGCTTCCAGTTACCAGCAAGTACAATTGCCCCCTTTCATTGATACTATGCTCCAAACCAACAGATCGATCCGATTTATGAAACTTGCGAGCAACCTCATTTCCTCGCTGTGCCCTGAGGGTGCTACCTGACCGTGCGTGAACCCAAACCTGTCCAAGACGACACTCCGGAGAAATGTATTCTTGCGAGACTCATTCTTCCGCAACAGACAGTGGACGAAGATCCGCTCGAAGAGCTGCATGGACTTGCGAAGACCGCAGGAACAGAGGTCGTCGATGAATTAATCCAGCGACGATAAACACCGGATCACTCAACCTATCTCGGCAAGGGGAAAGTCCAAGAACTCAAGGAATTGGTGGAGCAGAATGAGGCTGAGGTGGTCATCTTTGACAATGACCTGACACCGGCTCAAGTCCGAAATCTTGAAAAGGCTGTAAAAGCAAAGGTGCTCGACCGAACCGAACTGATTCTTGATATCTTTGCCGCTGGTGCGCGAACTCATGAGTCAAGATTAGCGATCGAACTAGCACAACTCGAGTACTCACTACCTCGGCTTAAACGAATGTGGACGCACCTGTCGCGTCAGGCGATGGGTGTGGGCATGCGAGGTCCCGGCGAGAAACAACTTGAAGTTGACCGACGACTCGCGCAAAAACGAATCCACGACCTCAAAGAAGAACTCTCCAAGGTAGAACGACGCCGAGAGCGCGAAGTTGAAGCCCGCAGCGACATACCGACGATCTCCCTCGTTGGCTACACCAATGCCGGCAAGAGCACCTTGATGAATGCGCTGACCCAAGCAGAGGTGCTTGCTAAGGACAAACTATTTGCGACGCTTGATACCCGGACCCGGCGCTGGACGATCCCGGACTGGGGTACCGTCTTATTAAGTGATACGGTGGGATTCATCCGAGACCTGCCACACAGTTTGGTCGCAAGCTTCAAATCCACTCTTGAAGAAACAAGACAAGCCGATTTGCTAATCCATGTTGCGGATGCGAGCAGCCCCGCGGTGTTCAACCAAATTCATTCGGTGTACCTGGTTTTGAAGGAACTTGGAATCGAAGCAAAAGATACGCTGCTTGTCCTCAATAAGGTTGACGCGATTTATGGCTCTGAATCGCTAAATCGGATTCTGAATCGTTACCCGCACGCCATCCCGGTAAGTGCGAAAACGGGCCTCGGCTTTAACGGATTTATTGACCGAGTGGGTCAAGCACTGAGCCGCGAGTTTCTCGACATCGAGGTTGACCTCGAGCATTCCGATGGACGATTACTTTCGTACCTCTCTGAAAAGAGCGAAGTGATTTCAAGGCAGTACGGTGAGACCCACGTCACACTGAGCGTCCGAATTCCCGCAGGGGCCATGGGCCCCGTGCGGCGATCCGCAATCGCCATTCGCAATGTTCCGCGTCGCTCTCAATCCGACACTCTGCCTCCTGCCCAACAACGGCCGCCTTCAACCGATGACTCATCCATCAACACTGCCGGGATTGATGCCAATCATGCACCCAGCAAAAATGTCCACCCAACGGATTCCGCCCCCACAGCAGCCATCGAATCCGCTGACTCAAATGCTCCCAACTGAGCAAAGCCTCACCAAGAACCGCCCCACCAAGAGCTTTTCAAACAACGTCAATGCAAGGACGAAATCCTAATGCGATGGTCCCCTCAAGGCACAGTCTCCGTGATCACCGGCGCAAGCAGCGGAATCGGAAGATGTCTCTCCCATCGCCTCGCTGATGCAGGCTCTACGGTGATTGCGGTTGCCCGACGCGAAAAAGAGCTCCAAGAAACAGCCAACCAGTTTATCGGCGGGGGAGTTGGGAAAATTATCCCCTTTGCAGGCGATATCACCGATCCGGAGACGCATTTCGGCATCAAGGATAAGGTTCTTGAGATTGGACAGGGACGCGTTGATCTGTTGGTCAACAATGCAGGCGCGGGTGCGATTGGCCCGTTCGCTGAGGCCTCACCGCAGCGTTTAAGACAAATCATGGAGGTCAACTTTTTTGCAGCGACGGAGCTCACCCGCACCCTTCTGCCATTACTATGCCTCGGCAAAAACCCGGTGCTATGCAATGTAGGTAGTGTTCTCGGCCACTGCGCGGTACCTGACAAGAGCGAATATTGCGCATCAAAATTCGCACTTCATGGCTGGAGCGATTCCATTCGCTCGGAGCTGGCGAGCAATGGAATCCAAGTCACCTTGATCAGCCCCAGTACGACCCGAAGCGAGTTTTTTCAATCTTTGATTGAAACCGACGCCAATGCCACATCCAACAGTGTTGGCAGTTGGTCCCCCGAACGCGTCGCAGAACATACGTTCGCGGCAATTGTGAAACGAAAACGTGAGGTCATCCTAAGTAGCGGAGGCAAAGCTCTCGTCTATGGAGATCGCATCCTCCCGGGCCTGATGGCAAAGATCCTAAAACGCCCTCGCTATGCAAAGAAAACAAACGCCAATTAAGTTGTTAGATTAGCCCTAATCAATCCATGCAATCGATCTGTCTCAACGATCGAGCTTATCCCGTCAATATAACAGCAGCCTTTCCGATTCCTTCATGAAATCGATTAACGTTATCTACGAGGACAACCATCTTTTGGTTGTCAACAAAAAGGCGGGGCTGCCCACAATGGGAGCCGAGTCCGGACCCTCTCTGCACTCAACGGCCTGTCAGTACCTGCGGGAAAAATACAACAAACCAGGCAATGCCTACCTGGGAATTGTCAGTCGCTTGGACTCCCTGACAAGTGGCGTGATTGCCCTCGCCAAAACGAGCAAAGCCGCGGCGAGACTCAACCAGCAATTTTCCCGCTCAAGCGAGAACGCTGCTGTCAAAACCTACCTCGCAATCACTCAGGGAAATTTACCAACAGGCAGCTCCGCGACGTGGACCGACCACTTGATCAAGGATGAAGCGGCTCACCGAATGCGAATCACTGATTACCAGTCGGATGCGAGCAAAGAGGGTTCGCTGACATGGCTTTCGCTGCATGGCCAAGCAAACTGGTCACTCGCAGCGGTTCGCCTCCATACCGGAAGAAAGCATCAGATTCGCGTCCAATTCTCCAATCGTGACCACGCGGTACTGGGAGATAAAAAATATGACGCAACGAGGAAGTTTGACTCGGGAATCGCATTACACAGCTGGCATCTCTCCCTTTTCCACCCAACTCGTAAAGAGATGATGTCCTTCGATGCACCCCCACCTAAGAGCTGGGAAAGCTACCTTCAACAAGTCCCTCCATCCAATCACCCTGATAAAAACGCTCGTTTGATGACACAAATCGAAGATTCCCTTGGTCACTGATCAGCGGAGTCACCGATCCGCGCATCTATCTCAGGTGCAGCCAATCTTCGCAGCGAAGATTCTCCTTGTTGTGTCAACCTTTGTTACTCAGCTGACAGCGTCCATGGGTAACAGAATGAGACGTTCTTGATCGACCGATTGCATCATCCGTCACAACCTGAACGCTCTCACCTATTCATTCAAACTTTCCTGAGCCTTAAGGCAAGCTCAGGTGGTAATCTCGACGATGGCATCAGTGTTCCGGTAATTGACACTCTCTCCTCCTCCTACCTAACCCCTCTTTCGCGATATTCAGGGCGGGAATATCCGGACGCAGGACAAACAGGAAGATGTCACACCAGGGACCCGACCTCGAAGCCTCTCGGTCATCGCAACCACCGGCTTCCCTAGAATCTCTATCGGAACGGCAACAGCTCCCGACCGATCACTCCAAGCTTCCTCGCACAACTACGCGAGGACGATCATTCTCACATTAGAATTCAGGAGTTCTGAAGAAATATGCATGTGTTCTTCTCAGCACGCAAACAGTTTTTCTTTCAACACCAACTCACCGCATTTATCCTCCTCGGTCTGCTCCACTGCTACCAATCCACCCTTCTCTGCCATGCACAAGGCCCTACTCTCCCATCCTCCTCAATTCCCCCGGTCCCGATCGAGGCACAGCCAAGGGATCGTGCTGTTTCGATCGATCCCCACGCATACCTACCGATTCAGATCTCCCCATCGTTAATCGCCAATGCGACTCCGAGAACGATCGCTCTCGCGATTCAGTCACCGGACGCCGAAGAACTACAATCGATCGCTGGATCCAATCTTTGGCAGCGACCCAAAGATTTTGATCCGAAACTGGTAGAAAACGCCCGTAAGAAAATCAAACACGGACTGCGGCTCATCAGGGAAATGCAAATCTGGTGGGTGATCCATAGCTCACAAAACGAAACCCAAGAACGCTCGCCCTCAGACCTGCTTCGCCATCCCGTTCAGGAATTAGCCTCGAGTAGGCAACCGCTTGATCAGTCCCTCGATTCAACGCCGCAACAACGGTCAGAACCACTTGGAAACTCATCTCTGACCGGCTCAGATAAACTCACTCATGTCATCAGTGAACGGTTCGTCAAACTTATTTTACCGATCGCAACATCAAGCCCATCCTCTGCCCGCTCTAACCCCATCCATTCATCCGAATCCAGCACCCGCTACACCAGGAAACTAGCAACTGCTTCAGGCTCGGACCAAGCGTTGGTGGGATCTGCTTGTGTCGTGTTTACGCTGGAGGAACCGTACCTGGCGTACGACCTCACTGAAAAGGACCGAGCACCTGCCGTGGCAACCCTTCTGGAACCCATTGCGACGAACGATCCACAACTAGAACGTCCGCAGGAGCCAATCCACTTTGTGGACACACGGGACTCAGAGAAAGTCTGGGAGGAATTTGACAGCCTCCTCGAACTGCGAGACACGGTAGAGCCGAGGCCACGTGAAAACGCTGACCAGCCATTGGACCGGTCTGATCTGATCGTACATCAACCGTCCGTGTTCCCGTCTCTAGCAGATCTGCCAATCCTCAATCCTCCCCGGAAACCCGATCCCCAACGCACCCCCAAAAGGCAGGCCAATCTAGAAACCAATGGAAGAGTCACAACGAGTCCCCAACGGACAATCCAACCGTTTTTCGTTGGTCAACTTGGTCGCGCGTTGGCAACCTTCACAACCATCAGTGCCTTTGCAGATGATCAGATCACCAAGGAGTTTGTGGAACAGCTCAAAGCGATTAACCACTTTCTCAGTCAGAGCGATAAGGCCGACGAAGCAAAAAACAAAAACGTTTCCGTCCCTCCGAGTGCTACCGGTTTTGCCTTACTCATGCGAGCAGGCGTCGATTTGCAGCCACCAATTGTGAACAAGGGGTCGGCAGTTCCTATTGATCACCCGTTAGTGACGACCGATTCGCCTCAAGTACCACGGTCGCACTCGAGAGCGACCGGTGCAATGATTCGCTAGCGGAAGCGTTATGTTCCTGACCAATATTGTCGTGCAATATTGTCGTGTCATCGCGACGTCTTGAATTGCTCTGACTCCCGATGTAGTACCCCGCGAAGCGGAGGTCGGGCGAACCGCCTCTGCCCGTTGGGTGCGATGCCTTCAACGGTGAGATTCACTACTGAGGAGGAATAGCATGCTCCTTCAATTCCTCCAGCGAAGCGAATTCAAGAGTTGACATATGAGTTGCCTCTAAGTCCACCGACGGTGCGCACCCGGCATCGTAAGCCTCCTTCCAACGAGCCGCGCACAAGCACCAATGATCCCCCGGTTTCAATCCTGGGAACTGATATTGTGGCATTGGAGTTGAGAGATCGTTGCCCACTGAACGACTGAATTGAAGGAAGTCGGCGGTGACCTCAACGCAAACGGTGTGCAGTCCCCGGTCCTCCGCACCGGTATTACAGCAACCATCACGATAGAAGCCGGTCATCGGATCAGTGCTGCATTCCTGCAATTCAGTTCCCAGTACATTCTTACCTGCCATCACGCTTTCCGAAACAAAGGTTTTTAAGGTGTTGAGATCTCGTTCTCGGATCACTCTGATTGCAATCCTAGCCAAAGCCCCATGGATCGCCAGAGTATTTATCCTAGCGTTACATATTAGAAAGAGGTCGATAGCTACTGAGTGATGTCAACCGATTTTCTCGAAAATTGCATCACGACGAAAACCGAGCAGTCAAGTTACCTGAGTGAACGAGCAAAAAAGGCTCGCATGGGTCGCCAAAGATTCACCAAAGGAATGGTGTCAAAAACCAATCAACTTCCAAAAAGTATATTTTCGCCACTGAAACCAAGAGCAAGAGAATTGACGGCTGCTACGAGAGCTGCTTTGTTAACGACCGTCGAACGCTGACTGGGCGAACGCTTATCGAATGAGATCGGGGCCGTTCTTCATCCCGTCCACCGCCTGAATGTTCACCAAAATCAGTCTTCTCAGGCATTGCTGCTCTTGCGCACGGCAACAGCAATCCGGCAGGGTCCGATCTAACCTCACCCCATACCCATCCTCAGGGTTGTCTGTGCGGTTATATTTGTGCGGGTATATTATGAATCGAACGCGTTGATTGAATTTCTGAAGATGACGAAGACGTAAGACATGGATGCTATCTTTAACAATTTGACTGAACCGCAGCGAGAAGCGGTTTCTCATATTGACGGCCCCATGCTGATCCTAGCCGGGCCGGGTTCCGGCAAAACGCGGGTGGTCACTCATCGCATTGCCAATCTGCTCCATCAGGGGATTCCCACCTGGCAGATAGCCGCGTTGACATTCACCAATAAAGCGGCCGATGAAATGCGTTCTCGGGTTGATCAACTTGTGCCTGGCCAAAGTGTCTGGATGGGGACATTCCATCGATTTTGCGCGCAATTGCTTCGCCGATACGCCGCAATGGTGGGACTGAGCGAGAACTACGCCATTCTCGATACGGGTGATGCGAAGCAGGCGATGAAACGTGCCATTCAGGCATCGGGTGTCTCTACCAGCCACGCCTCACCAGATCAAATCGCACACTCGATCAGCCAAGCGAAGAATCGCTTGGTCACACCAGAAATGATGGAAGGCCAACCACTAAGCCCTCGGGACACAATTGCAGCGCGAGTGTACCCCATCTATCGACAACAATTGCTTACGGCCAACACCGTTGATTTCGATGACCTACTGTTCCACATCGCAAACTTACTTCGCAACAACCCGGCGATCCGTGAAGAACTAGACCAGCGATTTCGATACATCCTCGTCGATGAATACCAAGACACCAATCTCGCTCAATATGCAATCGTGCGTGCCCTTTCCATCAACCACCCGAACCTATCTGTCACCGGGGACCCCGACCAATCAATCTACGGTTGGCGAGGGGCTGACTTGAACAACATCTTGGATTTTGAAAAAGACTATCCAAATGTCAAAACGGTCCGTCTTGAAAAAAACTACCGCAGCACTCCCAACGTTCTGCGCGTCGCCGATCACCTCATCCAACATAATCGACACCGAAAACCAAAGTCGCTTTTTACGGATCACCCTGAGGGTGAACCGGTCGTACTCCGATTTCACGAAGACGGATTCCAGGAAGCCGATTCAATTGCGGACGACATCACAAGCGCAATTCTGACAGATGGCTGCAAACCAAGTGACTTTGCTATTTTCTGTCGCATGAATGCCATGACACGGTCCCTCGAGCATGCATTCCGAAGTCGCTCCCTTCCTTACCAGATCGTCAATGGTGTTGAGTTCTACCAACGGCGTGAAATCAAAGACCTTCTGGCGTACCTTCATCTCATCAACAATCCAAGTCATGATGTTGCACTCCAACGCATCATCAATGTCCCAACGCGCGGAATTGGCGCGAAGACGATTGAAAAACTCCGACACTTTGCTGACGACCATCAGATCCCCATGCTTGAGGCGGCGAGACAGGCGGAAAAGATTCCTGCGCTGGCAAAGCGATCCGCCTCAATGGTCAAAAAGTTTGTAAGCCTTTTTGATAATCTGCAAGTTAAATCGACGGCAGCCTTGGAGGACCTTCTCCGCTACCTTGTCGAAGAAATCAAATTCGATTCGTACATGGAGAAGACAGCGTCGGAAGATCAAACTGACAGTCCCATGGCGAACGTGGATGAACTCATTTCCGCCGCGGTTGAATTTGATCGACAACACCCCGAGGACGGTTCCCTGGAAGCTTTTCTCGAGCAGGTTGCGTTGGTCTCTGACACTGACGCATTTGAGGACGCAAGTGACCGGGTGACCATCATGACCCTTCACGCTGCAAAGGGTCTTGAGTTCAAACGCGTCTACATCGTCGGCGTTGAAGATGAGTTGCTGCCTCACAAGCGATCCAAAGAAAGCGAATGGGAAATCGAGGAGGAACGGCGCCTACTTTTTGTAGGAATCACTCGAGCGGAGGAACGCCTTGAATTGTCTTGCTGCAAACGAAGGAATATCCGAGGTGAACTGAGACCTGTTATTCCAAGTCCGTTCCTTCATGAGCTACCTCTCGATGAAATCAAACGAGTAGAGAGCCAGTCGGAAAGGGATTGGTTCGATGATGATTTGGATCAAAGCTATCCGGATTCATGGGATCTACCTGACTCGGGCGGTAACTCAAATCCCTTGCCACACGCGGATTTTACGGACGAAAGCATCGACCAAAGGTCCGCAGAGGTTGACGAGTACAGTCAGATTGAAGTGTATGACGATCAATCGGGAGAACAGATCTCCGACGCTGAAGCATCTCCAGCCCCAGAAGCCTCCACCGAGATTGGCAGTATGCCCTCGAGAAAGAGCAGAATCAGGTCAGAGAATGCTTCATCCAGCAAGTCCATTGAGAGTTCGCTGCAAACCGCGGCTGATCTGATGGCCAACTTCAATCGACCCCTTACGGTCTTTCGCGAAGGAACACGCGTCAAGCATGATGAATACGGAGAGGGAGTGATCCTCGAGGTGTCGGGACGAGGTCCGAAACGAATCGCGAGGGTCGAATTTGAAGATGGCGAGCATCGCTTTCGTCTAGCATTTGTGAAACTTGAGATCCTCTGATCTCCTCCCCACCGACACCTCAGGAGCTGGCTAACTCATCATTCATTTTGGAATAACTGGCGCTTTAGGCGGGGCAAAAAGCAAAAACCATCTCTACCACGCCCTCCTCGCTAGCGGGTAAACCGATTACAGCAGGATTCCTACTGAGAGGGTTTTCCGACGATTTATCATGAAATCGTCTTCCGGATGGCATGGGAGAGCTTGGTCATCTTCTCAATTAGGGGCCGGCTGACTACAAAATAAGGAGGGTCGCGTTGCTTGGCGATGTGATCGACATGATTGAAACTCCCGAACTCGGGTGTCGGTCATCGACAACCATGGGAGTCATCAGGCTCAGGAATGGCTGGGACTCGAGCCTTTCGCAAAAACTTGATGAAGCGAGCCAACGCATTGCTCCAAGCAAAACGCGGCGACCTTGTCCAGCGCAGCGACATACACTCTCAGCAGCGAAGGAATAATCGAATGCAAACAGGAACAGAATTCGGTGAGACCGATGCATTGGTCGGTGTGATCATGGGCAGTCGAAACGACTGGGAAACCATGAAGGGTGCAGTTGACATCCTCGCAAAACTTGAGATTCCACACGAAAAGCTCGTTGTCTCTGCGCACCGAACCCCAGCTCGAATGGTCTCCTACGCACAATCGGCTTCCAAACGCGGACTTAAAGTCATCATTGCCGGTGCTGGAGGGGCCGCTCATTTGCCGGGAATGGTTGCTTCGGAGACCAACTTGCCGGTGGTCGGTGTTCCAGTTCAGAGTCGTGCACTACAGGGCCTTGATTCCTTACTCTCCATTGTACAAATGCCCGGCGGCATTCCTGTGGCAACCATGTCCATCGGAACCTCGGGTGCGAAGAACGCTGGAATCTACGCTGCTAGAATTCTTTCACTGCATGACGACGCCCTTCGCGATCGACTCGAAGCATTCGTGAATCAGCAAACGCAAGCGGTACTTGATTCCGCGGAACTGTAGATACCTGCACAATAACAATCTGATGCAAAACAATCGAACTACGACGATTCAACCAGGTGGTACCATTGGCATGGTTGGCGGTGGCCAACTGGGTAGGATGTTCGCCGTCGCAGCATCGGCGATGGGTTTCCGTGTCATCATCCTGTGCGACGATCAGGATGCTCCCGCTGCCCAAGTAGCGCACGCTACCGTTGTGGGTGACCTCCTTGACGTTGAAGCGGTTGAGAGATTCGCAAGCCAGTGTGATGTCATCACTCTGGAATTTGAAAACATTCCCGCCGAAACCATTGCTCGCTGCAATGAACACGCCCCAACCTTTCCTTCCTCAAAAGTTCTCGCCACGGCGCAAAATCGGTTGGTCGAGAAATCCACACTACGCGATGCTGGTCTGCCAGTGACTCCCTTTGTGGAAGTCAGTGATCAAGATTCCCTCGTCGAAGCGGGCAATCAACTTGGATGGCCGATGATTGTGAAGACGGCAATCAGCGGGTACGACGGTAAAGGACAATCGAAGGTTGAATCACCCGCCGATGGAGCGGGGATTCCCTGGAACACCTGCAAGTCATGGATTGCCGAAAAGTGCATCGACTTTGACCTCGAAGTGTCAGTGGTCGTGGCAAGAAGTCCCGATGGGGAGATGGCTGCGTTCCCCGTTTTTGAAAACGATCATCACAATCATATTTT
This sequence comes from Candidatus Nitrosopumilus sp., assembly GCA_964225475.1. Classification (GTDB taxonomy): domain Bacteria; phylum Planctomycetota; class Planctomycetia; order Pirellulales; family Pirellulaceae; genus Rubripirellula. Next base: position 593 of record CAXQOB010000154.1, on the reverse strand, counting down.
AGATGTGACCGTGGCGCCAGCCAGAATTAATGAATCGCTTGCGAATCAAGCCGTTGCCGTTGCGAAAAATGCAACAGAAACGTTGGATGTCGTGGGTTTGCTGTGCGTTGAGTTTTTCGTAAGCGAAGATCAAGTGATGATCAACGAGGTCGCGCCGCGCCCTCATAACTCGGGCCACCTCACCATTGAGGGCTGTGAAACCAGTCAATTCGAACAACACGTCCGAGCAATCTGCAACCTGCCCTTTGGGTCGACCAACCTTCGAAGCTCCGCAGCATCGATGGCGAATCTCCTCGGTGACTTGTGGAACGAAGATGGCAGTGCTCCCTCTTGGTCCGAAGCCCTGCAGGACTCCGGGATTTCACTGCATCTATATGGTAAAAAAGTTGCCAAGAAAGGTCGTAAGATGGGTCACCTTACCAACACGGGATCTTCAATCGGTGATCTTGTTGATCGAATTACCGCCGCCAGAAGACGCTTGTCCAGTTAGCTTGGCGCGAAACCGGCTCTCCCAGGAACCGAAAAGAACTTTGGCCAGCATGTAGGCGATAATTGCGGTCCAGAGCCCAAGTGAATCGGCAACGAAATCATAG
>CAXQOB010000153.1:0-17814 GCA_964225475.1 Candidatus Nitrosopumilus sp. | reverse complement strand
GTCGCCTAGTAAAAAGGCTTTGCTTGAGTTACTTTGTGAGGGTTCAAAGCCATGATTTTTGCTGCGAATCCGCGTGCGTGGGTCAAAGCTTTGTGGCGGGCTGTAGCGCAGCCTGGTTAGCGCGTTTGACTGGGGGTCAAAAGGTCGGAGGTTCGAATCCTCTCAGCCCGACTATTTTTAAAAAAGAAGCCCATCGTTTCGGTGATGGGCCTTTTCTATGGATCCGCATTTCTTCTTTATTGTCTTGATGCGGCAGAGGATCCGGGATTGGGGAAGCTTGACCTCGCTTTATCCTACTCCGTGCAGATTGCGACCCAATCCTGCTTTCCCGGTTCGTTTCTAAGGCGAGAAGAAAGATGTCACTTCAACGGTCTAGTTTCTTAATGCGACGATTCGTCGTGATTCTAACGATTGCTGTTGCTCCAATTGTTCAGTCACGTTTTACATGTGCTGCTGACCCCGCGGATGCAAAGACCGTGGGTCGAATCATTAGCCAGAGGGAAGATTTATCGTCATTCTTGGCTGTCTTGGAGAAGACACAGCTGGGATCAACACTCGCGGAACGCACCGATGTTAACTACACCGTCTTTGTCCCGAGTAATCAGGCGTTTAGCTCGTTGCCAGAGGGGGCAGTCGAAACCCTACTGAACCCTCGTAACGATGATCGTCTCGAAGAGGTTTTCAACTACCATGTTTTGGCACGCGCTGAACCGACTTTCGAGTTGGAGAAATACACTGCCTTGCAGATGATTAGTGGACAATGGTTGTCGATTGATTATCGAAACAAGCAGATCGGGGGCGCCACGTTTACCGGTGAAGTGATCCCTTGTTCGAACGGAGTGATTTACGTCATTGACCAAGTCCTCACACCGACTACGGATGACCTGTATCAGGCTTTGCAGAAAGATGGGCGATTTAAAACCTTCACCAGGGCCATCACGGCAAGTCGCCAAGGGAAGCTCTACCAGAACGTTCACGATAATTACACCGTGTTTGCTCCCACCGATCAAGCATTTGCGAAATTGCCGAAGGAGATTGTAGAGTCGTTGTTTCTTCCGGAAAGCGACGAGCGTCTGGAGGATATCATTAAGCATCATATCTCTGACGTGGTCTACAGCGCCGGGAAATCTTACGGTGCCGATCGTCTCGGTGTTCCAGACATTACTCCAACAAGCGCTTTTGGGCAGCAGTTAAATTTCGCGGTACGCGACGGTGTGGCGACAATTGATGAAGTGCAAATTTTAGAAACCGATATACCAACGGCGAATGGACTGATCCACGTCGTGGATTCCGTGATCCTGCCTGCAGAACAAAGCACTCTGGAACTTCTCAAAGCTGACCCACGGATGACGCGGCTGGTGACCTTACTTGAGACGAGTGGTCTGGATTTGGCGTTAGCCGACTCATCGAAGTACACGATTTTTGCACCAGTCAATGAAGCTTGGGATCAAGAACCCTACAAGCAGCTGGTAGACAATCCTGCTGGCAAAAATCGTGAAGCGATCTTCGCGTTACTGGCCCGACATGTAATTACGGGCAAGCATGTCAGTGAGAACCCAATTCCTTACCAGAAACTTCGAACCATTCATGGCGCTCCGATTTACCTCACAGTCGACGAGGGGAAATCAAGTATTCAGGGAATTCCGATTGTTGAAGCTGACGCGGAAGCGTTCAACGGACTGGTCAATGTGATCACCAACGTGATTGAAGATCCGATGGAACTGCCGGAGCAGGACCTGACGAAGATCGACGCGATTAATTTCGCTCAACAAGCCTTGGCTGATGGATCAGCGTTGTATGACCAAGGAGCGTATGAGAAATCTTGGCGACTCTACGCCCGGCGTGGATATGAGTTGGCAGATAAATATGGACAGTTCTTCAGCGGGAATAACCTGATCTCCACGGTAAAGCTCTCAGGTGATCCTGTTCAGGAATTCGCGGACAATGCATGGGAGTCAAGGAACGCATTCCGTACGGCGTTGCGTGAATTGGAGGCAAAAAATGACACGATTGATGATCTCCTGCAAATCGAGAACGATCCCAGTGCTGATTTCGGTCGCTAACCTGCAGGTGATCCCAATGGTGTAACAGCGATCAGGCCTCATCCCTGTGGCGTCGCTCGAGCATCATTCAAACAAGACACGCTTTGGCGCCTTCCAAAGCGTGTTTTTTCATTTGTAAACCGCTTGAATCGCTCGACGGAGGCAGTGACAGACGTCATTGTTGCTAGCATGCATTTCGTTTCTGTCTTGCCGCATTAGGGGTCTGCAGTTATAGAAAATGCTGCCACTTAATGACGTTTGGCAATGAAGCCGAGAGATTGCGGCTCGTGGTGTGGAAGAACTTACATCGAGACGCCATTTGACGTTTGTGGCACAGAGGTGTTTTGCACACGCCTTTTTGAACAGGTGGCTTGCAGAGGACTTTTTAAAAGCGGGCACTGCGGGGTCGTTGCGTCAACTAGAACATGCTGAGTCAGGGATGAGAAACAAACCAACTTTCATTTTAAGCTGCGTTGCTGCATTCGTTGTTGCAGTGAGTGCGTTGAGTCCTTCTGCGAGGGGCCAGCAATTCAGTTTACCCGATCTCCTGACAACGTCTCCAAACGCCACCAATCCATCGGGTGCTACATCCAATGCTGATGGGTTAGGGGTTGCGGCGACAGAGACGCGAGCCGTCAGCAATGCTTCGGAGACGACCTTGAGTCAGGGTCGATCAACGCAACCCGAGGGGGCATCGACTGGATTAAACCCCGACTTCAAAAACACTTTGGATACCGCAAAAGATTTAACTCCACGTAGTTTGCAATCGGGAGGATTTACACCTCGTATGAGCCGTGGGCGTTTGTCCTCGATGGGTCAGTTAGGTGATCGACAATTGTCCAACACTGCTGGACAAGAACATCGTATCTATGACCTGCGGCCGTACACCGATGCGTTAAAAAATTATGATCGTCCAGAGCGGGCAATTGTTGATTGGATCTTAAGAGAAACAGGATCAGAGCTATGGTTTTCAGAGCCATTTGGATTCATGAATGTGAATCGCGATCAGTTATCCGTTTACCACACCCCTGAGATGCAGCGTTTGGTGCAGGGAGTGGTGGAGCGGTTTGTTGAGGGTGAAAAAGATCCGCAGCTGCTGAGTATGCGTGTCGTCAGAGTTAGCAGCCCCACCTGGAGGAATGCTGCTTACCCATTGATGCAGCATGTGAATGTTGAATCGCCTGGAGTTCAAGCATGGCTTCTCAGCAAAGAAAATGCAGCCTTGGTAATGAATCAGTTGCGTCAGCGACCTGATGCGGAGCAGAGACAAGAGATGAACATGGCGGTTCATAATGGGCAAACCGGTAAAGTCATCGATATTCGCGGAAGAAACTACATCCGAAGCTATCGCCCATCACAATCAGGTTGGCCACCTTATGAGCCGGACACCGGGGAACTACACGAGGGCTACAAACTATCGATCAGTCCATTGTTGTCCAAGGATAGTCGAGTGATTGATTGTGTGATTGAGGCAGATATCGATCAGGTGGATAAATTAAACCCGGTTGATCTCGAATTACCTGTTCAAGGTGGTCAATCATACCGGGGTCGGATCGAGGTGCCACAATTGGTGAGTTGGCGTCTGAAGGAGCGTTTTCGGTGGCCCTCAGATATGGTGCTGCTACTCTCCTGTGGTGTCGTGGCGCATCCAGAGGGACAAGGAAATATATCGATCCCTCTATTGAACCTTGATGCTCTAACCGGAAATACCTCTGGACGAGCCGACGCACTCTTGTTCGTTCAGTTTCGAGGGCGTGCATCGGAATCCTTGGTTTCCACACCAAGAGGATCGGCTGGTGCAACATCAGGAGCGACATCGGGACAGGGACTTGAGCGAACGCAAGAACCACGCGTCGGGCAGAACCCGGGAATTAATCGGGGACGCTATTGAGGAAACGGCTTTGGATTCGACAGGTCGTGTGCCATCAATTCGGTGAAATCTTCCCAATCAGAAAGTAACTGGATGTGGCATTAAATGCCTGTAATCAGAGAGACTGCATGAATTATCGCGCGTTCGAAATAGAATTTACAGGGGCAGCCGATACATACCCCCTCAAACGAGGAGCGGAACCGGTTTACCATATGGCCGACCCTTTGCTCCTGCGTGGAAGTTATCACCGATTTTGGGCCGCGACTGTAGCAATGGTCTATCGACCTGCCACTAACTTCCCTTGATCGGCAAGGTGATTTAACGCTGGGGGTTATTTCGATTGTTGATACATACTTTCCCGTGATTTCCTGATTGATTTTCGTCAAATGGATAATACTACAGTGCGCAGAGTTGTCATCACCGGAGTCGGTGTGGTTTCGCCCTTGGGTTTAGAGCCTGAGACGATGCTGAGCCAATTGCGAGCAGGTCAAAGCGGAATCAAACCATTCAGCCGCATACCCCATGGTGTCTTGGGCATTGATCATGGGGCGGAAGCACATGATTTCAGTGGTCACATTGATGACTATGGCCCACTCGAAAAGATGTTGAAGCGAACGATCCGAAAAGGCACTAAGGTGATGTGTCGTGAGATCGAAATGGGTGTTGCTGTGGCGCAGCGTGCTTTGACACACTCGGGATTATCGGAAGATGTTCGTGATCGAGATCGAACAGGTGTAATCTTTGGCTGCGATTACATCATGTCGTTACCTGACGAATTCACTGCTGGGATCACAAAGTGTCTGAATGAAGATGGTGAATTTCAATTTGAACAATGGGGGCAAACGGGAAAGCCTGAGGTTAACCCTTTGTGGCTTTTGAAGTACTTGCCAAATATGCCAGCAAGTCATGTTGCGATCTACAATGATTTGCGCGGGCCAAACAATTCCATTACGCTTCGTGAGGCATCACCCGGTGCTGCAGCTGCTGAAGCGTTCAGTACGATTCAACGAGGCCATGCTGATGCGTTAATCGTTGGTGCAACGGGTTCGCGAATACATCCCCTGCGAACGACCCATGCTTCGATGCAGGAGAAGCTCGCTGAATCATGTGATGATCCAACTACAATGTCTCGTCCTTTTGACCAATCTCGTGATGGCAGCGTGCTTGGTGAGGGTGCCGGAGCTCTGGTTTTCGAGTCCCTCGAACATGCAACTGCTCGTGGAGCGAACATTCTTGCTGAAGTTGTAGGTTACGGCAGCAGTGCAGTTGGGGGAGCTGCGCATGAGCATTACCAACGGCTCGCCATAGCCAATGCGCTTCGCTCAGCTCTTGGTGATACTGATCCCAAGTCGATTGGGCATCTCCATGCTCATGGATTATCGACGGTTGAAGGAGATCAACAGGAAGCTCTCGCGATCGCAGATGTCTTTGGTGAGGCAGACGGTCAGCCGCCCGTGACGACCGCGAAAGGTCATTTTGGCAATTTGGGCGCCGGCAGTGGAATGGTTGAGATGGTGGCCAGTGTTTTAGCATTGGGAGGAGATTTATTCCCGATCAGAAACCTGCAGAACCTCGATGCAGATTGCCCAATTAATGCTTGCGTTGATTCCGGTGTGTCGGCCGGAGATTCCTTTATCACGATGAATGTGACACCTCAGGGACAGGCTTCTGCGATTCGCATTCAGAGTTTAGCCTGAGTCTTTTTCCAGCGATTATGAAAGCTGCATTCAGATCACTGGCAGTGTTCAACGTTTTGGTTTTGGTTGAAACGTCGACTCCAAGATTCGATGATCACTACAAGTGCAGCAGCGATCACCGCTAAGGTAATCAAAAAGATCAGACTTGTACCTTCCCATTGAATCGGTGAATGGTACTGCATGATTCGGAATTTTGGCTTTAGCATGGCCGTTTCCGTGGTTGCTACCTGTAGCGGCCAAAGCTTGACCACACTGCCGAGCATCAAGCCAGTAAGTCCAGCAAGGGTGTTGGAGGGTTGCCTTTCAAAGAGATGTTGTAGCAGACGAGAGAAAGCCAGAAGACCAAATAGGCAACCCAACGCGACAACGGTTAATTGTGTGAATCCATCCACGCTGAAGTTCATTTTGGCAAACTCTTTGATGATTCCAGTGATTGGGTGATAAACACCAAACACGAGCAGTACAAAAGCACCACTGATACCTGGAAGGATCATCGCACAGATTGCTATCGATGCGGCGAGGAACAAATAAGGTAGTGATGGTTCGCCAGAAGTCGCTGAGAGTGTCGATAGATACGCAGCAGCAATGGTGCCCGCGGTTAAGGTCAAGACACCGATTCTTGTCCACTGTTTGATTGATTTAACAACGATCCATAAACTTGCCGCGAGCAATCCGAGAAACACGGAAAATGTTTCAGGGAGATGGACATCCAACAAATAGTGCATTGCATTTGCCAAGAGAACAATGCCGCAGGCGATGCCGATTCCAAGTGCTAGTAGGAATCTCCCATCAAGGTAGGCAAAAGCTTCTCGCCATTGTTTTCGCTTCAACATCGACACTAGTTTCCTGTCGACTCGGCTGATGGCTCCAACAAGTCGTTGGTAGTGTCCCATGATGAGTGCAACCGTGCCCCCGCTGACTCCTGGTACCGTATCGGCAGCACCCATGCAGAAGCCCCTGATCACATTGACAATATCGCTTTGGATCGAGGCTTGTGGTCGGTCTGAGGTCGGGTTCATTTTTTGATGTGATCGATGTTGAGGATTGTGGTAACGTTATTTCCTGCAAAGATCCAACGTCGGCCAAGTCTAACGGTTCATCCGACTGAAAAACCTCTAGCCAAAGATCAATAGGCGGCTTTCGTCGACCGGAGCACTGCTTGTACAACCGATCCAATCGTCTCAAGTCCACGGTTATCGTCGGTGAGTTGGCATGTTCGACTCGTTGTCTGTCTGTTTTGGCGCGATATCAATACATACTCGATAAAACCATAGACTGAGAATTTTACTCTCTGTGTCCGATCTGCGAAATTTCATTCGATTCCCAGAAACAGCGTGAGAGTCATTTCCGATTGGTGGTTTTGAGCGAATTCCATCGCTCTCATGCTAATGATCGTCTTTGGTTGGTGTCAGCCAATTAAGTCCAAATGATATTCAGTGGCGAGCTAGAACTCTCAATAATTCATTCATGATTGATCTACTTATCCTCGCTGTTGTTCAAGGGATTGCTGAGTTTTTACCAATCAGTTCTTCCGGCCATCTAGTGATTATTGGGGATTGGTTAGGTGAACTGAATGAAACACCCACGCTAGAAATTGTGTTGCATGCTGGGACGCTAGGATCGATTCTGGTTGTATTCTGGAGGAAGATCATTCGGCTGCTGACAGAGGATCGACGCGTGATCGCTTTGTTAGTAGTTGGAACAATCCCTGCCGCTACCGTGGGCATTTGCATTAAGCGGTTCTTGCCAGAGATACTTCGTAGTCCAATGTTGGCTGGTGGAATGCTCATGGTAACTGGCGTGATGTTGATTGGTCTCGGCTTGTTGCGTGAGCGTGAGGGGGCCTATCAGCGCGTAAGCCTTGCTGCGGCGTTTCTTGTGGGTTGCTTTCAAGCATTTGCGATCTTGCCAGGAATTAGTCGAAGTGGCTCAACCATCTTAGGCGGCCGATTAATGGGTCTAAAATCAGAGGACTCGGTTACCTTTTCTTTTTTGCTGGCGATCCCTGCAATTGCCGGTGCGACCATCCTGACGTTGTTCGATCTTTGGAGATCGGTTCAGGAAGGGACACCGATTGGTCATGGGCCAGTGGAGCTGATCATCGGTGCAAGCCTTTCCTTTGCAGTTGGAGTTTTCGCCTTGAGGTGGTTACTCAATTGGAGCCGAGAGGATCGATTGCATTGGTTTGCAATGTGGTGCCTACCTGCCGGTGCGATCGCTATGTTCCTCTGCGGATGATGTCCCCGTAGCACTTGCCCTCGCCAATGAGTCTCTTTTTCGGTACCGCTGCCTGATTACGTCTTGGCTTTGGGTCGCGATTAAGGTGGACACCTGTCTAGTAAGTGTTATCATGTACACACATGAGAAGAGCCAGTTCGCGGTTGCTCAAAATTCAGGCTAGGAGGACGGATACATGTCGGAATCACTCACCGAGCGTCAGAAAGAGGTTTATGACATGATTCGATCCTTAATTATGGATCGAGGTTATGGGCCAACGGTGCGAGAGATTGGCGAGCAGTTCGGGATACGGAGTCCCAACGGCGTGATGTGTCATCTGAGGGCGTTGGAGCGTAAGGGGTTGATTCGACGCAGCCCGAATAAGTCACGGGCAATTGAGTTAACTCAGGCAGTTGATCGAGCCCCACACGCTTTGCCGATGGCAGGGATGGTTTCTGCCGGGCCGACTGCAATCGCTTTTGAGCAGGCGGAGAGCGTCGATTTTGGGGAAATGCTGTTCCGGGAAGACCGATTTAGTCTCAGAGTCTCAGGCGACTCGATGATTGAGGCTCATATTGCTGATGGCGACTACGTGGTCATTCAGAAGCAATCCACTGCCGAGGCTGGGCAGATGGTGGTTGCTCAGACCCCTGATGGTGAGGCGACGCTGAAGTATTGGTATCCGGAGAAAAATTGTATCCGACTGCAGCCGGCAAATTCATCGATGGAGCCCATCTACGTGCCGACAGCGAGTGTGCTTGGTGTAGCAGTCGGGGTCGTGAGGGCCTCCATGCTTTAGGCGGGGAATTTCCCTGTAAGCGAAACGGCGGTTTCATCGCATCTATACCGATTGGAATCTCACTATCTCCCACGAATCAAATGCTTTCCTTTGTGTTGCCGCCTCTGTGGTTAGCAGCCGGGCCACTTGTGGTATGGAAGCTTAACGGCTCGTTCGATGTCTCACGAGCCGCAAGGAATGGGCCTCATGAACGCAGTTTCCAGATCGGATCGGGCAAGTTCGTCCCATCACCCAGCGATTAGGTGATGATTTACCCATTGGGCAGGCGAGTGAGTGTTCCTTTGCTGCCTGCAATCTTAGTTTTGCCCCGGGATTTATAGTCTTTCACGAGGATTTGCAGGAAGTCGCGGGGGGTGAAGCTAAGGTTTTGCAAGGGGATCGCCCGATATCAATGGGTGCAGTAGCAGTGGTGGAATTGGGAGTCATCCCGGGCACGGAGTGGAAAGTTGAGTGCTGCAACGGACCTGATTCATGGTGATTGGAGTTTGGGGCGGTGGGATCCAGGGCTGATTTGACCCCGGGGTGAACGATTCGGTGGATTCTGAGTTCGGCAATCCAGTATCGATTTTGAACCGAGAATATCACCTGCTCAATTGAAGGGCCGCACTCTGATTTCTGCTGTGATTGGTGAATTTGTCTGCTATTCTATTGCCGTGGGTGGCTTTGTATTCATCGCATGTTAGCTATCCTCAATGATTGACAAGAGTTTGTTCGCGATGCCGAGCGACAAGGGACAGATTTTTAACCTTTTCAACCTCCCGATTCGTTTGTCGCTGTAGATCCAGCTTGCCCAGATACCTTTTCCGTTCTTTCCAGGGACATCGTCATGAGTCGAGTCGCACAGGACTTTACCGACTTACTGCTAAAACAGGGTGTGATTAGCCTCGATCAGTTGAACGAAGCTGAAAACGTGGCGAAAACAAGCAATCTTGATGTTGGTGACGTCCTGATTGATATGGAATATGCCTCACCCGAGGATGTTACCGAGGCGATGGCCACCTTCCACAAGATCCCCTTTGTGGACCTTCGCTCTGCGAGTGTTTCTGATGATGTCATCGAGTTGGTGCCGGAATCGGTCGCTCGAGAGAACAATGTACTTCCCTTCAGTGATGAGGATGGTGCACTTCGCGTGCTGGTCTCTGATCCGTTTGATCTCGAGACGGTTGAAAAACTACGGTTTATCCTCAATCGGAAAATTGAAACCGCCCTCGCGCCGAAGGTCGCGATTACCGCTGCGATTAACAAATACTATGGTCAGGTTGAGGGTGAATCTGCTGACTCGATGTTGCAGGAATTCACCGATACCGCCATTGACTTCACCGAGACGGAATCGGGAGGCGAGTCGGATGAAGAGGATGTTGATGACGGTAGTGCTCCGGTCATCAGGCTCGTTAATCTGATGATTCAAGAGGCGGTCCAGCTGAGGGCAAGCGATATCCACGTGGAACCCTTCGAAGATCGCGTACGAATCCGATATCGCATTGATGGTGTCTGCGTTGAGCGTGAAAATGCCCCTCGGCGGATGCTTTCGGCGATTATTGCTCGTATCAAAATCCTTTCCAAAATCGACATTTCGGAAAAGCGACGTCCAACCGACGGACGAATCAAGATCACGGTGGGGGACAAACAGCTTGACCTTCGAGTAAGTATTATTCCCACCAACCACGGTCAGTCCTGCGTCATGCGATTGCTCGACAAGGACAACATCAAGGTCGGTGTTCGGCAGTTGGGATTGTCCAACCGTGATTACCGCACCTTCAATAATCTCATCCGACGCCCGAACGGAATTATTCTGGTTACCGGTCCAACCGGTTCAGGGAAGACCACCACGCTCTACGCGGCTTTGAATGCGTTGAATCGACCGGATAGGAAGATCATCACGGCCGAGGATCCGGTGGAGTATTATTTGCCTGGGATTAATCAAGTTGAGGTCCGACATAAGATCGGGCTCGATTTTGCATTGATTATTCGAGCGATGCTGAGGCAGGCACCTAATATCATTCTCGTGGGTGAGATGCGTGATCACGAGACCGCTTCGATGGGAATCCAGGCTTCACTCACTGGACACCTTGTTTTTAGTACATTACATACGAACGATGCGCCCAGTTCTATATCACGTATGGGGGACATCGGTGTACCATCCTACATGGTGGCTAGTAGTGTGATTGCCGTGCTTGCCCAGCGTTTGGTTCGAACGATTTGTCCAAGGTGCAAGGTTCGCTACAAGCCTTCTGAGAGCGTCATTCGAGAGTCTCAGTTACCACCCGAGATGCTCAACCAGGCTGAGTTCTGTCGAGGAAAGGGATGTCCGTACTGTGGGCGGAGTGGATACCGGGGTCGAATCGGTATCTACGAACTGATGATCATCAACAACAAAATGCGTGAATTGATGTTCAGGGGAGCGAGCACCAAGGAGATTCGGATTGAAGCCATAAATAACGGTATGTCAACACTTTACAGCGATGGCATGCTCAAGGTGATTCGCGGGATGACCACTTTCGAGGAGGTTCATCGTGTCGCGAAACAGACCGAGCAGGAAGGAATCGCACTTCAGCACTTGGTAGATGACTTGGACTCGCTCTAGGCCAATAGTCGGGCACCGTCCACGGTGAAGGCGATGGCGGCTCGGCCGCAGGCTGATTTCCTCGGATACCGGGTTTGGGTTTCCCCGGCCGGCTAGCCGTGCCTCTTGGTGAGTTGATTTCATGCCGCGAGCCCAGCTATCCCCGCTGCAGAGGTGTTTCGTTTTTGATGGTCCCGTAATCGCCCCGATTGCGTGATGGATGTCGCTAGTTTTGGTGCATCGAGGTGTATGTGTAATAATGGGATGCTTGGCTCACAGCGTGTGGTGCAGAGATCCTCAAGGCAACGAATGAACGACGACATTCCTCGCCTCGACGGGTTTTGATTGTGTTTTTCGCTTGTGAGTTCTTTTCCAGCGGGCTAACGCATTGGCAAAATACGTCAGAAATCGAGTTCGGACCTTTTGGGGACCGGTCCCAGCTCACCCAATCCAATTCAACTGATTCCCCTCAACGCGAAAGCCATATTTAGGAGCCGAACCTTGGCAACTGTTCTTATCGATAAGCTTCTGCAAGCTGCAATCAAGCAGGGCGCCAGCGATATTCATATTGTCGTGGGGCAGCCTCCGGTGTTTCGTTTGCATGGTCGAATGCGGAAGTTGGAGACAAAAACACTCGAAGCCGAGGATAGTGTCGGGTTGATGAAGAGCATCACGCCCGAGCGTTGTCAGCGGGAGCTTCAGGAGGCGGGTAGCACCGACTTTGGTTTTGCATTTGGTGATGCAGCTCGATTTCGCGTTTCGGTTTTCAAGCAGCGCGGGTTCATTTCGATGGTGTTGCGTCAAATTCCCAACGATAAATTGACTCCCGAGCAGCTCGGGCTGCCGGAGGCCGTTGTGAAGCTGGTTCATCGCCCTCGCGGATTGTTCTTGGTCACGGGGCCAACGGGGTCGGGCAAGAGTACAACCTTGGCGAGCCTGATCAATTTGCTCAACGAAACCATTGATCATCACATCATTACGATCGAGGATCCGATCGAGTTTTATCACGATCACATCGAAAGCACGATCAACCAGCGAGAGGTCGGCGTCGATGTGCCAAGCTTCTCCGAAGCGATTCGGCGAGCGTTGCGGCAAGACCCCGATGTCATTCTGGTCGGTGAGCTTCGTGACCTTGAAACGATTGAAGCTGCGATTAGTGCTGCTGAAACGGGTCACGTTGTTTTCGGCACACTTCATACCAACAGTGCTCAAGGTACCGTCAACCGAATCATTGATGCTTTCCCCGGTAACTTGCAGGATCAAATTCGTACACAGCTCGCCAGTACGTTGATTGGCGTGGTAGCACAGACGTTGCTTCCAAAAGTGGGCGGTGGTCGATGCGCTGCCTACGAGGTTCTCAATGTGACACCGGGCATTGCAAACCTGATTCGAGAAAATAAGACCTTCCGAATCAACAGTGCAATGCAGACGGGTGCGAAGTTTGGCATGCAATTGATGGACGACGCTCTGTTCCATCACTGGAAAGCTGAGCGAGTCACTGTGGAGGATGTGCTGGCGAAAGCACACCGACCTGACGACTTGGCCAAGCGGATCGTCCAGTCACGTCGTGGACTCGGTGACGAAGCTGTTCCGGTACCCGAGGACGAGTCATAAGGATTACGAGTCATAAGGAGTTCGGTCCTCTGTCTCGAACGAAGGTAGAAGGATCATTCCTGGCCGAGCGAATCGTCTGGGGAATTTTGAAAGGGAAACATGATGACTTTTGACGAAGTACTGCATGATCCCAAAGTTTCAAGTCAACAAAATATTACTAATCAAGAATAGTGAGTAGGTAAGACAAGATGGCACCTCGTCGCATAGGACAGATTCTCGTCGACCTTGGTTTTTTAACCGACGAGCAGCTTGAGGCGGTTCTTGAAGAACAAGAACAGCAGCCGGGCGCGCTTTTTGGTCGAATTGCCGAAGAGATGCAGTTGATTACGGATGACCAACTCATTCAGGCGCTCGCAGAGCAGATGGGGATGCAAACCATCTCGCTCGAGGAGTTCAAGTTCGAAGAGGAGGTTCTCGAAAAAATTAGCGAGACGATGGCGCAGTTGTATCGCGTGGTGCCGCTCAAATTCGAAAATAATCTGCTGACAGTTGCAACGTGTGATCCACAGAACCTCACCATTCAGGACGAGTTAAGAACGTTTCTCGGCTTCGACATTGCAATGGTCGTCGCCACGGAGCGAGATGTTTTGCAGAGCATCACGCGTCACTACGACAGCGAGGCAGAGAGTGTTGAAAAGCTTGTCCAGCAACTTGCGGATGATGAAGAGCTGAAGCAGGCGATTTCGGCGCTCGAGAATGAAAAGTTCAACATTACCGATGCCGAGGCATTGGCAGACTCGGCTCCGGTTCGAAAGCTGTTGAACATGGTGTTGTTGCTCGCGATTAAAGACCACGCCAGTGACATTCACTTTGAGCCCTTTGAAGATGAATTCAGAATCCGAATTAAAGCCGAGGGCGTGCTGTACGAGATGGTGCCCCCGCCACGGCACTTGGCCTTTGCGATTACGACCCGAATCAAGGTGATGTCAAATCTTGACATTGCCGAACGACGAATGCCACAGGACGGTCGAATCGAGTTGATGGTCGGTGGCCACCCCGTGGACCTCAGGGTAAGCGTGTTGCCGACGATCTTTGGCGAGAGCGTTGTGATGCGAGTGCTCGATCGAAGTGTTGTGAATCTGTCCCTTGAGAACGTTGGGATGGATGATGCAATGATGAATGATTTTCGAACTGCAATCGATCGACCCAATGGGATCATCTTGGTGACCGGACCGACCGGCAGTGGAAAAACGACAACGCTTTATTCGTCTCTCACTGAACTCAACGATATCAAGGATAAGTTGATCACGACTGAGGATCCTGTGGAGTATGACATCGACGGGATCATTCAGATTCCGATTGACACCGATGTGGGAGTCACTTTTGCGAGTTGCCTGAGGGCTATTTTGCGACAGGATCCCGACACGATTCTTGTTGGCGAAGTGCGAGACCTGGAGACTGCAGAGATCGCGATCCAAGCCGCACTCACCGGGCACTTAGTATTTAGCACGCTTCACACCAATGACGCGCCGGCGACCGTGACCCGTCTGAAGGACATGGGGATTCAGCCGTTCATGATTTGTGCGACAGTTGAAGCAATTCTTGCACAGCGTTTGGTTCGTCGTGTCTGCACAAAGTGTCGAGAGGAAGCGGAGGTTTCTTCAACGATGTTATTCGACCTGGGAATGAAGGAAGAGGACATCGAAGGCAAAAAGTTCTACAAGGGAACGGGATGTGATAACTGCAATAACACCGGATACAAAGGTCGCATCGCGTTGTTTGAGCTGATGGTTCTGAACGATACCTTGCGAGAAATGGTGATGAGTAATGCTTCCACCGATGAACTGCGTGATGAAGCACAGAAGTTTGGAATGATGCCGCTTCGGGAGTTCGGTATTGCCGTGGCAGCTGATGGAATCACAACCCTTGACGAAGTGATTCGTGAAACCGTTCAAGAGTAAATTCAAGTAAGAAGAGAAGCTGTATTTATTAGGCTCCGCAGTCGCTTAAATCGCACGTTGATTTTTTCGGTTGCTCCTAACCATTCATGACACGTTGCTGACGTTTGAATACTTATGCCTATTTATCAATTCGAAGCGATGGACGCGACCGGACAAGAGATCCGGGACGAGATCGATGCCGCCAATGAAGAAGAGGCGCAAACCACCATCCGGCAGATGGGGTACTTCGTTACGAAGATCTCCCAAAAGAAGCAGGCCACTGATGCTGCTAGCGCCAAGTCCGGCAAAAAGCGGGGCTTTGCACCCGGTAAGGCGAAGACAAAGCATATTTGCGCATTCACGCGGCAGCTTTCTATTTTGCAGGATGCCGGTTTGCCGATTCTTCGCAGTTTGAAGATTTTGGAACACAATCAAAAGCCTGGGAAGCTCAAGTACGCGCTGATGGATGTCTGCGACGAAATTGAGGGTGGAGCGACGCTGAGTGAAGCAATGGCCAAGAGTCCGAAGGTCTTTAGCCGCCTCTACGTAAACATGATCAAGGCGGGTGAAGCGGGTGGTGCTCTCGAGACGATTCTACAGCGACTTGCTGACTTTCTGGAGCGAGCGGAATCCCTGAAACGTAAGGTGAAGGGTGCCTTGATTTATCCCGTCATCGTTGTCAGCGTCGCGATTGCGATTCTGAGTTTCATCATGATCTTCATCGTGCCGACATTCGAACAGATGTTCGAGGAGTTTGGCTTATCGCTTCCTGCTCCCACGCTGCTACTTATTGCGATGAGTAATTACATCGTGGGCTATTGGTTTTTGCTAATCGCCATGCCGATCGTTCTGTTGATTTTGGTGAAGCTGCTGCGAAAATTCCGGCACGGTCGAATGGGTTTCGACATGTTCATCATCAAGGTGCCGATTTTCGGAAGCTTGATCGAAAGAAATATTATGGCGCGAACCTCGCGGACCTTGGGAACGTTGGTGGCCAGTGGTGTGCCGATTCTTGAGGCAATCAACATCACCAGGGAGACTTCGGGAAACGCGATGTTCGAGCGCATGTTCACCCGCGTCAATGACTCCATTCGTGAAGGTGAAATTATCAGTAAGCCTCTGAAGCAGTACAGCGAATTGGGTTTTCATCCGATGGCGCTTGTCTTTTGGGCGTTGTTCGGTTCCTTCCCGGGGTGCGTCTTGATGTCGATTGCCCTTACGGCCAAGGGGACGAAGCTTGATGATGGGACCATGGTTCAGACCCTGACGGGAATGGGTACCTATGGGATTTGCGGCGGTGCAGCTTTGGCAGCACTGTGGGGTGTAACCAAAATCAAAACACGTGTTGTAGATGACCTCGTGGTCAACATGGTGGATGTCGGCGAAGAGACCGGTGAACTCGACACCATGTTGTACAAGGTTGCAGACACCTATGACGAAGAAGTTCGCGTGATGACCGATGGTCTGACCGCTTTGATGGAACCGTTGATGATTGTCTTCCTCGGTTTGGCGGTCGGTTTCATTGTCGTCAGTTTGTTCATGCCGTTGGTCGAATTGATTTCGGGCTTGAGTTAGGCAAAAGGAAAATGAGCCAGCGCCACGCATGCCTTGAGGGTATGCGGGGGTGTTGGTTCAACAGGTGAGCCCCCGGGGTTCGCAGCAAGAGGTTTTCTTGCATTGAGGTGAAAGCTCCAGCTCGTGAATTCGGTTTCGCGAGCAAGCGGTGAGCAGGCGGTTCACTGATCCATGCTGTCTCGGTTGCAGCGGATCGGTGATTTACGAAACAACAACGGCGTTCGCATTCCTAAACATGACTTATCTAAAGGAATCTCCAAGCATGCGATCACAAAAGCATTCAGTCACAGTAATCAGCAACTCCGCAGGCGCGCCGGTAGATCGACGTGGTTTCACGCTGGTTGAATTATTGGTGGTCATTGCCATTATCGGCATCTTGATGGGAATCGCAGTCCCGGCGATCTTTGGAGTGATCGAGACAGCCAAGTCCACCAAGCAAAGACTTGAGCTTAGCCAAATCGAACAGGCGATTGAGCGTTATCAGGAAAAGTATGGAGATTACCCACCGGACTTTTCCGATTGGACTGTCGTCGAACGTCACTATCGAAAGATCTTCCCGCGGATTGAAACCGCTCAATTGCAACTGCTGCAGGGTCTTCTAGCCATTGGCGCCGTTGGAGGCGATATCACACCACTTCCGCTGAATGCATCCACTACGCTACATGATGCTTCGCGTATCGATCGTGCTGAGGCATTGGTTTGGACATTGGGCGGTTACAGTAGTAATCCACTCAGGCCGTTCACTGGGGATGGGGGACCTTTGTCGCTCGTTCCGGGAACTGGTGTTGGAACGGTACCTGCGAAATACCAGATCAATTTGGATCGAGACAACGCACTGTTTGAGTTTGATCAGCAACGACTAGACCTCGCCATCGAAGATAAAGATGCACTGATTGGCCCCGCTAATTATTGGTATTCCAAAAATCCAGGCTCACCGGATGACCTGTTCCCGCAGTACAGAGCTCATGATGATGGCGCGCCGTTTGTTTATTTCGATTCAAGAACCTACTCGTCTTTGAGTAGTTATCCTCGAATCAATCAGGACTCGGTGCAATTGATTTTCAACTTGTTCAATGGGGGAGATTTTGGATCGATTCGTCCGTATGTAGGTACGCGGAATTCGAATAATGAATATCAATTCGTTAACCCAGAGAGCTTTCAGGTAATTGCTCCCGGCACTGATGGATCATTGGGGTACTCGACTTGGGGTAGTGGATCTAGCGACGACAATCCAGGTTTTGTTGGTGAGTATTACTGCTATCCCACGGGAAAAAGGATTGGTTTGCAGAAGGACCGGAGGAGAGGGCTTATTTGGAAAACCGTTTTTGATGAGTCATCCAATTATCAAGAACCAGCTACCCTAAATCGGGTTGATCATCCGCAGCAGGACAATCTGACGAACTTTGCCGATGGCAAATTGATCGACGAGGTTCAGGAATAAAGCGATTTCATAGTCTCTTTCTTGAAGAGGTCATTAGTTAGGTTTAGTAGGTTGCTCATGAGACAAACATCTCCTCGAAACGGATTCACGCTGATCGAAATATTGGTCGTATTGAT
>CAXQOB010000152.1:0-15727 GCA_964225475.1 Candidatus Nitrosopumilus sp. | reverse complement strand
TGACGCCACGCTCCTGAAACAATTAAAAGATCTGATATCCTGATTGAGGGTATTGTTTGAGCTCCATGTGCGTTTTTGGATCCAGGTATCATCTGTTGAAAGGGACGCTAACATGGTCTTGCACCATTGGTTGCACGAGCAATCTTTTTTGTTGGTAGTCGTCCCTTCAATCAGGGCACATCAGCCAGCCAGTAATGTCAGGGAGGTTCCGTCAAACCCATGCGCTTCGGTCGCCGTTGCCTTCGAGATTTGCCGGCCGAGTTTCCAGACGTACCACATGATCTTGTTGTAGTTGTAGTTCCGCTGCATCCTCAATGGTGACGATTCGATCTGCGTGGCCAATAAATGAGGAAAGGGTATTGAGCAAAGTGGTCTTACCTGATCCTGTGCCACCAGCAATGATGATGTTCAGCCTTGCTTTGATGCATCCTTCGAGTAGCATCACCATTTCAGGGGTAAAAGCTTTGTAGTTAAGCAGGTCCTCAAGTCTCAGTGGGTTGCTGCCGAATCGACGAATGCTAACCGCGGCTCCGTCAAGCGCGAGAGGAGGGATGATTGCATTGACCCTAGATCCATCCTCCAGCCTTGCATCCACCATCGGGGACGTTTCGTCAATTCTTCGTCCAACTTTGCTGACGATTCGGTCGATGATTTGCAAAAGATGTTTGTTGTCGCGAAATTCAACGGTCGATTTCTCCATGCGACCGCCACGTTCTACATAGATTTTTTTCGGACCGTTGATCAGAATGTCACTGATCGTGTGATCTTTGAGGATGAGTTCGAGTGGGCCTAATCCCAAGACCTCATCAATCACTTCGTCAACAATTTTTTCACGCTCTTGGCGATTGAGAAGCATTTCTTCCGCATCGCAGAGATGTTCAACAACGATCCGAATCTCGCGTTTTAAAACGTCCCCTTTTAGATCTCCCACCCGTGAAAGATCAAGTTTGTCGACAAGCTTACCGTGGATGCATCGCTTGATTTCTTCGAATTGTTTTTGACGATTCAATTCGGGGCGAACGGCAGTAGCTTGTGTTCTCATGATTTCCCTCTGCTCGCATCATCTTGATCACTGTCGATTCAATTGATCCGTAGAGTCACGATCAAATCAACCAACTGAGATGCTTGCCTTTTGATTGTCATCATCTGCGTCCACCTCGATCGCGATGGCAGATCAAGACCTTTCAAATTGCTGACCGAAGTGGCGATCAAAATCTGCGGATTGAATCGGTTAGAACGGTAATGCATCTACCGAAGAGGCATGATCATTAAGTGCCATCGCAAGCCTAGGTCGAAAACCACGGATTGGTTGGACTGAAGTAGCGAGTTTTGGCATGAATTGCCCAAAAAGAATTGTCTCTAGCAGAACAAGAAGGAAGCGATATGAACCGCTCCTATTTGAAGATGTCATGTGTCCTGGGGGAATCAATAGATAGTCAATGAGTCCCGTTTGGGATGTGTGCGACAGGCTAATAAAAAAACGCTGATAACCCGAAGTTGGTTATCAGCGTTTGATTGAGTTCTGTGTGCCTTGCCTCAGGCACTTGAGCGAATTATTTCCTAGCGAGGGAGGCGTAGAAAATTCCACTGGAAGTTTCGCATTCGCGACTGCAATGAGATGCGATAGGCAGCTCGGGTTCGGTGAAGGCCGCGACCGTCATCATAACTCTGACGATAAGTATCCACGTGTGGGTAAAGAAGGTGCTGAGGCATGAATGGCCCATAAGTGATGGTCGTGTGTCCGACGTAGGCTGGGACAGGAACGGGGCAAATTTCACTCTTGGGTGTGATTTCAACATCGCTGGCGAAGAGCGACTTTCGGCTGCGAGTGATGATTCCACTCTTGTTGGCTTTTTTGCTTGCTTGGCATTTACCGCAGCATGCAGCTGACGCCTGACCTTCAGCCTTGGGACTCTCTCCGGATTCTTCATGTGCGCTCGCGCCTAACGAGAGGGTGACCACAAATGCAGTGGAGAGAATGATGCGTGTCAACGTGTTCTGGCTTGATTTGATTTTCATGGAGTAAAATCCTTATGGATCGTTGGTCTCGAGAAGCGACCTTGGGAATTAGGTTGAACGGTTCTAATTGAGGCTGGGAACGTGTGGGCGATTAGTCATCGACCGGTCAAGCCGCTCAGTAAAGCCGCTTAATCGACGGGAATCGTCTTACATGACCTCCGGGTGTCTCGAAACAGGGCTGCATGATGAGGGGTATCGTGGTGGGAACGCCGAATGGAAATCGCTCCATTGTTTCGTTTCACCGGCTCAACCGACCATCATGAACACGCACTGACACGTTTCCAGCTTTTTTTCGACCAATCCCTGCCCTCAGCAAAGGTTTTGACTGACAAGGACATCAGTCAGAGGATTTGGCGTGAACACCTCCTGAGGGAGGCGAACCGGCTGGGAGATCTCCGGACAATCTCACTTGTCCGAAATCGGCGGTCGGAGATGCTCAAAGTGATGATTTTTCCATTAGACCGTCCGACCGTTGCCACTGAAGTGATCAGATCCATGGATTCTATTGCAACAAACCCGTAAATTACCCCTTTTCGGTAAAACGCTACAGGTAACTCGGCTGGTATTATCGTCGCGAACTGCCTAACTTCTCAGTTTGGCATGGTTGACCATGTTGGGGATGGGTAAGCAAACCCCGAAACCGTAATAAAAGGAATCAATAGGCGTGGCAAAAAGGCGTGCACGGAGTCAATCAACCAAGGGCAGTCGTTCCAAAGCTACTGGCCGTGGATCCCGAGCCAGGAAAGGCTCTCAGGTGGATGAGTCGACTTTATTCGATCCGGGGGACCAGGCATTTGGTGCTCTACCGTTAAGGCAGGCTGCGCAGGAGAAATACCTAAACTATTCTCTTTCGGTGATCACGAGTCGTGCATTACCTGATGTTCGTGATGGGCTGAAACCTGTTCAACGTCGAATTCTCTACACGATGAACCAGCAAGGTCTGTCTGCCACAAGTAAACACGTGAAGTGTGCCAAGGTGGTTGGCGATGTGATGGGGCGATTTCATCCTCACGGGGATAGCTCGATTTATGATGCGCTGGTGCGAATGGCCCAGCCTTTTTCGCTCCGTATGCCGCTGGTAGATGGAAGTGGGAACTTCGGAAGCGTGGATGGCGACAACGCCGCAGCGATGAGGTACACCGAATGTCGGATGACCTCACTGGCGAGCGAAGTGCTAAGCGATTTGTCAACACGGACGGTCGCCTTCAAACCCAATTACGATGGTAGTCGAGAAGAGCCGGTTGTTCTGCCGAGTCGTGTACCCAACCTTCTTTTGAACGGTGCGACAGGCATTGCGGTTGGAATGGCAACCAATATCCCACCTCATAACCTGAAAGAAATCTGCAATGCGCTGTTGAAGTTATTGCGGGATCCGGAGATCAAGGATTATCAGCTGGTTGCAAACGATGCAATTCAAGGACCTGATTTTCCAACCGCCGGTCAGATTACCAACACCAAGGAAGAACTTCGAGAGATTTATTCAACTGGCCAAGGCTCAATCAAATTACGTGGCACGACCAAGGTGGTGACTTCCGGGTCGCAGCGAGTCCTTCAGATTCGTTCAATACCTTTTGGTGTTAATAAGGCCGTAATGGTGGAGAGGATTGCCGAGATTATCTTCAGCGGCAAGCTGCCACTTGTCACCGAGGTAAGAGATTTATCGACAGATGAGATTCGTGTTGATCTCATTCTGAAAAAAGGCGCTGACGAAAACAAAGTACTTGCTTACCTCCATAAGAACACTCAGCTTCAAAACAATTTCAACGTCAACTTGACCTGCTTGGTTCCCACGGAGAATCCAGAGGTCGGCGCACCGAACCGTCTGAGTTTAAAGGAGATGCTCTGGCACTTCTTGCATTTCCGACTTCAGGTCGTTACCGAGCGACTGATCAACGAATTGAAGGCATTGGAGAAACGCATTCATGTACTCGAAGGATTTGCATTAATTTTTGATGCCTTGGATGAAATCATTCGGATTATTCGCCGAAGTGATGGCAAGGCGGATGCTGCGGAAAAGATCATGAAGCGTTTTCCCGCCAAAGGAAAGTCACGTGGGCTCGATGCGGAGCAGACGGATGCAATTCTGGAATTGAAGCTGTATCGGCTAGCCAGATTAGAGATCAATTTGGTCCTTGATGAGCTCAAAGAGAAACGCAAGCGAGCGAGAGAAATTAAGCGTTTGTTGGCGGAGGATACAAAGGACACAAATTCATCAGGACGATGGAAGATTGTGCGAGAGGAAATTAAGTCGCTTGTCAGTCAATATTCCAAGGACAAGAAAGCGGGCCGGCAAACACTTATCAATACGATTGAGGAAGAGCCAGAGTACACGGCCGAGGATTTCATCGTTGCCGAGGACTGTCACCTGCTGATTACGCGTGACGGCTGGGTCAAACGACAAAAGCAGATTGCTGATCCAAGTAAAAGTCGTGTGCGACAGGGTGATCAGGTGCTCGCCTGTGTTGCGGGCAGTACGCGAGAAACGGTCGGCTTCTTTTCCTCGCTTGGTGTCTGTTACACCGCGAGGATGATTGATATTCCTGCATCAACGGGTTTCGGGGAACCGGTTCAGAAATTGTTCAAGATGAAGGACGGTGAAAAAATCATTGCCGCACTTTCCTTTGATCCGAGAGTGATTGGGCAGATTCACGAAGATCCAAAACATCCAGATTACTGCCCTGAGACGCATGCAATTGCCGCAACCTCAAATGGTTTTGCCCTTCGATTTGGGCTCGGTGCTTTTTCGGAGCCTTCAACTCGGACGGGTCGAAGATACGCAAGAGTGAAGGGTGATGCATCCGTGATTAATGTCATGCCGCTTAGCGGGACAGAAGTCATTCTTGCGGTGAGCAGAGACTGCCGGGCCATGATTTGTTCTGCAGAAGATGTGAACTACCTGTCGGGTGCAGGTAAAGGGGTGACGCTGATTCGACTTGCCTCCGGAGATGAGTTGCTTGGCTTTAAGATCTCATCGGGAGACCGAGATTTGTTGACTGTTGAAACGAATCGTGGTGCACAGAAGAATATTTCAACAGCCAAGTATCGAGTGACCTCCAGAGGTGGCAAAGGGACCGAGATACAAAAGAACGGCAAGATAAAATCGCTGGTGCTCCCGCCGATCGAATCACCTCCACCGCTAGACGAATCCAACTGAATGACTTACGGATGATTTCAGGGGCTAAAACCTCGGAAGCTTGATTTGGTTTTAACGAGTTATAAAGACTTACTGATTACCTTTTTGATTCCTTAGATTTAACTGCATGGCAACCGCGACAAAAAAATATAAGGGCGATGACATTGTCGTCCTCGAAGGGCTCGAGCCAGTTAGAAAACGTCCCGGTATGTATATCGGTGGAGTTGGAATGGCTGGTCTTCATCACATGATCTGGGAGGTGGTTGATAACTCCGTTGATGAAGCGATGAATGGTCATGCGACAGAGATCTCTGTCACGCTTCACAAGGATGGCCGTACCATCACGGTCACAGACAACGGTCGGGGCATACCGGTCGACAAGCATTCGAAGACCAAGAAATCGGCATTGGAGACGGTACTCACGGTGCTGCATGCCGGAGGCAAATTCGACGGGAATAATTACAAGACAGCAGGTGGATTGCATGGAGTAGGAGCATCCGTTGTAAATGCTCTCAGTAAAGAATTGACTGCGGTTGTACGACGTGAGGGATCGCAATACCGAATTAGTTTTGCAAAGGGTAAAGCAACTTCGAAGTTGCAAAAACTCAAAGGCTCGGTAAGAGGTTCAGGCACCACCATTACGTTCACCCCTGATCCCACCATTTTTCCGAAGACCGATTTTGATAGCGCAATTATTCTTGCGAGGCTTGAGACAGCGAGCTTTTTACATCGCGGATTAAAAATCACCTACGTTGACGAAGTCGCAAAAACAAAGCAAACGTTCCTTCATGAAGAAGGGATCGTTGACTACTTGAAAAAAGTTTTGAAAGATCGAAAAGCGAATCCGATCCATGAATTGCCATTTTCGCTTCGACGCGATGACGATGCTCGAATGGAGTTGACTCTGCAGTGGACAGATTCCACCGATGAGCATGTGCGAAGTTATGTAAACGGAATACCGACCGGAAACGGAGGTACACACGAGAATGGACTTCGTTCAGGATTGAATAAGGCAGTTCGGAATTATATTGATCTCCATAAATTGACACCGAGGGGTGTCAAAATCACGCACGAAGACATTCGCGAAGGTCTGGTGGTCATCTTGTCAGTCTTTGTGGCAGAACCGCAATTTCAGGGACAAACCAAAGATCGCCTGAACAACCCCGAGATTCAGAGTGTGGTGGATGCGGTCGTGCGGCCGGTGATGGAACAATGGATGAACAACAATCGCAGTATCGCTGATGCGATTGTTGCACGAATCATTGCGGCGGCTCGAGCGAGAGCCGCCTCTCGAGCGGCTTCGGATGCGGTATCTCGAAAGGGCGGTGCAAAACGAACGATGTTACCGGGGAAACTCAGTGATTGTGTCTCTACCGGTAAAGGCGATTCTGAGCTTTTCATTGTCGAAGGTGATTCTGCCGGCGGGAGTGCCAAGCAAGGACGGGATCGAAATTTCCAAGCGATTTTGCCTCTGAAGGGTAAGGTTCTCAATACTGAGAGCGCGACGCTGAAAAAGATTATGGAAAACAAGGAAATACAGGATGTGGTCGCTGCACTCGGCTGTGGTATCGGGTCCGGCACGCAATTGGCAAATCTTCGCTATGAACGAGTCATTCTCCTGGCGGATGCGGACTCTGATGGGCATCACATCACGACTCTCTTATTGACTTTTTTCTATCGGCACATGCCAGCGTTGATCCAAGCGGGTCGATTGTTCATCGCGGTTCCACCGCTCTATCGAATTGATATTGGTAAAGAGACTCATTGGGCAGCGGATGAACAGGCAAGGATTGAGATTCTTGAGCAAAGTAGTTCCAGAGCAAAACCTGAAATCACTCGATTCAAAGGCCTCGGTGAGATGATGCCTAAGGTTCTGTGGGACACAACTCTGAACCCTGAGACCCGCCGGTTATTGAAAGTAGAAATCGATGACCATCTTGAAACTGATCGTGTGATTAGTGATTTGATGGGTCGAGATGCATCCGCACGTTTTCGATTCATCATGGATCGCGCCGAGGACGCTGAGGCAATCGACGTTTAGTCCGCATTCGCAATGGGTTGAGATTTCACGTTTAAAGAATAGAACTTGCTGAGGGAATTGCTTCCCAGCGTTTATTCTTCCTCCACCGATTTTTCGCGATCCACGGTGTCTTCTCTCGGAGGTGCATTCACGATTTGCCCAATCGCGTATGCGAGTCTCCCTATCATGCCAAAATAAAGGAAGGCAGTGAAGATTGCAGTAATGATGGAGATTACTGCGCAAGTTTCGGGGCTCCAAGAAGAGGAAAATGAAAAGACCAGAAAGGTACCGGCAAACAACAACCCGGAGGAGAAATAAAAACCTCCCCAGGCTTCCTCGCATTTTGTCACACTACGGGCAAGTTCGCTGGAGAAGGGAACAAACACGCTATTCATATCGAGCATGGAAAGTAGCACGAATGGAAATAGCAGATAGATTGAAAACATCGTAAGTGCTACCGCTAGCAGGTGTGGCCCTAGGATCAACGTGGATAGGAACCAACAGGGGAAGGCCACCAGAGTGGCTGCCGAACCGACTAAAATTAGATGTTCCAGCCAACCAAAGATATCCAGAGTTGGCCACTCAGTAACCTGTGGCTCGTCATTTGCTGCTGCCAACAAAATAGCGATCCCGCAACTGACGGTCAGTAAACCAAGGACCACGCCTCCAGGAAAAAGTCCCAAGATAAGTAGTGGCATCTGCAGCTTCAGGACGATCAGGGTGGGAATGATTCCTAGGATTGATAGTCCTGCGAGGTGAACAATCACACCCGGATCACGAAAAGGACCGAGGATGATTCTCAACCATTCAGTGACTTTGGGTGTGTCAAAATCAACTGCTTTTGATGGTTCTTCTTCCTCCGAACGTTCGGCTTCTGCCAGTAATTGCTCTGCAGATTTCTGGAATGGATCGGAACGTCGCTCGGCTTCTGGTTTGGATTCAAACTGAAATGTCTCCACTTGCTCAAGATCAAGCGTTTGTTTTTTCTTGACCTGCGGCGGTGATGGAATCAAGACATCGCTATGGCAATCACTGCATTTGACAATCTTTCCAGCTTGACTGGCTTTAGCGTGTAGAATGCTGCCACAAATTCGACAGCTAACGCGATACTCCTGAGCCAATTCCACCGGTTCCGCGACACTTGTTTTGGATACCTTATCTTTCGATCCCTGTTTCGGGGATTTGTAACGCTTTGCTTTTTCTTTTCGCGTGGAATCAGTTTTCTTGATCGAACCGGGAGTGCCACTCAGTCCCTTCGCTTTCTCGGATTGTGTCACCGAGGGAAGCGGTTCGGATGCGGTCGTGAATTCATCAAAGTCCTCTCCGGCGAAACGCTTTAACAGTTCCTCATCATCCCTTGAGAATCCGGTGTCGAATCCCGAGGGTTTTTTGGTTTTCGCTAGCTCATCAAGTCTCGCGTTTTATGGAACTTTCAGCACAAATTATTCGTCATCGCTGTCTTGATTCTCATTCAACCCGCCAGCAGATAATTTGATAGGAGGTTGCGGTTGTTTTGACGTTGGATTCGGTGGGCTGGCAATCTCTTCCAGAGAAAGCCAGTCGTCCTCAGGATTCGTCCCTGCTGACTCGATACCGGGTGCGAGAAACGTCTGTTGGCAATGAGGGCACTTCACTCGACGACCTGCCGCTTGATCGGTTACGCGAACCGCACCATTGCATCGGGGGCATCGGAGTGATTGAGGCATGGTTGCGAATCTATGTGGTGAGAAGATAGCGTCGAGAGCGTCCCGCTCATTTTACGTCCCTCACGTTAGCCTAGGTATTGGGTGTGTGAAAAAACAGGCGTAACCATATACGTATCAGATGTGTTTTTTTCCAGTGTCCGGGTGTAATGAACCGTCTACCGGGCGCATTTGTTTTGTCGAGCACGCAGTTTTCCGCAGGCTAACACGTTTTTGGCAGTATGGATTAATCTTCAAGGAGATTCGATGAAAACTGGCCCCGGAGTCATTTCACCCCCATTTTTCCAAGCATTCGGGACATTCAAATGCCAGAACCGCCGATCTGGGATGGAATCAATACCGCGGTATTGCTCCAGACAAGGATTCGATAAATTGTGCGTAAGAAGATCCTGCACACTCTTACTCAAATCGAATCATGCTTGTTTCCCTAAATTGGCTCGCTAAGTACATCGACCTCCCGATGGATCATGAGGAGTTAGCACAACGTCTAAGCTTGGCGGGTTTAAATCATGAATCCACCGATATTATTGATGATCAGGTGGTTATTGATCTCGAGGTCACCAGCAATCGAGGTGATTGTCTTGGGCATTTGGGGGTCGCACGTGAGATTGGCGTTCTTTTCGATCTAGAAACCAGATTTCCCGAGCCTTCGGTGAAAGAATCAGGAACCAGCATTGACGAGTTGCTCACAGTGAATAACCAATTCGAGGAAGCTTGTCCTCGATATACTGCGCGAGTGATTCAGGGAGTAAAAATTGGACCGAGCCCTGATTGGCTTGTTGAGGCTTTGCAGTCTGTTTTTTGGAAGAAGAAGCTGGATGGTTCAATTGAGCGTTACCAGAGCATCAACAATGTGGTTGATGCGACTAATTATGTTTTGATGGAATGCGGCCAACCATTGCACGCTTTTGATTACGGCAAGTTAAGTGATCGAGAAATTATCGTTCGACCGGCGGGCGAAGGCGAGAAAATGCTTGCGATTGATCATAAGGAATACCAATTAGATCCTTCCATGTGTGTGATCGCAGATTCCAACGAAGCTTCTGAGATTGCCGGAGTGATGGGTGGTGCGAAATCAGAAGTGAGTGAATCGACAACTGACCTTGTGATTGAATCGGCTGTTTTTACTCCTCTCTCAATTCGACGAGCTGCCCGCAAGCTGAAATTGCACAGTCCATCGTCTTATCGATTTGAGAGAAAAGTGGATCCTGTCGGAGTGGAATGGGCAAGTCGCCGTGTCTGTGAAATGATCGTTGACCTTGCCGGAGGCAAAGTGGCATCTGGCATGATCGATACTGCCTCGGAGATTCCAACGCGGCAACCCGTCGTGCTCCGAATCAATCAATTAGAACGCATCTTGGGACTACGAGTAGATGCTGAGGAGATTGCCCGGATTCTTAGTGCGTTGGGATGTGGATCTTCAGATTCAACAAACGAGGGTATTGCCGTCATTCCTCCCTCATGGCGTCATGACTTGACGCGTGAAGCAGACTTAATTGAGGAGGTCGCTCGTATTCATGGTTACGACAAAATACCAGATGACTCACCGATCCCTGTCGCTCCGAGTGCAAAGCGACCATTCGATACGGCGTTAGGGCGTATCCGTCAGTTGCTCACAGCGTCTGGAATCAGCGAGGCAATGACTCCAAGTGTTGTGACAAATAAACTCGATCAAGCAGTTAGCCCTTGGACGGAACGGCCCGCATTAAAAACACAGGTCGCAATGCTGAAAGGTGCGAAGACGCTCCGTCGCAGCCTGATACCGAGCTTATTGGAAGGACGTGCTAAGAATTGGGCATCCGCCAGTCTGCATGCGGATCTTTTTGAGATTGCACACTTGTACTTACCCAATGATGGAGAAAACGCATTGCCGAGTGAACAGTACTCACTTGCAATGATTACGGGACAAGACTACTACACCCTGAAGGGTATCTTAGAAACTCTTTGTCAACGTATGGGCGTGCAATCGAATTTGGATGTGAAGACGGTCGATCGTTTAGGTTTTGCCAAGCGAGGTTGTGTTGAGCTACGGTTGAACGGTGACTTGTTTGGCTACTTAGGTGTGGTTGATCGTAAGGTGTTGAAGAGTTGGAAGCTTGCGGACGCAGTTTGTGCCTCAGAGATTTCTCTTGATGTACTGCTGAAACACGCTCAGCTAGTTCCTCAGCAGCAATCAATCAGCATGTTTCCCTCTGTGCAACGTGACTTGAACTTTGTGGTTGCGGAAAAGGTCGCATGGAGAGAGATGGAACAAGTGGTGCAGTCAGCGGTAGGTGAGTCCTTGGCGAACTTGACTTACCGAGAAACATACCGCGATACAAACAAGGATGGGAAAGACAGAAAACGAGTTTTAATGACTGTGGAGCTGCAGAGGCATGACGCTACACTCAGCGGTGATCAAGCAGATGCCTTGATTGGTCAATTAATTGAAGCTTGTCAGCATGAATTAGCTGCCGAGTTGCTCTCCTAGCTTACGGTCAAGTCTGTCTCGATGAACCTTTTGTAGGGAAAAACAACCTTCATTCGCAAATTAACTGCGAATGAAGGTTAACTGCCGGTAAGCGTTACTATTTAATCGGCGTCTCTTTGTCACCATTTTTTATGAATGGTTCTCGGACTTGCTCGCCTGCAGCGGGCTGGAAAGGTCTCACCCAGATGTTTCGAAAGCCGACTGGATTGCCGTGGTCCTGTAGCGAAATGGGTCCAACAGGTGAATGAGCTCGATACTCTGGTGGACGATTAAACGGCGTATCCCCTTTGAGTTCAAAGTGATTCAAGATGAGAACTCCGTTATGTAACGCGGTAATGTAGGCTGGCGAGACGAGTTTTCCATCCTCATCAAACCGCGGTGCTGTCCAAAAAATATCGTACGAGTTCCATTGTGATGGTGGACGCATTGCGTTGACTGCTGGTGGGGTTTGTTTATAAATTGCGCCAGCTTGACCGTCGTGATAAGTTTCGTTCTCGAAAGAATCAAGTACCTGAATCTCATAGCGATCCATTAGGAAGACACCGCTATTTCCTCGGCCTTGCCCATTTCCTTTCACAGGTTCAGGTGCTTTCCACTCAATGTGGAGTTGGCAATCACCGAAGTTTTCGAGGGTTGTGATTTTCCCTCTGCCACTGTAGGCGACACCCTCTTTTACCGTCCATTTGTTACCATTCTTCCAGCCATCCAAGTTCGAACCATCAAACAAGACAATGGCATCCGATGGAGGTTGTGAGTCGGTTTGGCCTGGTGTGACGATCGCAGGAGATTTCCATTTGATCCCGTTTAAGTACTCCGCTGCGTACGAGGAGGTGACTGCAAGAGTTACCAGTAAGCCAAGTGTCAAATTCGCAAGTGTTTTCATGAGTGTGCCGATGAATGTGTTAATAGTAAAACCGTAATGATTGACTGCTACATCGAAAAATCTTCTTAGATTTAAGTGCGATGATCCGTTTCTGCGGAATTGCCCCCAGTCAATGCGTTAGCCCACATATTGAATCGCTCCACAGGTAAGTGGTTGTGGGTTACGAAAGCGGGACAGCGTCTGTGTGACGGATAATTATCATTGCTGAGCGTTGTGGTATCAATGGTTGAAGGGTATTTATCCAGATGCCAACATGATCTTTGCTCTGAGGTGGTAGCTAAAGATTGTTTGTTTTATCCACGATTACATCCAGTTAGGAAAACTTAGGTCGTGGGAGGACTGACGGATTGCACCTGCGCTGTGAAACAATAGTTTCACAATCCAAAGCAATTCATGACTTTGGTTAGAAAAGATCGGTTCTAAGCGGTATTTGCTCACAGATTGTCCAGGCGGAGCAGTTCACTATCATCCGAGGTCATGTTGACGTTTTGGTGAGGGTTTTGATACTTCCTCGTTTATGAAATTGAATGGATTTAATCTGCTGGTCATTAGCTCGCTTCTCGCCACGGTTGGCAATCTAGCACTGGTGCGTTCTCTTGGCTTTGCAGCCGAGGGACGATCCGTCTCTGCTGCTGGTGTTTCGCAGAATACTCAACCACCGCAGGCACAAGATCAAGAGAATTCTCCACATGCAAATCCATGTGTTCTTTTGACCAACGACAATCTTTTATTTGGAGTTGCAAAACAAGTTGGCCCCTTTGTGATGGTCCAAACCGGACAGGGTAGTGAGATCAAGTTGAACCAAGATCAGGTGCTCTGCTGGGCGGATTCACCAGAACGCCTCTACCGTTATCGGGTAGACCATCGACAGAAAAATGATGTAACTGCAATGATACGAGATGTGCGATGGTGCATCAGATATGGTTTATTTGAAATCGCAGCATATGAATTGATGGCGATCCGCCGCATCGATCCGAAAAGTGCAGAGGTGGACTTGGTCGAGCAGCAATTGAAGCGTCAATGGAAGCAGAAAAACCAGCAGCCTATATTGAAGCCAGGGTCCAATCCTGAATCTTCTGCTACCGAAGAGACGCAAGCAGTTTCCAAGATGACGGCATCATTTCCTGATGATTCATCTCAAGGAAAAGCTCTCAGCCCATCGCCTCAAGAAAAGGGACGTCGCTCGGATACACACCGAAATGAAGACTTTACCGCGGTTGCTGATGCATTGGAAAACAAACCAAATATCTTGCGATTTTTTGCGTCTCACATACAACCAATGTTGGGTAACCGATGTGGTGTCTGTCATGCCTATAATGCTGATCAATCGCAAGAAACAGGCTGGCAGTTAAATGTCCCCACAGTCGGTTCACGTGCATCTGCAGTAATGACACGCGAAAATCTCCATGCTGTTCTTAGTTTTATCGAACAGTCCGAACCAAAAAACAGTCGCCTTTACATGAAAGCCACAACGGCTCATGGTGGCAGGCAAGCGGGATTGACTGCTCGCAATTCAGCAGCAATCAACTCTCTGGCTTCATGGATTAAAAGCGTTTCTGATGCTGTAGTAGGTGAGAGATTTGCAGCCGAGGAGTCAACTTTACCATTCGAATCGCAGCAAACCATCACTGCGGATCAACGGGATGCGATCGGGACTGAGCCCCCTGGCTCCGCCAAAGATTCGCTCGAGAAAGGATCCCTGGCTTCGCTTTCAAACCCTCCTACCAGTGCTTTTTATCAACCGAAGCGGGAGGTGCCTTCGCGCCTTCCTCTTGTGAACAATCCTTTCGATCCACAATTGTTTAACCGACGTTACGATTTGCAGGCTGTTAAGACCAACGCGATGCAAGCGAGGGAGAGGTGAGTCCAAGAAAGACAAGCGTCATTTGGGCGATTTGTATCAAGCGATTATCGTGTTGGTTTTCACGCCAGTGAGACTATCTCAAACACTTCTTGTTTTTCGATATTTCACCGATAGAAAACTAATCCTTTTTGAGTGTGAATCTATATTGCTGTCGGGTACCAGTCCGGTCTTCTTTTTCCGGTTCTAAGAAAATCCTTGCATTGCGTTCCTGACTTGGCCATGTTTAACTGCTTCAGTTGATGTGTGAAGCGTAAAAGTTAGTTTTCGTAGGTGAGGAGCTGCATGAGTCATCAATTTTTTGTGAGGTGTGGTTGTTTGACCCTCTTCTGTTTTGGATTTGCACTTTTGACAGCTCAAAACTCGATGAGTCAGAGCCCAAGATTGAGGACCAATCGATCCCGAGTACCGGAGGGTACCAGAGTCGATAGAGATATCGTGTATCTTTCAATTGGCGATCGAAATCTGCACTTTGATTTTTACCGGCCTCCCAGCGATGAGAAGTTACCGCTTGTGATCTGGGTGCACGGCGGTGGTTGGAAGTCAGGTTCGAAAAATGGAGCTGGGCCTTCGCTGGCGTTACTATCTCACGGATTCGCAGTTGCTTCGGTTGAGTACCGATTGAGTGGAGAAGCGATTTTTCCTGCCGCGATTGCCGATTGCAAGGCTGCTGTCAGTTACATGCGAAAGAATGCAAATAAGTTTGTGATTGATTCGGAACGGATCGGAGCTTGGGGCTCATCTGCAGGAGGACATCTGGTTTCGATGTTAGGTACCACCGGTGATGATGAGACACTTAATCTACATCCAATAACACGAGAGGCTTCATCCCATGTTCAGGCGGTATGCAATTGGTTTGGGCCAAGTGACTTTTTGCGTATGAACGATGTGCCCGGAGCGATTGACCACGATTCCGCTGATTCACCAGAGTCCCGATTCATCGGAGGGCCGATTCAAGAGAATCAAGAGATCGTGAAGCGTGCCAATCCCATCACATACATCTCTAAAGATGATCCGCCGTTTATTCATTTTCACGGAACCAAAGACCGACTTGTTCCGCCGGGTCAAAGTGAATTGTTCCATCAGGCACTAAGACAGTCTGGTGTGGCTTCGAAGCTCGAGCTTGTGGTTGATGGAGATCATGGATTCCGAGGTGCGAAGGAGCCTATTTCGTCAATTGTTGAGCGCTCAGTCCGTTTTTTTGAGCAAAGATTATTGATTGCAAAATAAACGTTCCCTGCATCCGGTGTGATCGCAGCCTTTTTCGTTGGTAACCAGAGCCGGTCGTATGATTGATTCGACAACAAGTCCATCTTGCTACCATCCTCCAACGGGTATTCTCGAAAGCGTGCTTTATTGCGATGATCTTGAAGCCTGTGGGTGGTTCTACGAAGAGGTGATTGGGCTTTCGCTTATCTCCTCGCAGCTTGGGCGTCATCGCTTTTATCAACTAGGTCACAGTATGTTGCTGATCTTTTGTCGGAAGGCGACCATGTCAGACGAAGTGAAAGTCGGAGGGGAAACCATCCCCAAGCATGGAACGCGTGGTGAAGGGCACTTGGCTTTTTCTACCCCGCCTGAAGCTGCTGCAGCAATTCGAGATCGGTTACAAAGCTTTGGTATTCAAATTGAAGCAGA
>CAXQOB010000151.1:0-6670 GCA_964225475.1 Candidatus Nitrosopumilus sp. | reverse complement strand
CCATTGCCGTAATAGACTTGGACCATTCGAACACCACTCTCAACTAAACGTCGTGCCGCCAAACAACCATTAGCAAACTGCCCGGTCCCGTAAGCCTCTCGAGTTTGCTTCGTTTCCTGACTCAAGTCAAAAACATCCTGCGCCTCGGTTTGCATGCGAAACGCCATTTCCAAGGATTCAATCCTCGCTTCCAGTCGATTGTCGTTACCACCACGCTGATCAAGATGCATACGATTCATCTGAGTCAACAGATCCAATTGCTGTCGCTGCGCTGGTTTGGTCAGATGGTAGGTATTAATGTGCTCAATGACTTTTTTGGGATCGACCTCTTTGGCG
The DNA here is from genome assembly GCA_964225475.1 of Candidatus Nitrosopumilus sp. Lineage (GTDB taxonomy): Bacteria > Planctomycetota > Planctomycetia > Pirellulales > Pirellulaceae > Rubripirellula. The sequence goes on along the minus strand of CAXQOB010000151.1, from coordinate 6,334 downwards.
TGATTGATATGGGTGCCTTGAAACACGCCGGGCAGAAAACTGTTGCTCCACAACTGCGGTCCAACCACAGGCTTGCCAGGACACAATACCACGAAGCCCGGTAGATTTTGATTCTCCGTTCCCAGGCCATACAACAACCAAGACCCCATTGCGGGACGCGTGGGTTGCGTTTCACCACTATTCATCATTAATAACGATGGCTCATGATTTGGGATGTCGGTGTGCATCGAACGAATGACACAAATATCGTCAATGCAGCCGCCGACTTTAGGGAACAGATCACTCACCTCTAAACCCGACTCACCGTAGCGACGAAACTTGAAGGGTGACATGAGTAACCCACCTGTCTTTCGCTCGGTCCTTAAATCGGCTGAGGGAGGACGTTTACCGTTGTATTTTTCCAGTGCGGGCTTCGGATCGAATGTGTCTACCTGGGACGGTCCACCATTCATGAAGAGATGGATAATATGCTTCGCTCTTGGAGCAAAGTGGGTTGGCTTCGGCGCCAAAATGCCTGTCGACTCTCGCCTCTCCGAGGTCTCACCCCCTTCGCTGCCTGACGCTTGATCCTGTGCCAGGATTCCAGCCAGACCTAACACACCCAAGCCTGTACCCATTCGCTCGAGCGACTGCCGTCGAGAAAAACCTCGCGATGAAGGGATTAAACTCATTAGACCATTCAAACTTTCGTTAAAGTGCAACCCAGGGTTGAAAGAACACCCGTTCAATCGACGTACATCACTTCGTTACTTGCCAGGAGCACTTGCGCATAACTTTCCCAACGCGTCAGCTCTGTCTCGACATCCTTTTCTTGGGACAAGTAATCCAAGCCAATTTGCATTTCAGCTTCCTGTGGCTCCCGACCGAAAGCCAACTGAAAACCTCGCTCAATCCGTGCTTGATCACCTTGAGGCGCCTCGCGATGCAATCGGGAGGCGAATGCTTTCGCCCGCTTAATCATAAAAGGACTGTTTAGGACAAATAGTTGCTGCTGCGGAACGGTTGTCTCGGTACGCTTTGAACTGGTGATATTTGCGTCCGGGAAATCAAACAATCGCAACAGACTATCGAGATCATGGCGACTGATTTTCGCGTAGATCGTCCGGCGAACATTATTTGCATCAGCAAGATTCGTAGAGACGCCTTCCATCGTTCGGTCCAGTTGACCCGACAGATCGAGCAATGTATCTCGCCACGCTTCAATATCGAGTCGCTGACGATTAGCCCGCCAAAGGTACCGATTATCAGCGTCTACCTCGGAATTCGACACGGAGTAATCAGCACTCAATCCATAAGTGGACGACAACATGATCTCTCGATGGATCGCCTTGATCGACCATCCTTCTTCAATGAAACGAGAGGCCAAGTAATCAAGTAACTGTGGATGAGTCGGAGCTTCACCGAGCTTTCCAAAGTTGCTTGGGGTCCCGACAATCCCACGACCAAAATGGTGTTGCCAAATCCGATTGACCATCACTCGAGACACAAGCGGATTGTCGGAACCGGCAATCGCATTTGCCAGCTCCAGTCGTCCGCTGCCTGAGGAGTAATGTGGACGATCTTCTCCGGCAAGGATACGCAAAAATCTTCGCGGGGCGATCTCCCGTTGATTCGCTGGATTACCCCGCACAAAAACCTTCATGTCCTTGGGGTTGCTCTCGGTGTAGGAGTGAGCAACGGCGTACATGGGCGGAGCAGACTCCTTGCACGATTCGACCGATTCCCGCAAAGCGACGAGTCGATCTTTTTCTTCACCTTCGAGGAACTTCTCCAGCTCATTGTCAGGCACAGACAGCGGTCCATCCTTTCCGAGCACTAGCCCCAAAAGCGGCTGGTCCGCCGGGGGTTCGGTGTATACGAAAAATTGAATGCTCGCCTGGTCTCCACAACCACCCTGATCCGAGCCGCTATTATCAAGACCTCCCGTTGCCTCAAAACGATCGTATCCCTCAGGCAGATCGTAAACGATGGTCGATTTCGCATGCACGCCAATTCCCTCGGCGTACTCCTTCCCTCCAACACGCAACGGGTTGCCGGTGTAGTTGGCGTTCAACTTGATTCCAAGGTCGCCCTCGTGTTTTCTCCACTTCAGCTCGGTAAGCTTCAGCTCCCCCTTCGGTCCGATGATCTTTGGTGAAATCCAATCTGCGTGATCACAGCTTCGCCCATTGCCACCATCATTGACAACAAGGTAAAGCTCCTTTGCTCCAGCAATCTTCGCATGAACTGCTACCGTCGGGTTCTTCTTGGTGACCAAGGGAGAAATAAATCTAGGACTCCCGGGGGAATGAACGAATTCCCCTTCTTCTGCAGAAGGCTGAACAAGCCCATCTCGAATGCGAACCTCAAACTCCACTCGCTCTTGAAATTCACTTGCGATTGCGAGGACCCGCTCAAGCTGCGAAGTACTCGCTTCCTGAATCTCTTCATCATTTAACGCGTGCCACGCGTCCAGTGCAGAAATCTTTCCTTTCTGCTTTGGATCCAAGAAGTTAATCCACCTGGAGAGAAGGTATTCTTTCAGTCCGGCTTCTTCAGCAATCGCTTTCCTTTGATTTCCCTTACCCGCTATCTCAGCAACTTTGACGCGCCAGACCGCTTGCATGTAGTCGGCAATCTGGTGGACGCGAGATTCGGCGTCTGTCTCTTTTACCTCGGCCAAAAACTCCTTGACTGTTGCTTCGGCTTCCTTAATCGATTTCTGGCCTTCGTTGTATCTCGCAATCTCCTCTTGGGTACAGAGAGGCGCATTGTGCAATCGGGAGCTACTGAAGATTCCTGCCAGCGAATAATAATCTTGCGTCGGAATAGGATCGAACTTGTGATCATGACAACGAGCACATGACACTGTTAACCCCAAGAATCCTCTTGTTAATGTATCAACACGATCATCGAGTTCGTCGGCGGCCGCTTTCGCCTTGTCGCTATTTTTATAGTACTGAGCTCCCAGCCCAAAAAACCCGAGAGCGATCAAGTGATCGTAATTACCGTCGACGCTTGGCCCAATTAAATCACCCGCAATCTGCAGACGCACAAATTCATCAAAGGGTAAATCATCATTGAATGAACGAATAACCCAATCTCGATAACGATAGCCATTGGAATTTGGCCGCACTGAAAAAGTATGCGCCTGATCTTCTGAATAACGTGCGACATCCAGCCAATAGCGTCCCCAACGTTCCCCGTAATGCCTGGACTCCAGCAATCGGTCAATCACTTTTCGATATGCCTCGGGGGACTGATCCTTCAGAAAAGCCTCCAGCTCTTCAGGTTTTGGCGGCAACCCGATCAGATCAAAGGTGGCCCGACGGATCCAAGTACGCTTTGTCGCCGAAGCAACCGGAGACAAACCTCGCTTCTCCATTTGAGAGAGCGTAAAAAAATCAATTTCATTGGTTGGCCACTCAGCGTCGGCTCCCGGAGGCAGCTCAGGACGAACAACTGGTTGGAACGACCAAAACTGCCCTGCCTCCTCGAAATCAATCTCGGAGTCGAGCACGGATTCCCCGTCTCTCGGGTCGGGCGCTCCCATTTCGACCCACTTTTTAAAATCTGCAATGACCGAGTCAGCGAGCTTACCCTTCGGTGGCATCTCAAAATCATCGTAATTCAAAGCGCTGATCAATAAACTTGCATCAACATCACCCGGTACGATGGCAGGACCCGAGTCACCACCCTTTCTCGCCGCATCCCGCGAATCAAGTAGCAGGCCACCTTGAATGTTGGTGGCTTCCGAAGAGTGGCATTGATCACAATGCTGAATCAATACGGGCCTTATCTTTGTTTCAAAAAACTCAATCTCTTTTGAGCCCGCCAACGAGCGATCTTGTGTCGATTTCCCATCGTCCGCAAAAGCAACTTGCGATTCGAGGAAAACAACCAACAGCATTCCTAAGATCGTTCTGCATAACCTTTCGGCTTTGAGACTCATTGTTGCGTTCGTATGGCAGCTGGGTTGAGAGACTTCTTTGTCAAATCAGGCAGGGAGAGCTGACCACTACGATGCTGCATCTCGTAAAGGTCCTTGGGCGAGATCCTTATTTTAACACGAAAATGAATCTGACTCAGCATCAAACCGTCGGATTTAATTCTTCTGTCCACTCACGCTGGTTCTCTTACCTGCTCACGTCAGGTGGAAGACCAACATCAGAGCTCGGCCCGCAACACTGCGATCTCGATACAAACGTGGTTTTTCATTAACACCTAAACCTCGCATTTTGAGATTTTTTCTTTGCCTTCACGAAAATCAGGTTCTGATCCATGGAGAAAACGGCTGTGACCAGTGACGGTGTATCCTGACGGATCGATACAATCCCAAGGAATTAATCAAACAGAAAGCAAATCCACAAAGACGATCAAGCCATCGCAGTCGCATCCTTGATCGTTTTTGAATTAGACTAGTTCCCAAGCGCAGTCCCACGCCCAACCTCCGCAGTCCCACGCCCAACTTCCGCAGTCCCACCCCAACCTGCGAACGCTACCATGAGGAGCAATCACGCTGTTCACCTCTTATCGAATTGCCGCAAACCAAAAACTACAACTTATCACCGCTATTTGTTTAGGGTGGACTTGTTGTGTGACCGCGTCTGCTAAAGAAACGGACTTTGCACACGACGTGATGCCCATTCTGAAAAGCTATTGTGGTGAATGCCACACTGGAGAAAGGAGGGAAGGTGGCTTGGCAATGAACACCCGAAGCCAACTCATCGAAGGCGGAGAAACGGGGGTATCATTCACTGTCGGCAGCAGCGCCGGGAGCCTCCTGATCGAAAGAGTTACCTCCAGCGATGAATCCACTCAGATGCCACCGGAAGGCGATCGAATTCCGCCCGAGAAAATTGCAATCCTCAAAGGCTGGATCGACGCGGGCGCCCCATGGGAGCCAGGCATCACGCTCGGCACCTCGAACTGGGAACCTCCACTCAAGCCTCGTCAAATTAACTTGCCACCGGCAGCAGGTCGGAGAATCCATCCAATTGATCGGATCTTGGATGCAGAAATAATTGAAAAGGGTCAGTCGTTACCTCCCGCTATTTCTGACGCTGCTTTCCTGCGACGGATTTCACTGGACGCTATCGGACTATTGCCAACACCGACGGAACTCTCGGCGTTTGTTGATGATACTTCGCACAACAAGCGTGAACAGATTATCGAAAAACTACTTGCAGATGACATCGCCTATGCGGATCACTGGCTGACCACCTGGAATGATTTGTTGCGCAATGATTACACCGGGACAGGCTTCATCACTCAAGGGCGCAAACAGATCACCACTTGGCTTTACGAATCCCTCCGCACCAACAAACCCTACAATACACTCGTTAAAGAGCTAATCTCGCCGACTCCTGATTCCGCTGGCTTCATCGACGGGATTAAATGGCGGGGCGAAGTCAACTCCAGCCAAACTCGGGAGATCCAGTTTGCTCAGAATGTCTCTCAAGTCTTTCTCGGCATCAACATGAAGTGCGCAAGCTGCCACGATAGTTTCATTGACCGATGGACTTTATCCGAAGCCTACAATCTTGCAGCAATCTATTCAGAACAACCGCTGGAGCTAAATCGCTGCGATAAACCCACCGGCAAAATGGCAACTCCGAAGTGGATGTTTCCCGAGATCGGTGATGTCGACCCGGACGCACCAAAAGCAGAGCGACTAAAACAACTCGCCGACTTGATGACTCACCCCGAGAATGGTCGTTTCACTCGCACAGTGGTCAATCGCATCTGGCACCGACTAATGGGGCGTGGCATTATTCACCCAGTTGATGCCATGCATACCAAACCATGGAATGAGGATCTTCTCGATTACCTTGCGGTGCGATTCGCCGAGGACGGGTACGACCTTCGGCAGTTCATTCAATTTGTGATGACATCCAAGGCATATCAATCAAGGACGGTGATTCTCAAATCAGAACCCGGTGACGATTATGTCTATGCGGGTCCGATCGCTAAACGCATGACCGCGGAACAGTTCCTTGACACGATCTGGCAAATGACCGGCACTCACCCCAATCAAGCAACTGCACAGGTCAATCGATCGAAGCAATCAAGCAACGGAGAACAAGACAACAACAGCGACTCACAACCGAACGAGTCGATCCCGGTCACGGCAAACTGGATCTGGAACAAGCACGGAGGTAAGAAAGCGGACCTGCGGAAGAGCTTCTCCCTCAATGCGATTCCCAAGTCCGCTACCGTGCTGGCGACATGTGACAATGCTTTCGCGATGAAGGTGAATGGTCAGAAAGTTGCGTCGTCGAGAGATTGGCAGAAACCCATTCGATTTAATATCGAAAAGCATTTAATCGAGGGTGAAAACAAAATTGAGGTCGCG
>CAXQOB010000150.1:0-17395 GCA_964225475.1 Candidatus Nitrosopumilus sp. | reverse complement strand
CTTACCACTAGTTTGCGCGGACCGTTATGCGGAAGAGTCAATAACTGGGACGACCATGCTGTGAACCATCATGTCTTTGATGCAATGCGATTTCGCGCTGATGCATATGATCAGGCGGTAACCGCATTGATTGAAGATTTATACGAGCGAGGTCTTGATAAGCGAGTGCTTGTTGTTGTCACGGGTGAGTTTGGGCGGACCCCAAAAGTAAACTATCAACCCAGCACGGGAGCTGGAAATGCAAGTGCTGCAGCTGGGACAAAGCAACCGGGACGCGATCATTGGCCGCGCGCTTTCAGCAACCTCTGGGCGGGAGGCGGGATTACTCCCGGACAATGCATTGGTGCGACCGATCGGCGCGGTGAGGATGTGATCCAGCGTCATTGTAATGCGGGTGATTTTCTTGCCACCATTTATCATCATCTTGGGATTGATTCGTCAAAGGTTTTTATTAAAGACCTTAACGGTCGGCCCACGCCTATCGTTGATCACGGCCGTCCAATCCCCGAGCTCATTGGTAGTTAGGCCATCGGGCATTGCGTTGAGGTGAATTTGTTATTGGCTTAATGGTGGGGCGGTTACCACCCCGAGAACTCGTTCGGTGGATCGACGCAATTGTGGACAGATGATGCTTTCGAAATTTCACATCTACCTCTACGGCTCAAATCAAGGGCCAATTGCCTCGAGCTTTGATGAGTCGAGGGAGCGACTGGAGGCTTTGCCAGGACTCTTTTTTGAAATGGACGGGTCCTTTGCATGGATGCGAGAAGTCGGTTGTGATGAGGTGTACGGAATTCTCTACGATGCCGGTGACACGATTCAATACTGTGATCTTCACGGTAGCTGCTCTTGCTCGACGTTCCGAGAGCTTTGCTCCGCGATATCGGGGGGGGATCTGAGTGAATTGGAGGTTTTGCGATTGCCAGAACAGCATTTGCAGGATTTTCAAAGTTTTGCACTTTGGTTGAGCCAGTAGCGATATTTGCATCCGGACATGGTCAGCGGCAGTGACAGACAAAATGCTTTGCCTTGATGTCTGCCACATGGCACTTATTGCAATACTGAGTTTTCGAAATTGCTACGGATAGTGCGTTGTTTCTGGGCTGGTGCTAGGTGTTGACGACTCATCGCTCCTCACACCTTTGAATGCGGTCGGGGGTATTGAGGTCAAAATAATTGACAATAAGTACTTTTACTTCTTTGACAGTTCTGAGGATTGGCACGCAGCTTGCTCTATCACTACAGTGTTGAGTCGAAGATGGCTCAGAAATACGCTAGTTAGGGGTTAGCCCCGTTTTTTACGAAGGAATAGCAGCCATGTTAAAAGCAATCAAAGACCTTTCGTCGCTAAATGAGACTGGTTCGTCGCACAATGAGAATCTGCCGTCCGATCTGGAGATCTCTCGCCGCGTTCGCTTGATTCAATCTCAGTGGTCAAATCAGGAACGAGCAAAGCGTCGTGAAGCTGCCCAGCGAAGAATGAATGATTTACTTGACACACTAACAGGCCCGGCCGCCTAGTGTCGATCATTAATTATTCATACGAGCGAATTGGCTCGAACGACCACCATGATCAGGTTCCAGAATCAAATCGGTTTTTTGGAATGATCCAATGTGTGTAAAGTTCGCGTCGATAGAGTGTTCTCTTTCGGCGCGGGTTGCTGTAGATCCATTAGTTTTTCAGTAGCCGTCTGTGTCCGGTCATCGGTTTTTACGAATCGAGGCCCTCGCCGCCCAAGGCCGAACCACCAATTTCCTCACCGGCGATCCCCTCTCGATAACGCGAGGCTTCTAAAAACGATTCAAGCAGCACCAATGCCGCGACTGCATCGATTCTCTTTTTCTCTTTACCTCGGGTGTACCCACCTGCAAGCAGGCGTCGTTTTGCATCAGCTGTCGTGAATCGTTCGTCAAAGAGGCGTACAGGAACGCCAGTTTCTTCTGCGAGCCATTTCGCAAACTCTCGGCACTCAAGGCTTTTCTGGCTCTCGCCGCCATCACAGTGAATAGGTAGGCCAACAACGAAGCCTTGGATTTTCTCCAGTTTGGCGAGTTGCCTGAAGTACTCACCATCCTCCTGCCAGTTTTCCGCAGGATGAACCTCAAGTGGGCTTGCGAGAATTCGATCAGGGTCACAAATGGAGATGCCAATGCGTACGGTCCCAAAATCCACGCCAGCAAGTCGACCTGTCAAAGGGAAAGGATTGTTATCGGGATGTTCTGTATCGACTGACATAGCTGGCGGTGGAGATAGTGGTTAAGTGTTACCGTTGCAAGTTCGATACTCCTCGAACAGGATTATGCTTAACGAGCATTTTCTGTTCATGAGCAGGGATTAGTTTCTACAGTCTATTGATTCTGTTGGCTTAATTACACGGGTCTGCACTGATTGATCAGGTGAGTGCTTTCTGATTTTGACGCTCGAGGCACACAGCAGCATCAGTGTCGCGATTGACTTGCAATTGCACTGTATCAGTTTGTATTGCAAACCATCTAAAGTCGTGGCCAATGCTTTGCCGGGGTGTTTTGTTGGTTTAGAGGGTTAACTAACGATTGGCAGGATTATCCGCGTTTAGATTCTTTAAAGCCATGCGATGGATCGATGGAGATTATATCGCAGGTTTAGGCTGGTGCTGGTTGCTTTACACCCACTGTTTGTCCATCAATCACAATGCAAAAAATGGTAAGCTAGTTCCGGAGACGTGGAGCATCAAAAGTCAATGTGGAGCCATCGAATTGGACGGATCGGAAAATAGAACCGGTGCAAGAACCTGGGATGCAACGAGGGATTTACAGCTTTCTCGCTTGAATTCTTTGCTTGCAGCGGTATCGAGGCGACCTTTTTATCAACAATTATATTCCGAGGTGATTCCACACTTGAGCAGTCTGGATCAGCTCATTGAATTGCCCATACTCGAGAAATCAGATCTGATCACTGCCGGCCTCTGTGCTCCCGGGAAGCAATTCGACCTTCCGCGAGGGGCCTACACACGATTTCATCAGACAAGCGGGACGAAGGGGTTCCCAATGGTGGTTTTAGACACTGCAGATGATTGGCAGTGGTGGCTTCATTGCTGGGATCATGTTCTCGATGCGGCTGCTGTTACAAGTGCCGATGTCGCAATGATGGCGTTTTCCTTCGGTCCGTTCATTGGATTTTGGACTGCTAACGATGCTTTGGTGAAAAGAGGGGCTCTCGTGGTGCCGGGTGGTGGTTTATCCAGCGAGAATCGTTTGCGGCTAATCGAAGAGCAGGGTTGTACTGTTCTTTGCTGCACACCGACTTATGCTCTGCATCTAATTTCCGTGGCAGAAGAAGCAGGGGTCTCATTATCTGAATCAAGTATTACCCGTGTGATCGTCGCGGGAGAACCGGGAGGGTCCATCGAATCGGTCCGTAGAAGAATCGAGGTTGGTTGGGGAGCACGTGTCATCGACCATTGTGGAGCGAGTGAAGTCGGTGCTTGGGGATTTGGTGATCGTGAGGGTAAGGGGATTCACGTTATTGAAACTGAGTTCATTGCAGAAGTATTGAAGATTGACCAAGACCACCCACGCGGAATTCCTGTTGCGGATGGTGCCTCTGGCGAATTGGTTCTCACGAGTCTTGGGCGTCTTGGTGGACCGGTCATTCGATATCGAACCGGGGATGTGGTGCAGGCTTACCGCACTCATGCCCTCGATTGTCCGTTTCTGTGGCTCAAAGGTGGGGTGATTGGTCGTTCCGACGATATGCTGGTCATACGCGGGGTGAATGTGTTCCCAAGTAGTATCGAGGCAATCATTCGGGAGACCTTAGCTTACGCCGAATTTAGAATGATCGCGACTCGAGTGGATGAGATGGATCAACTGCGAATTGAAGTTGAAGTTGAAGAAGAAGCCGTGAACAAGCTCGCTCAGAGATTCCGGGATCGCCTTTCCCTTCGCATTGATGTTAAAGGGGTGCCCAATGGAACCTTGCCAAGGTTTGAGGCGACAGCGCGAAGGTTAGTGGATCAGCGTTGATTGAGCCGAAGAGAGAATGTTTTGATTTGATAAGAGAGATTCAGGGAACTAACAAATACAATGTCTCAGGGAAAACCAGACTTCCATCCCGTGAAGTTGCAGCGTGAAGGAGAGGACTCCATCGTGCTGACATGGAGTGATGGCCATGAAAATCGTTGGACAGCGGCATCCTTGCGGAGAATCTGCCCTTGTGCCACTTGTCGAGAAAAAGAGCGAGGCAAAGAAGAGCAAAAAGAAAACGCTGGTCCTTTGCTACTTCCTGTTTTAAGTCAGGCAGAGGCTGCACCGCTCCGCATTGAATCAATGGATCCTGTTGGCGGGTACGCTTATCGTGTTCGTTTCAGTGACGGTCATGCTTCAGGCATTTACCCTCTTGAACTTCTTCGTGACCAGCCCTGAATTACCAAGCGTTGTTGTTCTCGCTCCGGTGTTTATTGTCTGAAGTTGATATTGGCTCACAAGGTGTGATGACTCACAAGGTGTGATGAATGGTCCAGTACACTTCTTCAGCGAATGGTGTGCCTGTGGCGTTTTGGATCTCTATTTTGAGATGAAGTTGATCCACCGGTATAAGTTTCGGTATGGAAAGGTTTATCGTCTTGTGATCCGAGCTTATCGTAATCGCTTCGATTTCAACTTGTTCCGTACCCTGTTGGTCGTCGGAGGGGCGGTACTGATCGGAGCCGTAGCTTGCTCTCCACTTGTAATTCCAATGATGTATTTCAAAGGCTTTGGGATTATGGCACGATTCAGGTGAAATCTCCCGATCAAATGTCAATTTCAGTCCACCTTCCACGACTTGGCAGTTGATCAGCATCTGTTTTGAGCGTCCGGTGTATCGGAGTCGCTGAATTCCATTTTCTTTGAGCCCTACCCTGCCCCCTCCATTCCAACCTTGTAAGCCCGTTGTATAGACTTGCCCATCTCGTGGATTTGTTCTTGCTCGCATCACACCGGTGCGGAAATCGAGAGGCAGCCTAACGATTGCACCCTGCATGACTCCAGAGATTTCTTGAGTCATCAGGTAAGAGACCCAGCCTCTACCGAAGCTTGTGTGGAGCAGGTGTCGGTTCAATGGCCCAAATCTCTCGTCGTCTACCCATAGTTGGCCGCCGGACGAGTTATCGAATTCTTGAGGCATCCAAACGATTGGTTGCTCGAACGAGGAGGGTGCGATGACTTTCTTGATATCCATTTTTCCGCCATCTGGTTCCCACATGCCGGGGATCGAATAAGTGGGGACCCATCCGTAAAAGGCATTTTTTTTGAGATGATTGATTTTTGAGGCGGGCATCCATTGTCCCTGGTTGTCGCTGCCGACAAGTCGATTTCCTGGCATCATTCCAAGACCATTTGGTGTTCTGAAGCCCGTGCTGAAGACCTCACGTTCTTTTCCATCACTCGAGATTTTGTAGATCATTCCCGGTAGAGTTGAGTCGCTGCCGTGGCCGCTTTTCGCGTAGTAGAAGTTGCCCTGCTCGTCCGTTTGTAGGTCAAAGCTGAAAGCGTGGAAGTTAACGGAGACATCTGGTTCCGCCGAGAAGTTTTCATAGAAGTCCGCTTCATCATCACCATTGTGGTCATGGAGTCGAACCAGCCGATCCTTGCAGGTGACATAGATCTTGTCGGCGATAATTCGAAGGCCGAAGGGTTCGTATAAGCCAGCTGCAAAACGCTTCCAAGTGAGGTTTTTTAAGCTGTTGTCTATACCGGATACAATCCAGATGTCACCGCCATAGGTTGCAACCGCCATTCGGCCATCAGAGAAAAAATCGAGCGAAGTGGTTCGGAGCCAAGAGTTCCAGGGGTTAGAGTCGGGGATCGTGAGTGTATCTACCGCGTATCCATCCTGCTCCAAGCCAAGGAAGCCAGTCGTCTCTATCTTTTTTGACCATGCTGGATTACCCCCTTTCTTTATCTGCTGAAAGTCACATGCTTTCACTTGATCAGCGATTGAATCCAGATTCGTTGCAAACGTATCAATGGGATGCGTCGCCTGGTCGACAATCCGAATGACTGAAAAGTTTCGAGCGGTATCCGATTCTGGGATGGTGAGGATAATTCGATTGTTGGAGTCAACCTGAAACTGAATGTCTTTGCTATCTCCCGACACCGTGCAGCCCATGCGATTTAAGGAGTTGTTTTTGCTGTCGGTTTCGATGAATGCATGAATCCTTCGCCGCTCTCCAAATGTGGCTTTCTCCTTATCTTTGTCGTTAACACGGATCCATGCTTTTGATTGCCTATCGCCATTTGCCTGGCCGAGTGCAATTTGAATCGTTTTTCCTGCGCCAACTTGGAATTGTTGAGTGATGCCGCCGACGTTTGATCCCGGAAGTTCAAGAATTGATCGGCCATCAATCTCATAGCTAAGAATGACTTTGTGGTCGTATTGATAGTAACCACGGTAGTTCAACCACTTAGACGGTAAGGGACCTCTTGGCAAAAGGTTGTCGCGAGGGTAGTCGATTTCACCATCGTGTCCCCATTTCCATTGGCTCAGCAACGGAATGCCTGATCCTTTTGGGTTTACCGTTCCCTCTCCGCGGTCACGAGCGTGTTGTGTCTCACTGACGTCAAGGAAGTCCCCCTCCCATACAGAAGCAACATCCATGGTATGAAGGTTGTAAGCGATGGAATTAGGGCCAAGAGGAATGCTGAGTGTGCTACCAAAGTCACGACCAAGTTGTGAGCCTAAAGCTGGTTTGAAATCTCTGACGATTTCTGGTCGTTCGTCGCCGCGTAGCTTTCCTTTTGGAAGTGAATTGAGGTACTCTTCCGTCACTTCAAAGTAGTCCTCGTTGCTAGGTTTCATGAATGCTTCGCGAACATAGTGGATAACCTGATATCTCTCCTTGGGTGTTAGATGACGCATCGGCGCCATGAGGCCGTTGCCAAAGGTTAAAGTTTTGAACATGGAATACGGGTCAGAACCGTATTTCATTTTTTGGGTTCCGAATGCACGTGCTGTAGGTAGTGATGGTTGATTGCCATCTCTACCGTGACACCCGTAACAATATCCCTGGAAAATACCTTTGCCGGTGTCAAAATCACGTGAGCGAAATTTTTGAATGATGCCTCGGTGGTCAAGATCCTCGGTGTCATTAGCCGCTGCGAGAATGTTTGTATCCGGTTTCAGGAGCAAGGCTTTTTTTTCACCACCCTCGGTTATTGCCATGAGGTATTTGATCAGATCCATGAAATCCCGTTGCTCAGAGAAGGTGGAAAGTAAACCCTCTGGCATCGCCGATGACTTGAGTCTTTTACTCGTATCAATTTCTTCCTTTCTCAGGACAATCGTTTGCTGAGGTGTTGAGCTCGGAAGTATGCTTATGCTTTCCTCATTCTCCGTGATGACATTTCCGGTGTAGGTTGTGCCATCGCTCATCAGAAATTGCTGTATTTCAAATCCCTTGCTAATCGCGCGTGAGGGATGCGTTAACGACTCAACTAGATATTTGTCATTCGGGATTTTCACTTCTGCAAGATTTGGGCCAATTCCACGTTGGCCCTTGTTACCTTGGTGACACTTGATGCATCCCGCAGAAGATGTGTGAAAGATGTACGCGCCCCGAACCTCATCGCCTCGCTCCCTTGCGATGAGGGCGATGGTCTCCGGGGGTAGTGCTTTGAGCTGTTCTTCGAGAGTCGAGGCGGGGTTTAAAACCTCAGCGGTCGCATCTTCAATGATTCCCGCCGTCAGGGAAATGCCCATAAGCATCGCTGACACCATGGCGTTCACAAAAGCAGAGCCCTGTTTTTGGTGGGATCCTCGACGCAATACGAGGGTGAACGCTGAAAAAGTCTGTGAAGTGCGAAACAACATAGGTGCAATATTAAAATTGATGTCTTATTTGGTTTTTGTGCCGGCTTACCGTTTCTTCACACAAAATATGCGGTGGAGCAAACGCAGAGGAATTCCTCGATGGTGCTGAGCAGCAATCAGGCTCCGAAGGCGGAATCAGAAACGCACCTTTTTGCCAAGTATTAGCTTAACAGCCTGAGAGGTGTGGAGACGTCGGTTTTTAGTCAGTTTAACGATCGGTGCTGCCACTATTTTTAACTAGCTTCCGCGCCGAGTGATTCTCGATTTGAGGAGTCTTATTTTCGGTCCAATGATTCATTGGTCATGCCCCAGCAGTGTATGGCGACCCCATGGATCGAGGGAGTTTACTTCGGATGAGTTGGTTGGATTTCCCGATGTTCTTGTGGTCTTGATGCTATTCACGATAACGAGAAGGAATCAGTGGTTTGACGTCGTCAAAATGTCTTAAAAGCAATATTGTTGACTCGCTGTTTACCCCCTGATCGACCCCGCAATTAGCTGTTTTCTCTTCTCTAAATGGTCTAAGTGGCAGAAATGTTATAGACGGATGCGATTGCAGCCGATAACTTTCTCACATGTCAATCTTTGGCATCTGGCGACGTGCCCGAGCGGTCTAAGGGGGCTGATTGCAAATCAGTTTGTCAGCGGTTCGAATCCGCTCGTCGCCTCTTTCAGAAAAATGCCCAAATGGCGTAGTCGGCGACTTGGCCGAGTGGTGAGGCACCTGATTGCAAATCAGGTCACAGCGGTTCGACTCCGCTAGTCGCCTCTTTCTTTTGCCGTTGAGAGGTTGCTCAATCTCTCTTTTTGGGCAAATTCTTTACACCCGATTTTAGTTTAGCCACGCGCGGTGATCTGGCTAATGATTTTGTGTTGATCGGTGTTCCCTATTGTTTCGCGCTGGCTGGTTTCTGTTTTCTATTTGGGTACCCGTCTGCTCAATTAGGACGCAACACGGTGCAAACTAGTAGGGCCGAGCATCCCGACGTTCCACATTTGACAAGGCCTTTTGCAATGCTGTTCTCAGTTCACGCACCTTCAATGGTAAGGATAGAAGGGTTTGCTTCGGACCTCGACGGGCACCTTTGATGACAGAGGTTTGACGGCTATCTACCAAGAGAATCGATGGGATATGGCTAGTATGCTCATCAGTGGCAAAACGATTGAAAGCCTCGAGAGCTAAACCACCAAGCTCTGCCGCGCTGAAAACCACGCAATCAGCAGGTGCCTCGTCAATTTCGGTGAATCTTGCCAATGCCCTGTTTGGATCTGAGATCACCAGAACACGATAGCCTCTCGATTTCAGTCGTTCTCTCACCGCATTCTGAAGCGATGCTTTAGATTCGATGAGCATTACCACGTAGCCAGCGCCTTCGCTCGAAGGAGCACCTTCATCTTCGTACCCTTCAACAGTAACATTAGTTGATTGCTTTGCCCGCGGTCCGGCTTCGAGAACTTCAATTGCTCTTTTCACCTCGGCTTGCAATTGAGCAGCGGACTGGATCCTTTTGTCCGGACTGAATTCCATGCAACGTGAGACGACCTGATTCACAACGCCAGGAACTTCTGGGACGCGTTCATTGAGTGGAACAATTTCCTGAAAACGAGTGACATTCAAACGCTGAAGTCGGTCGCGCGTTTCTGTCAAAGCAGGTTCGCCAGCGATCATGTGATAGAGCATGTTTCCTGCAAAGAAAACATCACTCCTGGGGTCATCCTTTCGAACACCAGTTCCGCGTTCCAGAGCGGCATAGTCAATTGCTCGAACATTTGGGCAATCCGCTACCTTTTCCGGATTGTTTCGGTCGGATAACGCAGCGAGACCAAAGTCAACAAGTTTCGCTTTGCCATCGGCGGAGATTAGTACGTTAGATAGCTTGAGGTCACGATGTGCGATACCGAGTGATGCAGCGTGAGCGAGTCCCGATGAAATCCCGTTCATTAGGTTCAACGCGAGATCCGCCGGGAGCTTGCCTCTGATTTTCACAAGCTCTCGAAGGGTTTGCCCCTCAACAAATTCCATAACAAGGAATGGGTTTCTCTTGTCAGCAACAACGTCAATGATGCTGACGATGTTCGGGTGCCTCAGCTTTAAACCCATTCGCCCTTCTCTCAAGAACTGCTCAAGTTCTTGCATTTCGTCACGGAACCGTTTGCGAAGTACTTTGACGGCATAGACTTCTCCGTCTTTCTCGGCTCGATATACCCTCGCAAATGTACCAGCACCAATCACGTAGAGGACCTTGTAATCGCCGTAGTAGTATCCTGAACGATCACCTTTGAGGATTTTGTCTGTCTGGAGCGTCGTGACGATCCCTCGCGCCTGAAAGACCTTGATGGTGTCTTCTAACGTGTGCTCCCCAGTGCCCAGTTCATTGATCGCTTGATCGATTGCGCGGCGCTCAGCGATCCCGAAGTCAGAGACGCGTTGTGCGAACTGCTCGGGGGTTATGTCACTCATAAAACTGATGTTAGTGAAGGAGGTAGTTGGCGTTTGCGATGGTCTTACTGGTGGTAGTCAAGATCGGATGATTCGCAGCGAATTTGTGATGTTGGCGTCAGTGATTTTCGCTCAAACACATCGGATCAACGATCTTTGTTGTTCAGTGGTGTACATCGGCTTTATCAATCTTGCACCCTTCCATGAGGTCATTGGGATTGTCTGCCCAATCATCATTGAGAGGCGACAAAAAAATCGCTCTGGTTCATTGTTGCTACGCGCCGATGGTACAGCCATTCTACACAGAAACTCGTGAAAAAAATCTTATTTAAGCGAGTGGGGATTTGAATTGTGATATCCAGATTGTTTGTTTTTTACTTCGGCGGATCGGTTTCCGCTTACCTTGCTTCTCTAGGATTCTTTGAGGGAGTATCCAGCAGCTATTTCTAGCTGATTTGGGACGTGTATTGGTTCCATTACTTGATTTATCAGCCCAGCGACCGTGGTATCCAGCTTGTAGGAATGAATTCATTCTCGTGTTCAGGCAGGATCAGGAATTCGCACGATTGCGATAGATTCTCGGCGTGTCCATTGGGTATTTTTGACTGGTATCCGTGGGTCTCTGGATTGTCGGAGCCGGGGTTGGGCTTTGCTGTTTTGGGTGTCGGATGCTCGGTTTCAGCGGTATTGCTTCGTGAACTGCATGTGGTGGTCGTTGCTGACGTCCAATCGAGACCGACCCTATGCCACAGGTTACCTCTGTGATTTCACAAGTCACTTCCGGAATTTCGCACGTGGGTTCGCGACGCTGACATTTACTGCAGCCGTCACAACGGATCGATTCTTCAATGCCGCAACTCGTTTCAACGAGCCGGTCTATTGAGTCGCAGGGGCCAATTGTTTTGTTTCCGAGGATATTTCTCACACCCGACATAATTGGCCGGCAAGCATGGCATCCCGATGCCAGAGAGCCTTCGCATGAGGGGCATGGCACGGCCCTTCTTGTAGGGTGATTGATCCCAGGATCAACATACCTTTCACCACACCCTGTACAGTCACCGCAGGGTCCTCCGAACATGATCGGGCCACGTGCTGATGTGCAGGCTGAATGACTGATGGTGCAGCCGGTGACTCCCAGCAGCAGAAGGCTTGGAATGAGAAGTTTTGTTAAATTGGCCCAATACATTGCTAGCGACCCCCCGCGTAATTTGAGAACTCCATCCCCAGATATCGTCCGGATAATCGCTAGAATCCAGATAATCCGGATAACCGTTACAACTTATTAATGATTCGCTGCCTGTGCCTGATGGTAAGTTGTGGGCTTGGGGGCGATTTCTTTGGCAAACAATCACCTCGCGATAGCAAATGAGTCGCGGGAGAAAACGATGGCAAGTTCGGAGAGGGGTTGGTAAGGATGGGAGATGTTTTTTGACGTGAGGATGCTTATGCTTCGGTGCCGTTCTTGTTTTTTACCGATTGTGTTGATCGCTTGGATGGTCAACGGCACTGCTGCGGCTGATTGTTCTGCTGCGGCTGATTATTGTGGTGCAGATTCAGGAGAAGAGGCTTTACCCAATATCCTGATGATCTTCAGTGATGATCAGGGAATGCATGACGTGGGGTGTTATGGCAGCGAAATAAAGACACCTGTTCTTGATGGGTTGGCGAGTGAGGGTGTTCGCTTCACGCAGTTTTACGCAGCAAGCAGCATCTGCACTCCCTCGAGATATGGTTTGTTCACCGGGAGGTATGCACATCATTCCAAAGATCAATTGACTAGTGCTTTAATGTTTCTGTCACCGGAGGATGCAGACCGTGGTTTGCGTGCGCAAGAAACGACTTACATGAGAGTGTTGAGAAAGCACGGTTACCAGACCTCATTGGTCGGTAAGTGGCATCTAGGACATGGTAAAAAATACTTTTTGCCAACCCGTCATGGTTTCCAAGCGTTCTTTGGACACACCGGTGGGTGCGTCGATTTTTTTACCCTGCAATATGCGAATCGCCCTGATTGGTACCGGAATGAAGATCTTGTGGAGCCAAAAGGTTATGCAACCGATGTGATCACGGATGAAGCAATTCGTGAGATCAAGAGGATGCACTTGATCAACAGGCCGTTCTATCTACATCTGTCCTACAACGCACCACATTTTGGAAAGGCATGGGACGGGGAAGCGGAGAAACCGAAGAATACCATGCAACCAAAGTTGCATGATCTGAAGCAGGTTAGCGCGGATCTTGATCCGGTTCGTCGAGCTTTTGCGGCCAAGGTAGTTGGTTTGGATGCAAGTATCGGCCGTGTTCTTCATACCCTGGAGGAGTTGGGTGTCGAGAAGAACACCTTGGTGATTTTTATGACTGACCATGGTGGTGATCCAAAATACGGTGGCGCCAATTATCCGTATCGTGGATCCAAAGCCACCCTTTATGAAGGCGGGATACGTGTTCCGTGTTTGGTGCGTTGGCCGCAGAGGATTAACGCTGGACAGATTTCGGATCAAGTTGCGTGCGCGATTGACTGGTTTCCAACGTTCACGGAGATGTGTGGTGAAGACCCACCTGACGTGTTAGATGGTGTTAGTTTACTTTCTGATTTAGCTGGAACACGTGAAGGAGCACAATTGACGGAGCGAACGCTCGTATGGAAAACAGGCGCCCATCGTGAGTTGGGTCGCGCGACATGGAAAGCAGTTCGGCAGGCAGACTGGAAGTGGGTACAGCCCCCGGGGGAGGCGCCTCAGTTGTATAACCTCGCCGTCGATCCTTATGAGAAGGAGGATGTTGCAGCAAAGCATCCAAAATTACTTTTGGATTTGGGTGATCTATGCCGTTAAGACGAAGGACTATCGCATCTTCAGTGCGGCCATCATGAATCCAATATCCGTTGCGCAACCGTGTCAGCAAAAAGAATTCCTTCAGAGGACAGCTTCATCCGACCGTTCATCCAGCTGATCAGGCCATCGGAACATGATCGTTCGATGGCTTGATCGAGTAACTCTGTTGTGTCGAATCCAACATGTTCGTTCAGCGCATTGAGGTCGATTCCCTCAAGTAACCGTATCCCGAATGCTGCCCGCTCTTTGGCATATTGAAGTAAGCTGATTGGTTCACGTTCTTGAGTCGGTGATTCACCCCGTTCAATTTTTCGCAAGTAGTTCGAGGTGCTTCGGTGATTCACTTCACGAATGCCATCGACAAAACGAGCTGCACCCGGTCCCGCGGCATACCAGCCCTCTCCTCTCCAGTAGGCCATATTGTGTAAGCACTGTGATTCGTCTCTTGAGAAGTTAGAGATTTCATAATGGTTGAAGTTATGTTCTCGGCACCTTTGCCGTGTCGTTTCAAACATTTCAATCTCAATGGAATCATCTAACTCCGTTAAATGACCACGCCGTCGTTGATTCCAGAATTGGGTTCCCTTCTCATAGGTGAGCGCATAGGTTGAAAGGTGTTTGATAGGAAGGTCGAACGCAGTGACTAAATCATTCTCCCATTGCCTCGGTGTCTCGTTCGGAGCTCCAAAAATGAGGTCAATTGAGACATTTGGAAAACGATCCGCCGCAAGTTGCACCGCTTTGACCGCCTCATCTCCAGAGTGATGTCGCTCGAGGGTTTTAAGCTTTTCAGTTTGGAACGACTGAACACCCAAGCTGATTCGATTCACTCCGTAATCGGCCAGACATGCGATTTTTTCAACATTAATGTCTTCCGGATTGGCTTCAATACTTAACTCAGCCACACCACTGAGATCAAAGTAGGAGTGAAGGCACTTCATTAACTCTCCAATCTTAAGATTGGAGAGGTGCGTTGGTGTACCTCCACCCAGAAAAAGGGTTTGAAGTTTTGGCCGGTCAAGAGCAGAGAGCTCATTTTGAATAGCTGACAGATATCGATCAATTAGGTCTTCGCGATTGGCAACGACACTGAAATTACAGTATCCACAGCGGTGCCGGCAGAACGGTATGTGAATGTAGGCCGACTCCGGCTTTACCCAACCGCCGATTGGCTGACTGGCAACTAAATCCATAGTTTCAGGCGTCCGTCCAGTGCATCGGGTAACGCTTTTTCGACGAATTTCTTAACCTGATTTGTGTTGTATCGGGTGCTGAGGTGACTTGCAATGATCAACTCATTTTTGAAGCGGTCTGCTCGCTTTCGGTAGTCATCAACATGCATGTGTCCATGCTTATGGATTTTCTCTTTGCGGTGCTCTGGCGCAACAAATGTCATCTCTGAGATCAGTACCTTTGCTTCGAAGAAGACCGGATTTTGATCAAGACCTTTCGGAGATGTATCGCCCGTGTAAGCGAGAAGGGGAATTCGAATCTCATTGGTGATTTGCTCGCCAGCAATTTTTCGTTCTTTGATTTGTTCCCCATCCAGGTCTTGGAATTCCGGCTTTAATTTGTGCCGACGTTGATGAACAACAAATCCTACTGAATCGATCGTGTGGGTCGTTGGAAGTGCTGTGACCACATGCTCTCGACTTATGTGAATTTCGTCGCCTGGCAGTAGGCCAATCAACTCACATGGCATCGCTCCTCTGTCTAATTTTTTAAAGGTCTGCAGCATATCCCAAGCCGCATCAACTGCCGAATCTGGAAGGTAAATTACGGGCGGTTCCATCTTCATCATCCGACGTCTCGAGACATAAGCCGGCAGAGCGGCAATGTGATCCAAGTGCGCATGTGTGATGAAAGCGGTCGGAATGCCCATGAAATCCCATGGCTGGATACCGACATCAAACAGTAACTTTAGTTCGTTGATTCTCCAGCAGGTCTGCACAGCAGCCCTGGAGTAACCTTCAATGGTTATTCCGTCATGGGTGTGGCTGAGGATAGGTGCGTTCTTTACCAACATGGGATTCACAGCGGGGTTATCAAATTCGATTGCTCGATTATGGGCCGTGGATGGCGTTCAGGCCAGAAGGGTTGATTGAGTCCCGAATGACAATGTAGCTCGAACAACTCTGATGCTCATTATCGAGGTTGTCCGGGCATGTTGACCGCTTTGAATTCACTCGCGTCGTAATTATCCACTTCATTGACATTAAGGTCTTCAGAGTAATGGTTGGTTCGAACGACAATGATGTCACCGTGCGTATTTTGCTCCACCGCGGCACCATGGTGTCGTGTGAGCTCAAGTGTTGCGAGAAACCATCCAATGAGTGAGGATTTGTGGATTCCGCCGCTAACGAGGTCCATCAATGGCACGTGGGTTTCGTCCCGTAGACGATGATGGATTCGTTGCATGTAAACATGAATCGGGGTGTCGTCGTAAATCACCTCTGTAGTGGGCGGTCCGGACGCTTCACGCATGATCCGCCCAAAGGCGCTAACGAGGTCCCATATCTCAAGATCGGCCAAGGGTTGATCACCTAGATCGAGACGCCGGCTCGGCAGATCATCACTGAGACGCTCATATCGCTGCTGCCAGCGTGTGCCCATCTCATCGAGAATTGCAGCAGCATCGCGTATCTCTTTGTATTGCAGCAACCTTTCAACGAGTTCTTCCTGAGAGTCAACGATTTCTTCTTCTTCGGATTCTTCCTCAATCCGTGGGAGAACGGCCTGACTCTTCAGCTCGACGAGCGTGCTGGCAAACTCGACAAAATCACCGACATCTCCTAAATCAAGTTCCTTCAGGACCTCAATGTAATCAAGGTACTGCTCGACAATTTTTGAGATCGGCATCTCAGCAAGGTTTACCTCGTGCCGGCGCACCAGATAAAGCAGTAAATCGATGGGGCCTCGATAGGCAGGAAGGTCGATTCGAAAGCTCAATGATCTCAATCCGATAATGGAGAAGTGGCGACCTATTCTGACACTTTTTTGTCGGAATGACTCGGCTAACTTCCAATGAAACACGTGATTCTCACTTTTTTTGGTTTTGACCCCCACGATCGAGGATTCTGCAGGTTTTTGGTTTCACTAGAGAGTCGATGTGTGAGAGTCGTCTTTAGCCTTAAATGCAGTAGCTGGTTCAATTTACGGGGATTAGGCTGACAAATTGGATACGAACATAGGGGTCAAGCCAGCCATGCGGGGTGATCCATCGAACGATGGCACATCCTGCACTTATTGTTTTTCTCCACTAGCAAGACCTATGTCTTAGCGTTGAAAGACCGGATTCATCGGGAAACCGGTGCGGGGGAAAAATCCAAGCCCTTGTTGGATTTCGAGGCGAAAATTATCATGCTGACTCGAATGCGTCGCCGCATTCCGACCCTGAATTCATTGAACTCGCTCTCACGGCTCTTTTTGATGTCCAATACAGAACAACGGCATGTGATCTCGGCTCTGGTACAAAATGTACCGGGAGTTCTCGCGCACATTTCTGGAATGTTGGCTTCACGTGGCTTCAATATCGACTCACTCGCAGTGGGTGAGACCGAAGATCCGCAATTATCGCGTATGACCTTCGTGGTTGTTGGCGACGATCGTGTTCTGGAGCAGGTGGGCAAGCAGCTCGAGAAGATTGTCACGGTTGTGCGAGTCTTGGACATCAGCAGTCGTGATTTTGTCGAACGCGACCTACTGCTCATGCGGGTTCAAGCACCCGTGGGTGCAAAGCGTAGCGAGATTCGAGAACTCGTTGATATCTTTAGAGGGAAGATTGTTGACGTTGGACCTCAAGAGATCATCGTCGAAATCAGTGGTCGCGAGAACAAAGTTCAGGCCTTCATCGAGCGTATGAGACCTTACGGAATCACTGAGTTAGTGCGGACAGGTCGAATCGCGATGACTCGTAGCTTGGATGAAATTGCCTAGAAAGAGAGAATCTCTGCAGATCATGGCCCCGAAACGCTTTGTTTTCGCAACCAGGCTTGAGTCGCAAATCATTTCCCGTGAAGCGACGAGATCCTCTGAGTCACGCTGCTTCGGCAAGAGTAGGTCGCACAAGTGAGAAATTGTTACATGCCGAAGCGGTCTGCACTTCGCGATTAACAAACTAACGAACAAAACAGAATATCGTTGTCGGGCTAAGAATGAGATCTTGCCCAGCAACACCACCCACTTCAGCCCTTCCTTAAAGAAAGTTAATTCCATGGCTGCAACGATTTACTATGAAAATGATGCGGATTTGTCACACCTTAAGGGTAAGGTTGTCGCAATTCTTGGTTA
>CAXQOB010000149.1:0-26739 GCA_964225475.1 Candidatus Nitrosopumilus sp. | reverse complement strand
GCTGCGGCACGAACCCTGATGGTGTAGATGCCGGCTGCTTTGACTCCGCCTTCGAGGTAGCTAGGGAGAAATCCAATGTGGCCTCCGCGATAATGCCTTCCGTAAAGATCGGTGTAGGGGGTGTCGGGTATGAAGCGAAACCTGTCCACTCTGAATAGTTTTGGTAGATCATCGGCATCCTTCCCTGAGAAGTAGAAAGGGGAGGTTTGGCTCATCTTGATGGGTGTGGGTTTGGGGCCCAGGTTCGTTGCCCTTTGAATCGCTTCGGCCGCAGCATTGAAGTAATGGTCCAAAAGCATGCCCGACGTGACCAGTTCGCCTCCGTTATTGTCAAACCCTCCCACCTTCACCTCGGCCGGAAACTTTGCCGTTGGGTCCCAGATTTCGACATTAAGGTTCAGGAGATCGCCAATCGTTTGTCGGTATTCCCACTTGTTCAGCCTGCGGAGCACGCTGTGGTTAGCTCCCCGATTGAGGCGCTGATTCGCTGCCGATAGGATCGTTCTCAGATGGTCAACTACTTCACTTCGGGCTTCCTTCGAAGGTTGTCTAGCATCCCGTGGAGGCATTGAAGCGAGTGTTAGCTGTCGAAGAAGTTCTTGATAGCGTTCAAACAAGCGCTGGTCATCGACGGACTCAGTAAGATCATCAAAACGCCGATTCGCCTCTTGGATTTCGCTTCCGTGGCACTCAACGCAATAATTCTGCAGGAAGTGGGTTATGGAAACCTCAGCTGCAAGCGTTCGGTTCGGTGAGGTTTGGGCCAATGCCTTATTGGGAAGCGGGAGGGTGACCACCGCTAGGATGAGGCTACATACGAGTCTCATGATAAGCTCAACCGATTGAGAGTGGCGAAAAGGTTCCTGTACTTCGTCCGAAACGGTCGCGTTCCGCACCGAACCATTGCAGCACTGATAGCCAAAGGTTGGAGAGTGGTATCCGTTGGTGTGGCTCTGACGGGCAGAGAAGGTGACCCTGATGCCCAATGGATCCACCGGCGAGTAGGATCGGGAGATTTCGATTGCTATGGATTGAGCCGTCGCTCATGCCGCTTCCAAACACGACGAGTGTGCTGTCCAGTAGTTGGCTTTGCTTGAGGTTCGTGAGAAAGTTGGACAGCTTTTCAACGAAGAACGACTCGACAATTTGGAGCTGCTGTATCCTGTCTGCTGATTTGCTATGGTGCGAAAGCCCGTGGTAGGAGCCAAGCTGTAGCTCCGCTGTCCGAAAACCCATCGGGATTTCTAACGTTGCGACACGCGTGGAGTCTGTCTGAAACGCTAGAGCAATGAGGTCATATAACAGAGCAATTTCATCGACATGCCTTCTCTCTTCGTCGTGGATTTCCGGTATCGGTGGCTCTGGTTTCGGCCGGTCGATCCAATCACTGGAGTACTGGAGACGCCTTTCGACTTCGCGGACCGAGGTGAGGTATTGTTCCAGCTTTTGTTGGTCGGCTGTGCCGAGCGTCCGCTGTAGCGCCTTGGCCGAATCCCGTAGCGCGTCGAGTGCACTTGCTCGATTGGAGATCAATTCACGCTCTTTGACCCTTCGTTCTGCGGTGGTGTTGTGGAACAGCGCTCTGAAAAGTTCCGCAGGGTTACCAACCGGTGGGACGTGCACTCCCGATCTCGTCCAACACATGTCGGTGCCACCACCGATTCCCGAATTGATTACGGGGAACCGAGTGAGACTCCCAACGTGTTCAGCCGCTGCCTGATCAAGTGACAAGTTGTTTTCCGGGAATCCTGATGCTTCATCCTTTTTGATGCCTGTCAGGAATCCTTCCACTGCCTTGTGACCGCCATTTAACCCGTGGTCGAGATTTGAAAAGACGGTGAAGTCTCCGCGGTGCTTTTCTAGAGGTAGGAGCGTACTCGGTGAATTGAAGTTTTGTCCTGCTTCTTTGGGGAAGAAGTTTCCTGGATAAAACCCAAGGTGGTTTCCGATGCAAACCAACCTGCGCGGTCCTTCAACGGCAGTTGGCCGATTTGAGGCGACAGATTCGAACGCCGGCAGTGCGAGGCTGAACCCGGTGCCAAGTAGTAATCGGCGTCGATCCAGTTGTTTCGTTTCTAATGGCTTACGTTTTGGGGGTTTCATTGTTTCTTCCAAGCCGGATCGCCCGCAGCTGAGTCCGGCTATCTAGATTCGGCGAGATTCTGACCGTTTGTTGTTTTCGTATTGTAAACCTAACCCGTTTTGAAACGCCACTTCGAAACAGCGCTAGAGGCTGGCGATACGTGGACAGATTGGGCATTTTTCACGGTGCCCTTCGGAATGGGCTACCATAGCTATTTGGTGTTTATCAATAATTGGCCCGAATTTGTATCGATTTCAGTTCGATTTTCTTGCTTGTGTGTCCGTCTCAGATAGTAAGAGAGCAAATTGGTTAACCTTTTTCAAATACCATAATCAGCGACCATGATGAAGGTTCGCATTGGATAAGATTCTGGCGAAATGATTGGTTGTGTGTGGGCTCTTTGTCAGACAAAGGCCAACGTTCAGTGACTGGTTTGGACTTTGTTTCGTTAGCACATTTTCAGGTTTGCAAAAATGCATTCGGTTGTTTCGGAGAAGCCATATGAGTTCGTTCCACCCTATCGCGGGAAGATTTTTCCGCGCTTCCTACAGTTGTTCGTTCCTTGGCAACTGAGAAAAAGGGATGGGATTACCTCTGTGGAAATTGAGGGTTTGGAGAAACTGAAGGAGTCCTTCTCACGTGGCGATTCGGTGCTGTTAACCCCGAATCATTGCAGACCGGCGGATCCGCTTGTGGTCAATGAGTTGTGTCGCCAAGCTGGCAGGGTGCCATTCATCATGGCGAGTTGGCATGTTTTCCTTCAGGGAAAACTTCAACGCTTTCTTGCGAGGCGCGCGGGTGCGTTCAGTGTCTATCGTGAGGGTTTAGATCGGCAGGCGCTGCAAGCCGGTGTCGATATTCTGGCGACCACCAATCGCCCGTTGGTTGTGTTTCCGGAGGGAGTCATTTCACGAGCCAATGATCGAATTCTCTCTTTGATGGAAGGTACGTCGTTCATTGCACGCTCCGCAGCAAAGAAAAAGAACAACGGCGGTAAAGTTGTCATTCATCCCATCGCCCTGCGTTATCAATTTAATGGCGAACTGGAAGAGACGCTCCATCAGACTTTGGATTCCATTGAAAAACGATTGTCATGGCGTCCAAGGAGACAGGCGGATTTGACCACGCGGATTTATCGTGTCGGTGAAGCACTTTTATGGCTTAAGGAAATCGAGTACCTCGGGGAGCCGCAGTCCGGGGAGATCTTTGACAGGCTCGAGCGTTTGATCAATCAGATTCTGGATCCGCTTGAGGATGAGTGGCGTTCTGGCCGCTCAGAGGATAACACCGTAGCGAGGGTGAAGCAGTTGCGCATCGCGATTCTTAAGGATATGGTTGCCGGTGAGATAGATGATCAGGAGAGGGATCGCCGCTGGGGGCAGCTAGCGGACATCTACCTTGCACAACAACTTAGTCACTACGCGCCAGACTATGTCAAATCGAACCCCACACCCGAGCGACTGCTGGAAACCGTTGAACGATTTGAAGAGGACCTTACCGATCATTCACGCGTGCATGGACCCATGTCGGTGAAGATTTTTGTGGGTGACCCAATTGAGGTGTCGGCTAAACGTGAGAGGGGGACCCGCGATGATCCGGTCATGGCGCAGGTGGATCGACAGTTGCACGATCTTTTGGGTATTAAGCCGGCACAATAGCAGGCGGCTATTTGGCAGCGATAGGACTCTGATGATGGGGCGACTGCACTAATGACTGGGACACAAGTACAACCGCTGATGCGACGCCAGTTGACGATATTGCTTGCGATGTATCTGGGGTATGCGGCTTTGATGGTTTGCCGGAACACATTGATTGTTTCGAGCGCTGCCATGGTGGAAGATCCAAATCTAGATTTGGATAAGGAGTCCTTTGGCCATCTGATGAGTTGGCATTCGGCGGGGGCGATCGCGGGCAAGCTGATCACTGGGCCCGGAGCTGACTTGCTCGGTGGCCGTCGAATGTTCCTTCTCGCATTGGTTTTAACCGGGGCAGCTAATGTTGGTTTTGCCTTCTGCACTTCCTTCGCGGCTTTTGCTTTTTTTAACTTCGCCGGCCAGTTTGCAAAGGCTGGTGGTTGGCCTGCGATGACCAAACTGGTTAGTGCGTGGTACCCGCCGTCTAGCTACGGGCGAGTTTGGAGCATTATTTCAACCAGTTCTCGAGTCGGAACCATTGCGGCAGGCTTAGTTCTCGGCTGGATGTTATACACGATGCCATGGCAGTCAGTTTTTATTGCGTCAGCTATTTTTACTGCAGTCATTGCCGCGTGGTTGCTGTTTGTGTTGAAAGACCGGCCTGATGAACCTGCGGTAGCACAGGAGCGTCGCGATCATCGACTTACGTTAGAGACGAAAGAGGAATCGTTCAGAAAAGAACCGATTCAGCAAGATCTGCGTGAGGATCCTAAACATCCACTTAGCGGAAAGAGCCTTCAACAGGCATGCGTGCGATTTTTGGGTAGCGCGCGTTGTTGGGCGATCTGCGCGGGTATTGTGTTTCTCACGATTGTAATGGACTTTCTTACGTTCATTCCAATCTACTTGTCTGAGTCATTGGGGCTGGATCCTAGCCAGGCTTCGATGGCGGGCACAAGTTTTCCGGTTGGGATGTTCGTTGCGCTTTTGGTATCGAGCGTTCTTTACGATCGATTTTCGAAGAGGCAACTGGCGTTTTGCCTGGCGGGCATGCTCCTTTTGAGCGTTCTTTGTGTCGTTGGGCTATGGCAAATGGATCTGCTTCCGAGCCACTTGCGTTCGTTTGCATCCATGCTGCTTCTTTTCACGCTTGGGTTTACGATTTCACCTGCCTACTACGTTCCAATGAGTGTATTCGCCGTGGCCTTCGGTGGGCGTCACTCGGGATTTCTCGTTTCGGTGATCGATATTTTTGGTTACGCGGGTGCGCTCGTGTTTAACTTTTACGGTGGGTCGATCGCACAGGAATATGGTTGGGACGTGTTTCTTTGCGGCTTAATGGGGGTTTGCGTTTGTGCAGTCGTGAGTATGGGATCATTCTTTTACTTGGATTATCGTTCCGACCGAAGGAGTGACGTTGGTATGCCCGGCGCGGTTTAGGCTTAGGGGTGCATGTCCTTGTTCTGCTTTTCAGGTTGATCTTCGCTTTAGAGAAGTTGTGGCACGAGGAGTTGGTTTACGTTAGCATTTCGCACAGTCTACTGTGCGTACTCTGGGAGATCGGGTGATGACGAACAAAACAATTCTGCTTCAGGTGACCGCGGCGATCATCGGCTGTCTTACGCCAGCCGATGGAAATCCATTATTTGCTGCCGATGGCTGGCACAAACATACCGTCGTGAATAATGTCGGTAGTGGTATCAACGGCGCGACCGCGCACGATTTTAATCGTGATGGTTTGTTGGATGTCATTTCGTCTTACAAGGGTAACGTCACTTTGTTGATGGCTCCCAATTGGGAACCGATTCACGTTCATCAATTCGAGGAGGGTTTGTCACGGACCCCGCCGGGTCCTGCTTGTATCCATAGCTGTTTGATGGATGTGGACGGAGACGGTGATATGGATTTTATTGGTTCTAATCAAACGGTATTTTGGCTTGAATGCCCCGATGATCCTACGAAGGATCAGGCTTGGAAGTACCGCACTGTCGATGATGAAATACTAGGGACGCATTGTGTGATTACCGGGGATGTAAACCTTGATGGTAAGCTTGATTTGATTGCAAATTCATTCAGGGATGAGAAAACAACTGGGTATCCACACTCAATCGTTTGGCTCGAGGTTCCCGATAACCCACAAGAGGCAAAACATTGGGTTCGACATGTTTTTGCGAATCAGGACGCCCCGGGCGGATCGCATTACATGGGGATTGGGGATTTGAATAGCGATGGGCGCCCTGATATTGCTTGCGCCGCCAAGGGCACTCAAGGTTTTGTAAACGGGCAGTGGTTTGCTTGGTGGGAACAGCCTAAGGATCCAACGCAAGTGTGGAAGAAGCATCTTTTAGCGGAGAACGAGGAAGGCGCCACAAACATTTTACCTGCTGACTTTGACGGCGACGGCAAGATGGACCTGTTCGCTTCCAGGGGACATGGCCACGGGGTCATTTGGTTTAAGGGGCCGGCTTTCGATCGCGTGGAAGTCGATCCGCAACTCGCATTTCCTCATAGCCTTGCGTTGGGGGATATCAACCTTGATGGACATATTGATGCGATTAGCTGTGGTAAGGAAGCCGATGGCGTCGCGGTCTGGTATGAAAATAATGGGAGCGGACAATTTACACGTCACGAGATTGGGCGAGGTCAGGGAAGCTATGACCTCACCACCGTTGACATGGATAAGGATGGCGATCTTGATATTTTGATTGCGGGCCACGCAAGCAACAACATTGTCTGGTTCGAGAACCCAACCGCGATGCCTTGACCTTAGATTATTTTGCCAGTATCCATCCGATAAGCTTTGTGAACGTTGGGGCCTGTCCTTGCGAGAGGATTCCGATTCGGAAAACTTTCCCGGCCGCATAAAGGGATGCGGTGGCAAATGCGACTGCCAGTACAATGGCAATGGCGATCTCCCATGCCTCAGGCCCTGGTTGCATTGCAATTCTTGCAAACATCAGCATAGGCGTAGCTGGCGGAAAGAGGGAGATTGCTTTTGAGAAGGTGCTCGAAGGTGAGTCCAGGATTGGAGCCATGCACATCACAGGAAGAATCACCAAAACCATCACGGGAGTCATCAAGCTTTGAGCATCACGGATTTCGCTGCACGCCGCACCAATTGCGGAGAAGATAGAACCAAAAATCACCAATGCGACAAACAGAAAGAAGACAAACCACGCATAGAGCGAGATAGGAACCTGGTCAGCGATCTCGAAGTAATGCGTCAATCCGAAGACAGCACTCAAGTAGATCGTTGAAAGAGTCATTCCAATACCCACTGCTCCCGTCAACTTGCCCATCATCAGTTGAAAAGGGGTTACGGAGGAGACGAGGAATTCCGAGATCTTCTGCATCTTTTCTTCGAGTACATTGTTCAGCATTGCCGGGGCCACCGACATGATCATCATGAACATCAACATCAGTCCGGCGAACGGGATGATTCGAGCCAGACCCTTGTTTTCTTCTTTCGCTTCATCCACGGTCCCGTCTTCGTTTAGGTAGACCAACCCGAAGGTGCTGAGTGGTATTGGTTGTTGGATCGCTTGAACTGCGGTCGGCGCGAGTCCCATGTCCAAGGTGCGGTGTAGCTTAACCTCTTGGTTGACCGCGTTTTGCAGCCAATTCGGAAGCGCTGAATACGTTGGCGTCTCAGAGTGATAGCGAACAATGGCGGGACTCGACGCATCGTAGACTCCGCTTTCAATCAGGGCGTATGCGAAGAGATCGCCGGTCTCGATTCGCTCTGATAGCTGGACCGATAGCTGATCCACGCCAGTCTGATTCGTTTCAACCTGTTCGAGTAGGAACTTTGCCGCCGTCTGTTTGGGAGGATCTCCAGACGATTCTGACGCTCTCGACACCGATCCGATGGCTTCTGGGGCAGAATCTCGGGAGAAGATCTCCTCTTGGTTTCGATAATTGGCCTGTTCCTGGAGGGATTCAAACATTCGGCCGGTGTAATCGGCAATGGCGATCTTCCTGGGAGTAAGATCAACATGATCCTCTACAAGATGCTGGACCACTAAACCACCACTCACAAACACTGGCATCATGAAGATTCCAATGATAAAGGCTTTGCTTGTAGCGGCAATTAAGAATTCTGCTCGAGCAACTGCGAGTATTTTATTCATGACTTGACTCCCTCACGCTGGAGTTCAACAGGATCAATTGAGGAACCTGCGATTCGAATGAAAATATCATGGAGGGTCGGTTGTGTGACCTCAAACAAATTGACCCGCCCTTTTTCAATAAGCGTTCGAAGCACACGATCAGGGTCCCCGGAGATCTGAATTTCCTGAAGACTACCCATGTCCCGAACGCGGTCGATTTCTGGGATCTGCCTAAGCATGTCGAGCGTGCCGTCCCAACGCAAGCGAATTGAGTCAGCGCCGTATTGGGCCTTGATGTCGGCTAGCGTGCCATCCAGCACTTTATTTCCCTGGTAAATCATGAATATAAAATCGCACATCTTTTCGGCCACCGCCATGTCATGGGTGGAAAAGATGATCGTTGTTCCCTGACGCTGAAGTTCAAGGATCGCCGACCGAATGACTTCTGTGTTCACTGGGTCGAGACCTGAAAATGGTTCATCGAGAATTAGTAACTCCGGGCGAGCGATAACCGATGCAACGAATTGGACTTTTTGACTCATTCCTTTGGAAAGCGTCTCGATTTTTTTGTTTCCCCACTCAGTGAGTTTGAATTTCTCGAGCCACATCGCAGTCTGCTCGGATGCATCAAGTCGTGTCATGCCTTTTAGAGAGGCGTAATACATGAGCATTCGGCGGACAGTTACTTTCTTGTAGAGGCCGCGTTCTTCAGGGAGATATCCGAGGCGATCATTTGCAGACGATGCATCTGAATTACCTAAAACCTCGAGGCGTCCATTATCGGGGTGAATGATGCGGAGGATCATCCGAATGGTGGTCGTTTTTCCTGAGCCGTTCGGTCCGATGAATCCATACAGGGAGCCTCGTGGTACCGCGAGTGATAAATCGGAGACGGCAATGTGGTCGCCGTAACTCTTGTTGATCCGTTCAAGTTTAACGACAGTTGAGGATGACTCATAATCCATAAAGCGACTTAATAAATCTTGGTTTTTTGTGGAAGTGATAGGAGGTGGCGTCTTAGCTCGGTTTCGATTTGCGATTGGTGCGAAGTGACTCGTCGGTTGCCTTCGGTAATCGCCCCGCCTCGCGAAGGGCCTGCCTCAAGATGTAATCGAGCTGTCCATTGGTGCTGCGCAATTCATCGTCCGCCCAACGCCGTAGAGCGGCGAGTATTTTTTCGTCCGTTCGCAAGAGGAAAGACTCTCTGGGCATTGTGATTTGATTTGTTAAAAGTCAGCAGCAATGTTTGGTCCCACAAACCCAACGTTTGGAGGGAGATTGCCATTTAAGAGTGATCTACAAAGCTAGACATTTGTTCCGCTTGGTGTACCACTTCGGCCCTTAGGTTCCTGAAGTCTTAACATTTAAACGTAAAGGCTCAGCGTGCGATCTTCCCTCCTGGATTACGACTTTCGATGGTTAATAGAGCGAACCGGCGTTGACGACCGGTTGCGTTCCTCGGTCGCTGCAGAGGACTACCAATAGATTTGACACCATGGTGGCTTTCTTTTCGTCATCTAATTCAATGATCTCTTTGTCCCGAAGTTGATCGAGTGCCATTTCTACCATTCCAACGGCACCCTCCACAATGGTTGTCCTTGCGGAGACGACGGCTTGAGCCTGTTGGCGTTGCAACATCGCTGCCGCAATTTCCGGTGAATAGGCGAGGTGGCTTAGTCTCGCTTCAACCACCTCGACGCCGGCGCTATCGAGTCGACTTTGAATGTCCTCCTTCAACGTTCCACAAACCGCTTCCGGGTTCCCACGTAGTGAGATGGTTCCGTCGCTGCTGTCATAGGGGTGCCGACTCGCCAGGTCTCGTAGGGCCGCTTCGCTCTGCACCTCAACGAAGTGCTCAAAGTCGTCCACTTCAAAGAGTGCATCCGCCGTGTCGACGACTTTCCATACAACGACCGCCGAAATGTCGACCGGATTACCCTCGCTGTCGTTAACCTTTGATGGTTTTCCCGAGGTGCGGCCACTGGGTTTGACCACTTGCCCTGCTTGGTTCTTTTCTTCGGGGGTGGTTGATGAGCCGGTCTCGAAATTTCGGATACGTAGGGACAGTTTTTTCTTTGAGTAGAACGGATTCACCCAGAAGAATCCGGTTTGCCGCACCGTCCCGACATATTCTCCGAACAAAAGTAGTACTCTCGCTTCATTAGGCGGTACTGCCATGAAACCACACATACTAATGAAGCAGGCTACAACCGTGATGATTCCAATGATGCTGAGGATGGGTTCAGAAACATTGATCCCCGTGATGAAGAGAGCGATTGCCCCCACTGCGACCGAAAGCGTCGCCCCGAGAGGGAACCAGCCAGGTTTGGGTTCGAATGCTTGTTCTTTCTTTTCCATGTCGGGGGTTCCGTGGTGAAGGATGGGCCGCAGGCGTTAAAACCAGTGTGAATCCTCGCCACTGGTTAAGATATCAAAGTGATATCACTTTCGGTCCCGTCTGTCAAGTTGATTTTCACTCGTGCTTCCCCAGTTTTTGCTGGGCAACGGTGAATAGATCCGCCTTGGGGTGGAACGTAGTGGTTTCTGAGCCGAGCAGAAAAAAACAGCGTTAGAGGTGAATTAGGTGGACAGTTTGCAGGGCGTGTCGAGACTGTGAAAAAAAAGTCGATCTGCATGGGGCCCGCGTCTTTCGTGCGTTTTATGGCCCGGCAATGCAAGCTCGGAAACGGCTGTTAAAATCAGAGCACGCGAAACTTAAGCTCGGTTGGCGTGTTCAACTACCTGTGCTGTGGCCGAACGGATCCGTTTTCTCATGCTTGGAACTTCCGTATGAAACGATCACCTTGTCTTATCGCAGTATTTCTTCTCGTTTCCGCATCACAGGCGTGTGCAGAAGAGACGATTACCGACGAGCAGCTTACGTTTTTTGAAACCAAAATTCGTCCTGTGCTCATTCGTGAATGTTATGGGTGTCACTCAAAACAATCAGGGAACGCTCGCGGTGGTTTAACGCTCGACACCAAAGAGTTGATGGCGATTGGCGGTACAACAGGACCGGCCGTGGTTCCGGGAAATCTTGAGGAGAGTTGGCTATACCAGGCAATTTCCTATCAGGACTTTGAGATGCCACCCAAAAAGAAATTGCCACAGTCGGTGATTGAGGATTTCAAACGTTGGATCGAAATGGGGGCGCCAGATCCACGTAGCAATTCGGTTGAGAAGATTGATTCAAAAATAACTCAGGATCAGATCAGTGAAGCGAAGGGGACGTTCTGGGCCTACCGAAATCCTACGAGGCCGGAGTTGCCGAAGGTTCAGCAGATTGATTGGCCGAAGACGGATGTTGATCTGTTTGTACTCAGTCGGTTGGAGGAAGCCGGAATGAGCCCCGCAGAGGATGCAGAGGCCTTCAAGGTTTTGCGTCGCCTAACGTTTGATCTGGTCGGCCTGCCACCCACTCGAGATCAAATTGAATATTTCGATCGGATTTGGGGAAAAGACCCCGATGCAGCGGTGAGTCATGTTGTCGACCGCCTTCTGGAATCATCGCATTATGGCGAGCGTTGGGGTCGGCATTGGATGGATGTGGCACGTTACGGTGAGTCTAGCGGGCGCGGAGTTAACATGACCTATCCGCAGGCATGGCGTTATCGCGACTACATTATCAACGCGTTTAACGACGACAAGCCATACGATCGTTTTGTCCAAGAGCAGCTAGCAGGTGATCTCCTTCCGGTGAGTTCTGATGAGGAGTGGGCTAGTAATCTCGTTGCCACGACCTTTCTGGCGATTGGTTCGAAAAATGTTAACGAGAGTAATCGTGTTCAATTCGCAGCGGATCTTGTTGACGAGCAAATTGATGCGACGACCCGTGTGTTTCTAGGCACGTCCGTGGCGTGTGCGCGTTGCCATGACCACAAGTTCGATCCTATTCCTCAATCAGATTACTACGCGCTCGCTGGAATTTTTCAGAGTACGCAAACCTATTTTGGCAATCCGCAGTCGGAGTTGGGTAATTTTTCGGGTGCAACTGAAAAACAGACCAGCACGCTGCTAATCTTACCAATCGATGACCCTGTTCCAGGGGCAGCTAGCTATTCGCCAGACGAGATTGAGGCAATCAAAGCAAAGATGGCGGAAGCGCGTAGTGAGATGATTGCTTCGAGACGTTCGGGGTCACAGGGTGGGGCGTTGAGTCAGCGGCAGAGGGCGATGTTTAATAATCGGATGGCGGATTGGTCGGCTGCCATCGCATCCGTTGATAACGAGGGTCAACCGAAATCGTTTTGTATGGGCGTACAGGACAAGGAAACGGTCACGGACGCGCGTTTACTTGTGAGGGGCGAAATTGCTGAGCCTGCCCAAGTTGTCGGTCGTGGATTTCCGCAAATTTTGGCGGAGGACCAACCAACCATTCCCTCTAATTCAAGCGGACGTCTAGAGCTAGCAAAGTGGATTGGCAGCGATCAAAATCCGTTGACCGCGCGAGTGATGGTGAATCGAGTTTGGCTGCACCTGATTGGACGTGGCATCGTTAACTCCACCGAGAACTTTGGCGTTAGTGGGATGATGCCGACGCATCCTGAACTACTGGATTATTTATCGCTGCGGTTTATTGAGTCGGGTTGGTCCATCAAAGCTCTGATCAAAGAGATTGCAACGTCGAGGGTTTATCGCATTGCGTCAACGTTTGACCAGACTCGCCACGAGTATGATCCGGACAATAATTTGTTGTGGCGTGCTAATCCTCGGCGACTTGATGCGGAGGCGATTCGGGATGCAATGCTGAGTGTGAGTGGTGAGCTGAATACCAATAGGCCGCTGGCGTCCGTTGTTGCGCAGTCAGGTTACACTCGCGTCCAGAACGGAAGGCTTATCCCAAAGATGTCATCGATGATAAATGCTGCAAGATCGTCTGCTGGTGTAGACAGTCGAGATGGTGGGATGCGTGGCGGTAGGAGACCAGGTATGGCACGCGGAGGACAGGGCGGGTTCCGCCCTCAACGCGGACCGTTTGGGTTGATGCGAGGTGGGGCCCAAGCGAGCAACCCACTGGATGCTGAAGATTCAAAGTATCGTAGTGTTTACCTTCCTTTGGTGCGTGACGCGGAGCCGCGAGCGTTGAAGGTTTTTGATTTCACTGACGCGAGCACCATTACCGGGCAGCGAGAAAGGTCAAATTCGGCGAATCAATCCTTGTACATGATGAATAACCCCTTTGTGCAACAACAGAGTGAGGCTTTCGCCAGGAGGCTCGAGGAGCCGACGAATGACCTCTCGAAACAGATAGATGAGGCAGTTTTGTTGGCATTTAGTCGCCTGCCGACAGCTCAGGAGAAGGAATTGCTACTGCAGTTCACTAAAAATTTCACTGAGACAACGGAAAGTGTCGAACGAGTGGTGAGCATGCCTGTGATATGCCAGAGTCTTTTTGCGTCCGCCGAGTTTCGTTTTATCGATTAGGCGGTTTGGTGTTCTCACGCGAATCAGTGGTCGTTTGATTTGAGGTATGCCTTCAATCCCGTTTTGGCCTAAGGCAAGAAACCCATCCTATCTTTAGCAGTGATTGGATCCGAAGTTATGTTATCCAGACGAGAAATTCTACACGCAGCATCGGCAGGGTTTGGTTATTTAGCATTCGAAGGAATGAACCGTGCCAAGGCGATTGCGAATGAGAGCCGGAACCCACTCGCACCGAAGCGGCCCCATTTCGAGCCCACAGCGAAGCGGGTGATCTTTTTGTGTATGGGGGGCGGTCCGTCCCACGTGGATTCGTTCGATTACAAACCAGCGTTGCACCGGGATCATGGAAAACCCGGTCGATACGGCGGTGCGTTACTAAAGTCCCCTTGGCAATTTCGACAGCGCGGGCAGAGCGGTTTATGGATTTCCGATCTTTTCCCTGAGGTCGCTTCGATGGCGGATGATCTGACGTTGATTCGAGGAATGCACTGTGATCAGCCGGTTCACAGCGGCGCTGTGACTCAAATGCACACAGGAACGGCACAGTTCATTCGACCGTCGTTCGGTTCTTGGTCGGTGTATGGCTTAGGGACTGAAAACGATAGTCTGCCAGGGTTCATCTCTCTTAATGCATCGCCCGGTTCAAATGGAAAGATTGGAAGTGCGTTTCTCCCGTCTGTTTACAGCGGTACGCAGGTTGGCAGCAGCACGCGATTCGGGGGAGGTGGTGGTTTTTCCAATCGCGGCGGAAACGCTGAGGTTGTTCCCGATATCAGAAACCGGCGTCTCACAACAAGGCAACAGAGAATGCAGCTCGATCTCATTCAAGGATTGAATCAGGAGAAGATACAACGTGAGCGTTACCAACCCGATGTTGAAGGGATAATCGAGTCCTATGAGTTGGCATTTCGGATGCAGGATACGCTTC
The DNA here is from genome assembly GCA_964225475.1 of Candidatus Nitrosopumilus sp. GTDB lineage: Bacteria > Planctomycetota > Planctomycetia > Pirellulales > Pirellulaceae > Rubripirellula. Next base: position 12,561 of record CAXQOB010000149.1, on the reverse strand, counting down.
CCGACCTGATGGATACCAGCGACGAATCTGATGCTACACTCGCAACGTATGGCATTGATGGCGGTCCGTCGGAGGCGTTCGGAAAGCAATGTTTACTCGCCAGACGCTTTGCCGAGGCCGGTGTGCGTTTCATTGAAGTGACACATGGTGGATGGGATCAGCACAGCAATTTGACAGCTGATCATCAATCGCGAGCCGAGGGCTGTGATCGGGCGATTGCCGGCTTGCTTAGGGATCTGAAACAGAGGGGAATGCTCCAAGACACCTTGGTTCTTTGGGGCGGTGAATTTGGACGCACCCCTTCAGCGCAGGGAAACGACGGTCGTAACCACAATAACAAAGGCTACACGACTTGGATGGCCGGTGGTGGCGTCAAAGGTGGCTTCAGTTATGGGGAAACCGATGAGTATGGTTACGAGGCAGTCGAGGATCGGATGCACATCCATGACTGGCACGCGACGATCCTTCATCTCTTGGGATTAGATCATGAACGTTTGACCTATCGTTATGCCGGACGCGACTTTCGATTAACCGACGTGTACGGTGTGGTGGCGAAGGATATACTGGCTTAGTAACGATTAATTGGCTCAACGTTTTTGGAAGAACAGCAATGTTTACATTAGATAGAGTGATCTGGGCATTCGCGCTGTTCTTTGCAGTGGATTCGATCTCGGTCATGGCTCAGCCCCCTCGTCGAAGAGGAAGAGGGAACCCGGAAGCCGCCTTGTCGGCGCCTTTCCGCGGTGTTGCCGGAAAAAATGGGATCAGAAAGGGGCTTTTCCCAATTCAGTCAACCGGCGTCACCACCGCTCCAGTGGCCGAAGCCGCTAAAACCTTTCTCGATGCATTGAGCGAATCTCAAAGAGACCGCACGGTTTTTCCGATCGATGATTCGGAATGGCGAAAGTGGGACAACCGACATTTTTATAAGCGGCAAGGGGTTGGTTTTGATGAAATGAGTGAAACTCAACGAGATCTCGCGTTTCGCCTTATCGGTTCGAGTCTTAGCGCGCGGGGTCTGAAGCTTTCTCGGGATATCATGAAATTAAATGGTACGCTCGCGGAACTTGCTGAGAATTATGATGAGTATGGCGAGTGGCTTTATTGGATCACCATCATGGGTAATCCATCAGCGACCGAACCGTGGGGGTGGCAGATCGACGGACATCATCTTGTGATCAATTATTTTGTTTTGGGCGACCAAGTCGTCATGTCGCCCGTTTTTATAGGGAGCGAGCCGGTTCGCGCGGTAGCGGGGCGATTTAAAGGCACCGTGGTCATGCAAGATGAACAGAACCGAGGACTCGCTCTGATCAAGAGTCTGAACGATTCACAGAGAGCCCAGGCGATCTTGACGGTGACCAAGCCTGGAAATAACGCGCTCGCCCAAGCCTATCAGGACAACCTAGACCTCGATTATGCTGGCATACCAGCGAAAAACTTGTCGGAAAAGCAGCAAGCTGATCTGTTGGTGCTGATTGAGCAGTACATCGGCAATTTACGCGAAGGCCATGCCGAGGTGAAAATGAGTGAAGTCGCTAAGCACCTCGACGAGACCTATTTCGCGTGGATCGGTGCAACGAAAGAGGACAGTGTTTTTTACTATCGCATTCATAGCCCGGTCGTGCTGATCGAGTTTGATCACCAAAGACGGGTTGCGCCGTTTCGGTCCAGTTCCCCTTCCAGAGACCACATCCACGCAGTGATACGAACACCCAATGGCAATGACTATGGAAAGGATCTTTTAAGGCAGCATTACCTCGAGGAGCACTCTGCTGAAAATTAGGTAAGGCGTGACGGGGCATTCATCCGGTGGGAGAATCCGTTGAACGGACGGTGGAGGCGACCCGTTGAGACACGTCGGTTCGCGGTCCGGATTCTCGCCGCTTCATTCACGCTTGCCTCAGCTGCCTGCCGTGGTCGGCAGGCAGTGCAGGTGAGGTAAGGCTCGGTTTCAACCTACCTTTGGAAATTAGTGAAAGAGATCTCCGCTGACTCCTCCACCAAATTAACTTTAATCAGCGCGAAGTATAAGTTCCCATCGGATACGTCGTCGAGGCTGTAGAGAGTCAGGGTACGTCCGGTGCGGGACCAAACCCCATTCAATATGGCGTCGTTCTTGTTGCCATCATCGGTGAGTCCTACTGCTCTTCCACTAAACGTCCCCTGAGTCTCGTGCCTTGGGTTCTCTTTCAGGTTGTAGGTTAGGTAGATGAGGCCGTACTCGGCTTGATGGCCGGTGATGTTGATGGTGCCGCCGTCATCGCGTAGGCAAACGTTGCTGATTTTTGCAGACTCGAAACGATGGGTTGGTCCCTCGAACGTAAAGAGTTCGTTCATGTTCATTGGCTGATCCTATGAAGAGCATCCTTGGAAGTAAAATGACGATCCGCCTGCCAACACGATAGATTGTTGACCCCTGCGGTGTCAGCCCCCCCATTTTTGCTGGAACAGATGTTTTATCCCGTCTGCGATTCCGCTCTCATCGTCTATAGAATCACGGGAGAATCGTGAGGCTCGTGAACGGAATATTTTCCAAAAGCGTTAGGAAGCTTTGTCAGAACGGAAATTGCTCTGGAACGATCAATTTTCTATAGGGAGAGAGCGAGTTTCCGTGGGGCGACGCAGCTGATTTGTTGTGGTCTCGTGATTTAGTCAGTGTTTTGTGTCACACGTCGCCAACGCACCTTGGGACTAGGTCCGCGTGGGCCAACCAGTTCAACGCCTTCGATTTTCCATCGCGATCCACGGCCGATATCATTCCATTTTGAATAACCAATGATTTGACCGTCACGGGAAACGGCATAGAGACCAACACTTCGGTGCCCGTTAAAGTCTTGACTGAATACCCCTGCCTGTCCGTTTAGGTCAAAAATAATCAAAGAGTCAGAGCGGTCCACGGTCGCCCAGCTTCCGCGAAGTTCCCCCGGGGTTCGCTCACCGTAGGTCCAGTCTGACTCGATTCGGTGTTTCTCAAGGTACGCGTCGAGTTCGTCCCTGAGAGATAAAGATGCATCAGTCCACACTTCGCTGTCGATTGGAGGAATTGACGTTATCCCTTCCCCATCTTCTCCTGACTCGTTCGTAACCGTTAATGCGCGGTTATTCTCTTCTGCGTTGCAACCAAGAATCGCAAGCACCAAAAAAGGTAGAGAGCACCATTTCATACGCGGATGGCCTTGCATCGGTTAAAGCGGTTCGTTGATGAAACATGAAAGTTTCCAATGGAGCGCGACAATACCCACCGGTTAGGTCGACGCCCGCACAGGAACTCTGTCGTTTCGTTTGCGGCCTTTGAGATTCACCAGCCCTCTTAATCAATGCACTGAGAAGGGGGGTAGACGCTCTAAACGTTGCTTGTTGTTAAGGCAACTCTTCGAGTCGTCATGAGCCGATAAGTGAACACGGACTCTCCGGCTCGGTCGCACCAGCTAGATGCGTCCGTTTCCGAGTCCTCAATGGTCGCAGCCACAAAGCATCACTGATTCAGTGATTCCTCAATGATCTCCTTGGCGCTAAGAGTTCCGAGTGCTCCCCATAAACCATAGGGACTCGGGCTACCCGGGGCTCGAACGCCCGTGCCGTTCCAAATAACGTTGCCGACGTTCTTGTCACCGGCCTCAATAGAGTCGGTGATAAACACAACCGCTCCATCACCCATCAGGATGTGTGCACCACCCTGATGTCGACTACTGGGGCCATAGATCCCAATGGTGAAGGTGTTGTTCCCATTGCTGCATACAGGTGAGTTCGGAGGCAAAATGGTTGTGATGCCCGTATTGACGGCCATGCCGTTCATCCACTTATATCCGCGCTGAATCTGAACACTATTGGACGCGAAGTCCGCGTTAGGCATCCAGAATGTGGGCCTCTCAGGGTTGATTTGATCATCACATAGGCTTGGGTCATGGAGGATGCCACGCTCCTCAATGACTCTTGTGGTGATGTGGTTATCGCCGAGATCGGTGTTTAATTCACCGCCCATGACGGTGTTGGCGAGTCCATCTAGAACATCTCGGAATTTGACGACGGTACGCGGCTTAAACATACCGCGGTTGGTGACGCGGCAACGGCGTGCGCGTACCCTTGCGATAATTCCTGTTTGGTTGCGGGGTCCGGTGTTTTGGTATTGGATGGAATCGCCTATGCAAAAACCGTAATTGGTTCGACCTTGAGCTGGAAGTCCCATTCCAGGGTCACTGGGACAGCGGAAGGTGGGTATCTCCGTCAGCCATGGTTCGTAGCGGTGTTGCTGGTGATCGGCGAGAGACATTGCAACTTGCGGGCCCATTTCATTGAAAAATAACCCCGGGCTCTGCTTCGATTCGTATTTATTGCTGATTTTCTCCCACAGCCCTTGTTGTTCCACAAATGGAAGCAGAGGAACTAAAGGGCTGAGATTGTGGAAATTGTTACCACCACCGGTGGCTCCGGGGGCGACCGGCCTACGTGCCATTCGATTATTGGTTCCCGGTGGGCGAACCGTTCCGCCTCGAATCATGGGTAACTGTTTGTAGGCGGCATGGTAATTATGGATACCTAAACCGATCTGCCGAAAGTTGTTACTGCAACTCATTCTCCTTGCCGCTTCTCGTGCCGCTTGCACTGCGGGGAGAAGCAGTCCAACAAGAATCCCGATGATCGCTATCACGACTAACAGTTCAACCAGGGTAAAACCCACACGATCTTTTTTTCCCATCAGTGCCGCCCCATCTAAAGGTAAGTTTGTTGTTTATGAAAGTTAGCAGGATCAACGTCCAGCATTGAGGCTTGAGCCTCATTGCGATTCGTTTGAAAGTACTCCACTAGTGATGAACTATCCCTCTCCGTCGTCTTCTTCCATTTCTTCCTCTAGTCCATCACTGGTGTAATTCTCGTCCGGATTGTCGAGAAGGAATTGATCGAGTTCATCTGCGGTTGTTTCCACCGGTTCATTGCCGCGACCGCAGCCATTGGCACAGATCACGAGGAGCAGTCCAAGGCAAGCGTAGAAGAATTGATTGCGGATGCAGTTGAGCATTGGTTGCCCTTTTGAAGGTTGGTGTATTTTTCCATGCCTGTTTAACCCAGTCAGCTTAACAGGGTTGGTAGCACGGGTCAAAATTCTAGCCATGGAGGGAAGAGAAATTGATTTACGGCTTTAATACACGGGGGCCGTGCAAACTGGTCAGGAACTTGGATCGCGAGCGGTGTGGCGTTCTATGGGATTGAGCGGTCTATACCCGGTGGGGTTTATGGAGATTACTTCAGGCGGGCCTTGGGATTTGGTGAAATTGTCGCGGCTAAGCCCTCCAGCTGACGGACCGCGTACATCTACTCGGTTTTTGAGTGAGCAGCGCGAGTCAGTGGAATCGATGATTGATCGTCATTCGAGCACGAAACTCGGTGTCAGGGAGCGTCCGACGGCAGAATTTAGACGAAGCGAGTGCATCGGCTTTTTATTTCAAGCGGTTGCTGGATATAAGAGATGTTAAGATAGACGCCAGGTGCGAACTGGTTCGACTCGGCGAAGCGAATTACTCTATAAAACGGTCTGCGGTGAGCACTGTCTCAGAGCGTTGTTGGAATCGAAGGAAGGTAGCTTGATATGCGATTGAGACTGGGCTTTAAAACGCGACCGCGTCGTAGAAAGGTGACGCCCGTGTCCCGACGTGTGTATCCAATCGCACGGTTGCTGCTGGGGGTGTGGCTCGTATGCACGATTGGCGGGTCATCCGGGCTCAGAGCGATTGAGTCGACCGATTTCGATCGCGATGTGCTGCCGATTCTTTCTGATCGATGTTACCGATGCCACGGTCCTGATGAGGGCTCTCGAGAGGCTGATCTTCGGCTCGACCGTCAAGACGATGCGATGACCGTTGTAAAGCCCGGTGCTCCCGAAGAGAGTGAATTGCTTTTGCGGATTTTTTCTGAGGATCCTGATGAGGTGATGCCGCCACCGGATTCCAATCTCCGCTTGACCGCTGATGAAAAGAAACGTATTTCGGATTGGATTCAGGAGGGGGCAAGCTGGAGTGAGCATTGGGCGTTTTCCCAGCCGTTGGAAACCGAGCCGCCACAGGTGCAATTAGATGATGACGCAGTCAACGAGATTGACCGGTTCTTGCTTAGTCGGTTGGAAGGAGAGGGGCTGGCATTCTCCCCAACGGCTTCAAAAGAGAAATTAATCAGGCGGTTGACCTTCGATCTTACGGGGCTACCGCCAACGCTGGCTGAAATTGATGCGTTCGTCAATGATGAAACAGAGCAAGCGTATGAGACTCTGGTTCAGCGTCTGCTTCGTTCAGATCATTATGGGCAAAGAATGGCTTCGGACTGGTTAGACGTCGCCCGCTATAGCGACACTTATGGTTATCAAGTGGATCGCGATCGATTCGTTTGGCCTTGGCGTGATTGGGTGATCAGGGCCTTTAACCAGAACATGCCATACGACCAATTCATTCTTGAGCAACTTGCTGGCGATTTACTGCCGAATGCGACGGACGATCAGATCCTTGCAACAGCCTTTAACCGGCTACACCCGCAAAAAGTTGAGGGAGGAAGTACTGAGGAAGAGTTTCGCGTTGAATATGTAGCGGATCGTACTCAAACGTTTGCCACCGCCTTCCTTGGTCTGACGCTTGAATGTGCAAGGTGTCATGATCACAAATACGATCCGATTTCGCAGAAAGAGTACTATCAGCTATTCGCTTTCTTCAACAACGTCGATGAGTCAGGGCTGTATTCTTTCTTTACTAACTCGGTGCCCACTCCCACACTTACGTTGAGTGATCGGGGTCAGAAGGATCAGCTTGCGGCGTTAAAGGCTGAGGTTGATGCGGTGCTGCGCGACAGGCCTGCGGTAACGGTACCACTGCAGGCGGATTTAGCGACTCAAGAAGCTGAACTCGCTCGTCTGTTAGCGACTGATGGGGAGCCCGCGGTCGAAGAAGTGGATTTTAAGTCGGTTGGTGGAAATAACAAAACAGCGACCGATTCTCGAGGAAGGCCTGCCGTACTCCTAAGCGGCGATGATCCGGTAAACCTCAAGACAGGGAACTTTAGCCGCTACCAACCATTTAGCGTGTCCTTGTCGATGCATGTCACGGACCGTAAGGAACGTGCGGTCGTCTACCATCGGTCGAGAGCCTGGACCGACGCCGGTAGTCGGGGCTACCAGTTACTGATTGAGGATGGAAAGCTGAGTGCGTCACTCATACATTTTTGGCCTGGTAACGCAATTAGCGTCCGAACCAAACAGGATCTCCCTGTCAATCAATGGATCGATATCGCCGTGGTCTATGACGGCAGTTCTGTTGCTGAGGGACTGAGTATCTTCATTGATGGTAGACGCAGTTCTTTGGAGATCGTCAAAAATCGATTAACCAAAAATATTACTGGCGGGGGGGGTAATGAAATCGCCATTGGTCAGCGATTTCGTGATCGCGGGCTAAAAGGCGGGCAGGTTTCCGCATTCAAGGTTTTTGATCGGCAATTATCCGCCATTGAAATTGCCCGGTTGCATGAGGATGAGGAGACATTAGCGGCACTTATGAAGGGCCTAGCCGAGGGCGCCCTGAGTCCTCAACATCATGACGTCCTCGGGGAGCATTGGGTGCTTACCGCATCGAAAGAGCATTCGGCATATCGGGCGCGACTTAAATCCGCGAGAGAATCGCTCTGTAAAAAGCTTGACGGACAAACCGAAATTATGGTGATGCGAGAGTTGAGCGATGCGAAGCCCGCATTTGTTTTGAATCGTGGAGATTACAGCGATCGGGGTGAGGTTGTCTCCGCCGAAACGCCGGCGGTGTTTCCGGAGCTGGACAAGGGCCTGCCTCGAAATCGCTTTGGACTAGCAAAGTGGTTAACCTCTGGAGATCATCCTTTGACTGCACGCGTCGCAGTGAATCATTTTTGGCAACTCATCTTTGGCCAGGGCTTGGTGCGGACACCGGAAGACTTCGGGCGGCAAGGTGCTCCTCCAACAAATCAAGAGTTGTTGGATTGGTTGGCGCGCGATTTTATGAACCACGGATGGAATGTGCAGCGGCTGCTTTCACAAATGGTAACTTCACGCGCCTACAGGCAGTCCTCCCGAGTGACCACGGAATTGTTGCAAAAGGATCCAGATAATGAATTGTTGGCGCGTGCGCCGTCCTACCGTTTGCCGGCTGAAATGTTACGAGACAACCTGTTAGCTGCAAGTGGCTTGTTGGTAGATCGAATTGGTGGACCACCCGTCAAGCCTTACGAGCTTGCAGCATCCTTCAAGGCCTCAACGCCCGATCGGGGTGAGGGCCTCTATCGTCGATCGGTTTACACTTATTGGAAACGAACGGGGCCAGCACCGGTCATGTTAGCGCTGGATGCATCGAAACGCGACGTCTGTCGCGTTAAGAGAGAGAAGACTTCTTCACCCTTGCAGGCGTTGGCCATGTTAAATGGACCGCAGTTTGTTGAGGCCTCGCGAGCTCTGAGTGAGCGTTTGATTGAACTGCACGGAGAGGCCTCGGAAGACAAGATTGCGATCGATCTTTTTCGTACTCTTACGAGCCGAAATCCCAGTAAGAGGGAGCTTGGCGTGATGATGGAACTGTATAACTCACAGCGGCACCACTTTCTTCTAGCAATTGATGATGCCATCAAGTATTTAGGTCATGGTGAATCTGGGTCGTATACGTCCATGGATTCGGAAAAAAACGAACACCAGATCAATTGGCCAAAGAATCCTCACTCATTTCGCCTGGGATCGACACCATCGAACACGGAGCGCTTTGGCGGGGAATTTGGCAGAGCTAGCCTCTTTGCCCGAGAACTCACACCGGAGCAGGTCAAAGAGCTTTATGAAATGGGTCACGACGAGCGCGTCCCTGAGAATCTGTCGGTAACCGTGTCCAACCGTTCCGAGAAACACACGATGGTGATACCAACGGGTCTCCGAGATGGAGAATGGCGCGGGCACGGTGAATTTCGGGAGAGTTCGGGGATCGAATTTAGGGATGCATTCACCGCTGAGGCTTGGGTCAAGCCAGAAGGCTCAAGAAACGGAAGGATCTGGGATAAGATTACACCTGGTGCGGGAGATGGATTTCTGCTCGATCTCGTTGGCGGTGTTCGGTTCATTTGTGGCCAGACGGTTACCGTCGTTCGACAAGATCTACCTCTTGGGCAATGGTCACACCTTGTGTGCACGACGAATCTAAGAACCGGTCTGGTACGGATTTACCTGAACGGGCAATTAATTGGGGACCAGTCGCCGGAACCAAGTGGAATGCGTGATGAATCGCTGGCGACGTTGGCAGCGTGGGCTACGGTCGCCAATACCTTGATCAATCATGACGAATGTGTCACCAAGCGTTAGGGAAAAGGGTAAACAACAGTGATTAGTCGTTGTACCGGATACGATTCGAATGTGGGTTTGTCTCGCCGATTACTACTCGAGCGATTTGGGATGGGTCTTGGGGCTTTTTCACTTGGGGAATTACTGCACCGAGAGACGGTCGTGGCGAATCCCACCATGAGTCAGGGTGGAGTACTGAAGGATTACCATCATCGACCCAAGGCGAAACGGGTGATCTTCCTGTTTCAAAGTGGTGGTCCCTCTCAGATCGATCTAATGGATTACAAACCCTACCTTAATGAGGTGCACGGACAACAACTGCCTGACTCGGTTCGGAAGGGGCAGAGGCTAACGGGAATGAGTGGGAATCAATCAAGCCTCCCGTTGGTCGGTTCTCCTTTCAAGTTCTCGCAGCATGGTGATTCTGGGCAATGGTTTAGCGAACTCCTTCCGCACACAGCGGGCGTGGCTGATCAACTTTGCGTCATCAATTCGATGTATACCGAAGCCATCAACCATGGGCCGGGTGTTACGTTCATGCAAACCGGGTCGCAATTTCCTGGCAGGCCGAGTATGGGAGCTTGGCTTAGCTATGGTTTGGGGTCCGCGAATCAGGATCTACCTTCCTTCGTTGTCATGGTGACCAATGGTAAGGGTGGGCAACCCTTGGTTTCTCGCTTATGGGGAAGTGGCTTTATCCCGGCCCGGCACCAGGGCGTTCGGTTTCGTTCGGGGAAAGATCCAGTCCTTTACTTAAATAACCCAGACGGACTGGATCGCTCGAGTCGGCGGCGAATGCTTGATGCGCTTGATCAGTTGCATGAATTAAAGCTATCCGAGGAAGCTGATCCACTTTTAGAGACTCGGGTCGCTCAATATGAACTCGCATTCAAGATGCAATCGTCGATTCCCGAGGTGATCGAGACGTCAAGTGAGACCAAAGAGACGTTGGAAATGTACGGCCCAGATGTCGAAAAGCCAGGTTCGTTTGCTGCAAACTGCCTTCTGGCACGTCGCTTGGCAGAGCGAGATGTTCGATTCATACAGCTCTACCATCAGGGGTGGGATCAACACGGAGGACTTCCCGGGGGGCTACGTAATCAGTGTAGAGAAACCGATCAGCCTGCTGCGGCACTCATTAAGGACCTTGAACAACGGGGGCTGCTGGACGACACCCTTGTGGTATGGGCGGGCGAGTTTGGGCGAACCAATTACTGTCAGGGTAAATTGAACGGTAACAATTTTGGTCGGGATCATCACCCTAGGTGCTATTCGATGTGGATGGCGGGTGGCGGTGTCAAAGGCGGCACAAGACATGGGCGGACCGACGATTTTGGTTACAGTGTTGTGGAGGACGGTGTTCACGTTCACGACCTTCAAGCGACACTTCTCCACCTGCTCGGAGTCAATCACGAGCAACTTACCTATCGGCATCAGGGGCGGCGATACCGCCTCACGGACGTTCACGGAACAGTCGTAAAACAACTACTTGCCTGATCGCTTCTTTAAGGGGTGCGTTCGATCATTGGGCACAATGGTAATTAACTGATTGGGCAAGACAGATGGCAGTTCGTATAACGCCATTGTTAACGGTGTCAGGAAATTTCTATCCAATCTGCGTCGTTGTTAAGATCAGCGAAATCTTCAGCGTAACGCGCATCCGCAAACTCATAGTCGACGCTATCTTTGTAAGCGGTAATGTCTATCGGGGGTGGAAAGATAACCTCCCATAGAAAGTAGGGGGTCGAACAGAGGAGAATCAAACCCATCGCAACCCACTTGCGTAGTTCTGCAATCACTATCTCGTTGAGCCGCGGCCAAATGAAGAACATGACAGCCACCGCGATGATTATGATCAAAATGAACCCGCCGTTACGCTGCAGGCGGACTCGCCATACACAGTCCCGGCAAACGGGTGGGCTTGTTGTGAATCCTTTTCCAAATGCCCAAAATAAATAGGTCCACCAGCCGAGGGTATGAGTCCAGATGCGAAGGTGATTTCCCTCGTTGTCCATTCCGCACCGCACGCATTGCTCCGGGTACCGGGCCACGTGTTCGCGCGGAAGGTTAACGTCGGTGCTAAGAGGCATCGAAAAGCCCTTCGAATGGCGTAGGGGTCATCGTTGGTTGATCCGGTTCGGCCACATGTCAAGTTGCTCGCAGCGGATAACTTGGGATTCTGGTGTTTACTCAATCGAAAGACGTTCCTGCAATCACTTTTCCGTCAGACTGGTGCCACATTTTTGGGGCTTGGCGGTCAGGGTCGCGAACCCAGAGTGGAGTCACGGAGTCGGGGAATTGGCAGGGAGCGGACCTCACGTTGGCAATTGGTTCGACGACACCGGAGTGTTCCGGATGCTTATTTGAATCTGAGTCTAAAGCATCTCGAATCCGTCGATATGATAGTGTTGGTAGGCTAAATCAACCAGTATCGTAGGCTGCCACCGAGTTTGGATTCGCTTCGGTGAAGCCGACCAAGTGTCCTGTGCGGTCAGTACGTAACGGGCACGGATGATAATTCCGGTAAAACATTCCGAAAATATGCAAGAGTTGCATTTTTTTGAAACGTTCTAGAACTCGAAAACGTCTGAATCGAGTAGTCTTCCCGTGTGGAACCGAAGGCCTGATGAATTGATAGCTCCGTCACTGAGGAATTTACTCGTGATCCGTTTTACTAAAACCCGATTTGCAGCACTATTTCTTCTGCTCTCCAGCACTCTTCTCGCGTTCACTCCGGATGAGGCGGATTGGAATGCGGTACAAGATGCCATCAACAAGGGTTTGCCGAAAACCGCGGTCGAGAAGCTTGAGCCTCTCGCCAAAGCGGCAATTGATAACGAGGACTATGACGAGGCGATCAAAGCGATTGCACTTAAGATCTCCCTTGAGGGTGATATCGAGGGTGGTAAAGCCGAAGAAAAGATTGTTCGAATGTTGGCCGCCATCGAACAATCTCCAGAACCGATGAGGCCTGTCATGGATGCGATCCTTGCGAACTGGTTCTGGAGTTATTTTCAGCAGAACCAATGGCGTTTCATGAATCGCACCGAAGCTCTTGGGCCACGTGGCGATGATATCAACACGTGGAGTCTCTCCCAAATCCTATCGGAGATCGACCAGCAATTTGAAAAGGCGCTGAAGGAAGCAGAAAGGCTTAAGAGGATTCCGGTCGCGGAATACGATGAGTTGCTCGAGAAAGGGACGGCCCCTGATTCTTACCGGCCTACGCTTTTTGACTT
>CAXQOB010000148.1:0-9750 GCA_964225475.1 Candidatus Nitrosopumilus sp. | reverse complement strand
AGTTCTATTACTGTCCGTACCGATCTCTACGCCGTCGGGAGTCTCATGTACACAATGCTGACTGGCAGGCCCCCATTTCGCGGTAAATCCGCGGCACAGGTGATCGACCTTCTTAAGAATCAGGTTCCGACGAAACTGGATGTGATCGATCCTGACTTACCTGAACCGCTGGTGGAAATCGTTGATCAATTACTTGCGAAGCGACCAGAGGATCGCCCGCCTACCGCCTTGTCGGTGTCAAAGCGTTTGAAATCGATGCGGAAAGGCCTCGAGAAGTTAGGGCTTTCTCGCGCTGAAATAAGTGGACCGAGTCGTGTTGAGCCTAGCGATTCAATGCTGGGGATGGGGGAGACGCAGCCTACGATTCCTGTCCCGGATCACGACACCGGCCTTCAGGGTGGTACGCACCGCGATGGGGTTAGAGGAGCCGAGGTATCGGGCACGATTGGCACACTAGGCAACGAGGAGATGACGCTCTTGGGCCAGTCGGCAATGCCCAGTGATCCCTCGGTAGGCGGTTCCAGTGGATCGACCGGACGCAGCGAAGCAACCAGACCGCAAGTAGAGCAGACGGTTAAAACCACACCATCCGAGGATGGGGAATTTGAGCTCGCTCCAGAGCTGCAAACCCATTTTCAGGAAGCCGAATCAGCCCGTAGGACGGACACAGTTAAACGCGAGAAGGATGAGCGTTTTAATCCCTGGATGCAGCGATTGGCGGTTGTCGGATTGGTCCTGGTTCTTGCTTTTACTGGGAAATTGCTGGTCGATGCGATGCGTCCTCCGACGGCCGATCAGCTCTACCAAGAGGCGGCTTACGGGGAGGGGCAGGCCGCACAACGAGCTTTTATCAAAAATTTCCCCGATGATCCGCGGGCTGTCGAGGTTGAGGACCGGTTGATGCTCTCGCAACTCGAGGCGGCTGCGAATCGTATCAGTGCGCAGCAAAAGATAGGAATCAAAGAACTCACCTCTTCGGAGCTTGCCTTTGTGGATATCATTAACGGAGAAGAGGAACCAGGGAAACGTGAAGCAAGCCTCAGAGATTGGATAACGGCTTTCGGCGGAAAGGATCCGTCAACAGAGGTGTTGGCCCTGAAGGTGCCGGCCCTGTCCGCGCTTGTTAGCTATGAACTGCAACGACTGGAAAGCGGACGACCTGACCCGAGAGCCGACAAACGCCTAGCGGATCTAATGCAGCAACTGGAAGTGATTCGCCTTGAAGGCGATTCGGCTAAGCGCAAGGATAGTATTCAATCCCTTATCAATCTTTTCGAGGATGAAAGTTGGGCTCAGCCGGCGATAGAGCAAGCGAAAACAATGCTTGAGCAATAGATAGCAATGACCGAGGCGGATAATAGTTGCAATGACCCACGAAGCGTCTCCACCCTTTTTGGAATCTCTCTTCGACGCCACCGGTCAGGGGGCGTCGGATATTCATTTTCTATCGGATCAGATTGCAACCATGCGGCTGCACGGCGAGTTGATCCCAATCAATCACGATCCCATTCATGCATTGAGCTTGGAGCAGTTTCTCGAGTCAGTCTGTGGGCAGGATCTTTGGGGGCAATTCCAAGAAAAACGGAATCTCGATTTGGCAGTGGAGTGCAACGACCCACGCACCGGACCGACCTCCGGTTGCAGCCAACGATTTAGATTGAATTTGTTTTACTCCGGTGATCGGGTTGGCGCTTGCTTTCGCGTCATACCCTCGGTGATTCCTGATTTTGCCTGGGCAAACTTTCCCACCAGTATCGCATCCAAGTTAATAGGCTTCCGCAATGGGTTGGTCATTTTTTCGGGTGTAACCGGATCTGGAAAAACCACATCGATGGCAATGATGATCCAAGAAATCCTTCGACATGAAGCACAGAGGGTCATCACAATCGAGGACCCCATCGAGTATATCCTTCCCAGTGAGGGTGGATCCCTCATCTCACAAAGGGAGGTAGGACGGGATGTGGATTCATTCTCAGAGGGACTTAAGTATTCCATGAGGCAAGACCCGAATATTATCTTGGTGGGTGAAATCAGAGATGAAGCAACGGCACGGATGGCCCTGAGCGCTGCCGAAACTGGGCATCTTGTACTCACGACGCTTCACACTCGAGATGCGAAGGGCGCGATTACGCGGTTAGTAGACCTTTTCCCGAACAACAATCATTCTGAGTCATGTTCACTTCTTGCCATTGCGCTTCGTGCGGTGGTTTGTCAGCATCTTCTTCCCAGCATCTTCGAGGGTGAAAAGCGCGAACTTGCCGTTGAGGTGATGTATAACACGCACCCCGTCGCTGCAGCGATTCGCAGTGGACGCTTTGACAGTCTTGACAATGCGATTCTTTCGGGTCGCAAGGAAGGCATGATCGCGCTCGATGAATCAGTCAGAAGGCTCCTACAGGAAGAACGAATTTTGGAGTCAGTTGCTGAACATTATGTCAGCGACCCGCAGCTTTTGCGGCGGTGAACCCTCGATTCAGCGAAACGCGACGCGGGCTTTACCGAATTCGACGGGAGTTCCGGTACAAGCACGCTAGTCCGTGTAAAACATGCGATGTCTGACCGGCCACTGATCAAGTGGATGAAGTAAAGCAGCCTGCTCAGCGTGTTGGGTCTTCAGAAATCGAAGCATGTACCCAGTGAATCGCAGTTTTCAAGATTGAGGATTGATATCTTTTTCCCACAAACCTCAACACAGTGCGTATCACGGGCCACGTTCAATTTTCCCGGTTTCAACTCGATTTTGGCAGTTGAGTTGCAAATCGGACTTGTCCTCCGTTGGAACGTGAACCTAATGTTCAGCCAGACAGGGCGTTGATGACCCGTCTGAAAAGAACGGTTGTTTTTTCAATTGCACGTTGATTCACTAATTGCACATCCGTTAGATCCGGGAATCGCGATGACTGAAGTTGATCTGAATGCTTATGGGATTCACGTTGAGGATATACGCCGCAATTTAGGGCCTGCCTTGCTCTACCACGAGGCATTTGAACTCGAAGAAGATACAGTGATTGCGGAATCCGGAGCGTTGATTGCGTATTCGGGCAGCAAAACGGGACGATCGCCCTCTGACAAGCGGATTGTTCGACAGGAGGCCTCAGAGGACGACATCTGGTGGGGTTCCGTTAACATGGCGATTGACGAATCGGTGTTTGCGGTCAATCGCGAACGGGCGATCGATTATCTCAATACCCGACAACGGCTCTATGTTGTGGACGGTTTTGCCGGATGGGATCCCCAGTACCGCGTTAAAGTTCGGGTGATTTGCACAAGACCGTATCACGCATTGTTCATGCACACGATGTTGATTCGCCCTACGAAGCACGAGCTGGCAAATTTTGGTGAACCGGATGGTGTCATTTTTAACGCGGGCAGCTTTCCTGCAAATCGTTACACCACGGGAATGACATCGAAGACAAGTGTGGATCTAAACCTTGCCACAAGGGAGATGGTGATATTGGGCACGGAATACGCCGGGGAGATGAAAAAGGGCGTCTTCACCATGATGAACTATTACATGCCAAGACAGAACGTCCTGTCGATGCACTGCTCAGCGACTTGCAACAAAGACACCGGTAGCTCTTCGATTCTGTTTGGACTCTCCGGTACCGGAAAGACCACTCTCTCCGCCGATCCACATCGCCTTTTAATCGGGGACGATGAACATTGTTGGTCGGATAATGGAATATTTAATATCGAGGGTGGATGTTACGCGAAAGCCATTTTTCTTAACCAAGCATCTGAACCGGAAATCTTTCAAGCGCTGCGGTTTGGCGCGGTTTTAGAGAACGTGATCTATCAAAAACAGGATCACAGTGTTGACTTCAGTGACGATTCGTTGACCCAGAATACACGTGGAGCTTACCCCATTGATTACGTTCGTAATGCGAAAATCCCCTGTGTCGCGGGACATCCAACGGATGTCATTTTCCTGACATGCGATGCATTTGGCGTGCTGCCACCGGTCAGTCGTTTGACGCCTGAACAAGCGATGTATCACTTCATTAGTGGATACACGGCAAAGGTAGCGGGGACTGAGGTGGGGGTGACGGAACCCCAGGCGACGTTTTCACCCTGCTTCGGCGGTCCGTTTCTGGTGTGGCACCCCTCAAAATATGCTGAAATGCTAGCGGATAAAATCGCGCGGCACGGTACAAATGTTTGGCTGGTGAACACAGGATGGAGCGGTGGTGCGTACGGAACCGGTTCTCGCATGCCTCTACCTTTCACACGAGCGATCATCGATGGTATTCACTCTGGGAACTTGAATGACGCGCCTACTGAAACCGATCCTGTCTTTGGGCTGAGGATGATCACTCAGTGCCCGGAGGTGCCGACGGACGTTCTGACGCCTGGCAAGACCTGGCAGGATAGCCAAACCTTCGAACAGACACGGGCGAAGCTCGCTCGGTTATTCGTCGATAATTTTACGAAGTATGCACCGCAGGTTGCTGAAGAGGTGTTGGCTGCGGGACCAAGCGTTTGATAAACGTGCCTTCGCTCGGTTTCTGTTGATTTATCTCGAAACACGGTGAATGTTGATGACCCTCCCTCACTGAATCAGCTCGCGGCAGATCAGGTGCGTTTACGGTCACCTTGCGGCAGAAATCAATTCCGCGGCACCCTGCTCTAGCAATGCATTCGATACCGTTGTCGCGATCTCAGTGGCACAGTCGTTCCAGTTGCCTGTTAAATGGATGCTGGATTGTTGATCCAATCGTTTCTTACCATCAGCCGATAATACAGTCGCATTCAAGTTAAGGGCATCCTTATTCACTTCAGCGAACGCAGCGATCGGTGCCAGACATCCGCCGTGCAGCCGTGATAAGACCGTGCGTTCGGCCACCACAGCCGCATGAGCGCCTTGGACGTCAAGCTTCGTGACAGCTTCAAACGCGTCGGTGTCATCCGACCGAATTTCGATTCCCAGTGCGCCTTGCCCAGGAGCCGGTAGCATGATCTCCAGTGGCAATAAAGTACGAGTGAGCTCGGTCAATTCGAGCCGTTGTATACCGGCTTCAGCTAGAACAATGGCATCGTATTCACCCTGTTCCAGTTTTTCCAAACGGGTTTGGACGTTACCGCGTATGTTTGCAATTCGTAGGTCTGGTCGTTGATGGAGGATTTGGGCGCCTCTGCGTTTACTCCCGGTACCGACCACCGCGCCCTGGGGTAGGTTTTCAAGTGTCCAGCATTCTTTTGAGACCAACGCATCCTCCACCGTCTCCCGTGCCGGAACCGCGGCGAGGGCGAGCGTTTCCGTTGGCTCGGTCGGGAGGTCTTTGAGGGAGTGGACCGCGATATCTGCCTCGTTATCAAGTAAAGCTTTTTGGATTCGTTTAGTAAACACTCCTACCTGGCGTGTCCCGTCAATTGGCCGCATGTCGGTGTCGCCAACGCTCACCATGGGGATTAGTTCAGACACATCCTCATTGGCAGCGAGTAAAGCCTGAACATGTTGCGCCTGCCATAGAGCAAGCAGGCTTTTCCGTGTCGCGATTCTTAAAGTTTTCATGGGTTAGGATGCTGAGCGAGCCAGCAAACTTAATGCTTAAAAATGGGGGTTCGTCAATAAACCGGTTATCGAGCGATGGCGATGACCTTTGGTGCTATAAACGGTGCAAAAGCAGCCCGTAGGACAAGTAATATCGGCTAGTACTTCTCAGGAAGAAGTTGCAGGAGTATCGATCACCAAGGATGCTGAACGATATCCGAAGGGATGCAGAGATGAAACCGGTGATCCTTCCTCTTCCGGTTGGCGTTAACGCATAAATCAAAGTGCTTTCCCCACGAATGAGACAACGCCTACTGGGTTTCGGATCCGTTCTTTTGTGGGGGTTTAAATAGCCGCGTTTTTTAACTGCTGCAAACCGTGGGCGTGTAAAGCCTCCAGACGCCTATGATAGCATTGCAGCCAGGTGCTCTCGTTGGTGTGTCTATGGTGCATTTGCGCGAGAAAAAATGTTTTTTTCCGTGTAGAGGGTGTCTCAATGCCCACTGAATAAGCGTTTTTGGGGAAAATGCTGCTATTGGAAACCCTGACCCGAAAATTGAGGTGGGTGGTCCAACGTAACACGTCTACGATATTCTAAAGCTGGATGAATTGTGCAAAGCACTGGACGCAAATGAATACTTACTCAAGAGTAAGAACGGAAAACACCTCGAAGGCAGGACGACTTCAGGGGACGTGCACTAGATCCCTGAAGCCAAGAAGGATTGAAGTAGAAAGTGGCCAAGTCGACGGATAATTTTCCCTTTCAAGACGAACCAACCCGTGACTCCCTTGAGGATGAAACGGGCGAATTCCTCGTTTCTTCGGGAAGTAAGAGCGAAGAATACGAAGTTCCGTTACAGATCGGCGACTACAAAATTCTTGATCGTGTTGGTGCGGGTGGCATGGGCCAGGTGTTCCTTGCTGAACACACTCGGATGCAGCGGATCGTCGCGCTGAAAATGCTGCCGATCGATCGCATGAAAGATCCGCGAGCGATCGAGAGATTCTACGAGGAAATACGAGCGGCATCACGTCTACTCCATCCAAACATCGTCACCGCATTTGATGCTGGTGAATCGCAGGGTGTCAACTACCTTGCAATGGAGTACATCGATGGCTTAACGCTCTCGCAAATGGTTGCCAATGACGGGCCGATGGCGGTCGATGCGGCTGCAGGGATCATTCGGCAGGCGGCTACGGGTCTCCTCCATGCACATCGCTCAGGGATTACCCATCGAGATGTAAAGCCGAGTAATCTGATGCGATCGTCGGACGGGACAGTCAAGGTGCTCGACCTTGGACTGGCTCAGTTCAGCGCTTCGAGCCTCCTGCATCAATCGAACGATAAGACGACCAACAAGGCGAAGGAAAACAAGAAGAAGCTTGTCGGAACGCTCGCCTACATGTCTCCGGAACAACTTGAAGATGCGGAGAATGCAGATGCCAGAAGTGACATCTATTCTTTGGGAGCAACACTTTTCTTTCTGTTGACGGGCCGTCCACCATTCGTCGGGGAGCAGATTGATCAGGTCTATGGGCATCGGCACGGGGATATCCCTGACCTAATGGATTCTAGGAACGACGTCGACCTAGGCCTCACCAATATTTTCAAACGGATGCTCGCTAAATCGCCCTCTGAGCGTTACAGCTCTCTGGACGAGGTTATTGATGATCTTGCGGACTATTGCTCTACAAGCGAGACACCTTTATGGCTCGCCGAGTTCTCGCAACGTTCCGGCTCGGCAAGCGACACAACCGCGGCGATCCAGCAATCTTCCCGCGTCTATGCGATCGATCTGGGGATGCATTACACGTCGACCGCTGAGTCCACACCTGACGGCTTGATAAAGCCCATGTTGGCTGGGGAAGCGGAGTTGCCGTACTTTCGGATGGCATTACACGGAGATGCCACTGGTGAAGTAGCGTATGGGGTTAATGCGATCGACCGAAGAGAGGCGGAGCCTCAAAATCTTTTCCATTGCTTGCTCCTCTATATCGGCAAGGATCGAGTCGATCGAAATCTGGGAGGTAAACAGTGCCCACCTGAGGTATTGCTTGCGTTGCTGATTCGACGCATCACACAAAACTCTTGGAACGGTAGGAAGCCGCCGCGGTCAACCGCCATTACCGTCCCTTGTAGTTATGACCAATTGCATCGCCGAAGTATTGTTCTCTCCGCACAGCTGGCTGGTCTGTCGACCGTCCGTCTTGTCGATCGGTCTTTGGCAGCGGTCAAATCGACTTTTATTGTGGGTGAGGACGAGACGTTAAACGAAGAAGATGTTGCGATTTTGTCGGAAAAGACCGCCCCGATCCTGTTCCTTGGACTTACCGGTCAAGCCTTTGAGGTCGCGGTGCTCAAGAAAGAGGGCGGACGGCTACAACAGGACGCAACTGGGGGGCATTGGCACACGGGTAGTCTTAGTTGGGTGCACCGACTGGTTGACTATGCATCGAAAAAGTTTCTCGAGGAGCACGGATTTGATCCAAGGAAGCAGAGTTTAACGGCGACAAGTCTACAAATATCGTGCGAGAAGGCGCTTGACTCAATGTTGCTGCTGCCAAAAGTGCAGGTGTCAGTTAAGCAGGGCGGTAAGACGCTCAGTGTCATGGTTCATCGAGATGACTGGGTGAAAAAATGTGACAGCTTGCTGTCTCAGATTGAAGATCTGATCGACCGAGCGATCAGTCGATCGGAGATCGATACCGCATCAATCGATAAGGTGGTTACGCATGGTGTTATTCTTCAGATACCGATGGTGCGGAAACGTCTACTGGCAAAACTACCCCCTGAGGTCACCGTTCAAGTGGTCGATCGCAGTGATATCGCCAAAGGTGCGGCGGCATGTTTAGACGCAGAGTTGCCGGGTCGTAGCGCATTTCGACAACCTCCTCGGGGTATCAGTAGTCAAAGGATCGGCATCGTTGTCGAGGATGTTCGCCGACGACGACGGATCCTTCCAATCATTCCATCGGGCACGGCGTTACCTGCTCGAACCAATCGCAAATTGCGTGTAGGACGCGATCGAGAGTACATGACACTCTCCATCGCGGAATCTTCAGGTATTCATGGACAAGACTGGCAGGCGCTGGGCCGGTACGAATTTAAAATCGATAATCCTAACTATCGCTCGAGAACTATCGGCTTTGAAGTGGATGTTGACGGGTTATTGCAAGTCAGAGCTCAAGATCCTGGTAAAACCGGCAGCGTCAAACTTAAAAGCTTGCCAGCGCTGAGCCTCACCGAGGATGATATCGAAGAATGGAAAACTTGGATCGATTCCATCCGGTAGCACGATGCAGCAAAGGTTTGAAAAGCCAATCAGACACTGCACCGGTCGGTGCAAGAGTGCGGTGGCGTAAGGTGGCCCGTCGGCGAGTCCCGCCTAATTTTCGTTCGGCTTAGGGTTTGCCAAAGCATTCAACAAGGCTTGGATTTTTTTCTTCGCTTCGTTTCGATTCACTTCTGGGTTCGTTGTAAAGGTTTTTGAGGGCAGGAGGAATCCTCGTGCGTGGTGCAACTCAACGGTTGTGATTCCCAAACCTTCAAGAGGGGTACCGAGCAGCAAGGCAATCGCCACAATTGACGCATCCCTGACCTGAGTCAGTGTTGGGTCATCGACAATAGCAGGCGCCCCCACGACGCGGCTGTCATCAATGAGTGTTATTAATAGCGGGATTTGTCGCGGTCCGCCAAACCTTGAGATGCATTGACATGCGGTCGCGGTGGCGTCTGCTGGTGCGTCGGCTTCAAGGGTTGTACCAGCAAGCAGCAGTGAAGCGGAGAGATCCATTTCCATGCCCACCAGTAGGACTTCTTCGCGGTTGGTGACGCTTGTTCGTCCGAGCCAGCTATTCATCAGTGCGGTGAATGGCCCGGCCAAACGGACGTCTTTCCTTATTTCCGTTACCAAGCGTCGCTGGCAAAGCCTGAGGACAATCTGCTCATGAATAATGGGAAGGGGCACTTGCGGATCAAGTGCCACCAGCAGCAGGGAGAAAAGGTCAGCGCGATTTGGCTCCTCCCGAATGCTGTTGATCTTCGGTTCAACGGCCGCCAAGGTGCTGGAAAGGGCGATCGCTCGGTCCCGTGTCGTACCCTCCATTGATTCGCCGAGGTAGGGGTGAGCCCGCATGATGTCAACAAATAACTCCCTCACTGTGGACGAATCCCCCAGAAAGCGTTGAACGACCGGCCAACCCTTAAAATTTACATCTTGTCCGGCAATAAAGGCTTTGATTCTTGCTTGCAGGTCACC
>CAXQOB010000147.1:0-9507 GCA_964225475.1 Candidatus Nitrosopumilus sp. | reverse complement strand
GCCTTGAGTGTTCTGGTAGGTCAGCGTGCGAGCATCACCGGCGGCAACCGTCACACTCTGAAGGGGATTCGTGTCGCCGTTGACGTTATCGAAGAACCAGCCGGATGTCGCCAATTCTTCAACCGTGTAAGTTCCAGGTCGAACGTAGCCGGACTGTTCCGCAGAACTCAGTACAAGACTCTCGCCGCCGCTGAGTGTGAAGCTACTATTAACCGTGTCACCAGTAGTGGTGAAATTGAAATCCGTTGTGCTACCGTCTGGCCCGATCGCGTTTTTCGCTACCGTGATCTGAGCGCCCTGGGTGTTTGTGTAAGCCACTGTAATGAATTCGTTCCCGTCAAAATCGATCAAGACCGTCGCATCTTCAAGGCTGTAACTACTACCACCATCCAGATCTCCGGTAATATCAATCGAATCAAGGAACCAACCTTCCGGCAGGATCTCAGTCAGATTGTAGTCGCCAGCAAGCAGGTTGAAGGTCTCTGAGTCACCATCAGCTAAGAACGTTTCGACGAAATTCAAAGAACCATTGATTCGCGGTGAACCATCCGTCGTCGATAACTCAAACTCAAACTCGCGACCGGCATCACTACCATTACTGACGAATTTTTCCACCGTGAGGGTTCCGGTGGCCAAGTCGACATCACTGATTTGTTTGAATTGACTAATAAAGGGAACGCCACCCGCAGCGGCCCCATTCGTGTCCGAGTTGAGGGTAATTCGTTCAATTAAATCGCCACCGGTTGCTCTAATTGCCAGCTTATTACTACTGCTGAGGTCTGAATAACTTGACTCGAGTACAACTAACTCCGATGAGCCACTCGGTTTCCTTAGAATGACTTCAAACGTTACCGTGGCTCCAGTTTCAATGACGGGTGCGCCGCTTCCGGTGATCCGCTCGAGGTTCATGGTGATGAATGCTATGTACTTAGACGGATCAGCGGATTCAATCATCACATCCGTAAACCCATCACCCGAATCAGTGCGAATCGAACTGCCTCGAACGAAAAGGTCCTGATCATCAGTAATCCGAATCAAATCATCATTATCAACAACGGGATTACTCGTCACGCCATTCTGACCTGAGTAACTTAGAAACCCGCCATTGCGTGGGTCCGTGAGTTCGGCCGAACTGCTGCCAAGTGAAATCAGTCGGACACCATCCTCAATCGCACCTGCGAGGTTAATCTTTGAGCCACCGAGCAGAATCGATGCTGCCTTCATCGCGACGGTGCCACCAAAACTCTCGCCAGAGACATCGATTGAGCCATTGACTTGAATCTCTGATCCAGACTGTCCCCCTGCGTGAATGATGACGTCACCACCCTCTTGTTGTTTTTTCGCAACAAGTTCTCCGGAACTGTGGATCTTGCCACCGTCAGACACCAAGAAAACTCGACCGCCACGATTTTCGATACCGTTTGCGCGAATCACCCCCTCATTGTTGATCGCTAACCCGTAGACGTTGCCACCGTTTGCGATTAATTCGGACTGCACTGCCGAGATCAGACCGGTGTTAAGAATACCCGTGCCGCCCAGTGATTCGGGCGTCGCTTTTACAACCAGTGACGGCGAGGCTGCATCAACCAGTTGCACATTTTGACCGGCCGCCAGACCCACCGTACCGTTTTCAGCAGACAGGACTCCATGGTTTTCGATTCTCCCAGAGAGAAGATAAATATCTCCACCTAGAGCTCGTACCTCACCGTTATTGATAATGGAAGCTGGCGAGTCACCTTCAAAACGCAGCTCGCCACCCTGCATAAATTGCTCGTTACCGAGGCCAAGGGTCGAAGCAACCAAGCCATTCACATTGATGCGGGCTCCCGATCCAACCAAGATTCCGTTGGGATTAATCAGGTAGACGTTCCCATTGGCTTCCAAGGATCCAAGGATCGCGGAGGGATTACCACCGATGACACGATTCAATGTGACGGAGGAACTACTCGGCTGGATAAATCGCGTGATCTCGCTTTGCTGGACTGAAAAATCTTGCCAATTGATCACCGCTCGATCGGTGAATTGCTGAATCGTTCGAGTGTTACCGCCTTGCGAAATGACGGCACTGCCAGCAACGACAGCACCCCCGCCAGTCACTCCTTCAGCAAAAGCAAAGCTTGGTTGCATCAGCAGGATGATCGCTTGTAACCAAACGAGAACCTTCTTGACCAAGGTTCTGAACCCGAAGTTGATCGGACTTTTTCGGATTCGCAACGCCCCAGAGGTGAAGGAGTTATTCCTGAGTAATTTCAAACCTGCCGCCATCAATCCCGTCAATCCTAACTGCTCGTGTCTTCCCGCTGTTCCAGCGTCAGCCTCACCTATCACGTCCGACACCCGTTAGAGGTAGGATAGTCCTGAAACCCGCCAGAGCAAGTAAAACCGGCTGAATGCATACAAACGTAAGGTGCAGCGTGGGGATCGCTGCACTTGTGAAGATTCTTGCCTACGGGCGAGACACTTGGTTTTTTCAGGCCCTTAGTCGTTTAGGGCAACCGCAGCAGTGCCAGATGAGTGCTTACATGCGATCCCTGCCGCTCTAAGAGCACATCGAGACCGGATCGCAATTAGCTGGAATTAGGAGGCGAAGCGGTCAGATATTGCCTTCCATGGTGTCTGCACGATGTCTGCACGATGTCTGCACGAGGCGCCTGCAACCTCGGCTATGAAGGCACCTGCGATTTTGGGATTCCCCCGCGTGTTTGCCAGAAACAGCAAATTGTCTCCTTGAAACCTTTCACGCAACAAAGGAGGCAATCCCAAGTGTGACCACACCAGACACTCCCTCGCTCATTCGATGCGATACGATTCTTGAGCGGTCATTCTGCAGACGGCTTACCTCACTAGCGATGAGCATTGCTCAAGTAAACATCGTGTTGGTGACCCTCGACCAACAAACTTTTTAAAAAGAACTCAACCACCCTGAATACTTTGCCGGCTCAGCAACGTGGCTTTCGCAGACGTTTCTCAGGCAGGTGTTAAATTCCTGAGCCCTGCTGTTTAAGGATCACGATGATTCATCCGACGCGACAAGGCTAGCAATACCATCTCGTCGAGGTTAACGGGTGGGACGAACAAGGTGCCAGATCGCGATCTGACAAGATGAAACCTGACGTCGGTTCAACGTCTCGGCACCCGGTGGCGTTAAGAAGTCACACGGGATTAGGAAGAGGAGGGCGGCGGTTTGAATTTTGGAACGGAAGGGCCAGACTCCTCATCGTCACCAACCTCATCGTCGCTACCCGTTTCGGTGTAGGCGTCCTCAATCGATGTCATCGTTTTCTTGGCTTCATACTCAGCCGCTTTGAACTGCTGCTGAACTTCATTGATCCCACGACGAAATTCTCGATAACTTCCTCCGAGTTTTCGCGCGACATCAGGCAGGTTACCTCCAAAAAGAAGCACCGCCACCACACCGATCATCACTAATTCAAACGGACCGAGCCCGAACATCGATAGAGTTACTCGCCTTGAGAATCGGATTTGTCATCTTCAGAGGCCGTTTCACTCATGCCACGCTTGAACTCGTTGGTACTACGTCCAAGATTACGCATTAACTGTGGCAGCTTGGTTCCACCAAAAAGCAGTAGAATGATCAGTGCGATCACAACCAACTCGGGAAGTCCCGGAGCACCGATAGCGAGCGGTAAAAAATTCATAGGGTATCTCGGTATGTCAAATTCATTCGGTTTATGCGGTCGGTCGTCATTAGAGACGCAAGTCGCCCGAAAGTCATCCACGCGGTTAAGATTTCGATCACGATTCTCTGTGGTGGGCGCAGTCTGCGGGTGATTCAGCCAGTATTCAGGCCTGCTTTCTTACCCGCCATGACGTTGACCATCACTTGGACTCGTCAATTCAAGGAGCCTAATTCTATTTGCTGCCAGCGATTCATCCAAGACTCCCAATTGACCGGCAGTGAAATCTAAACCCATAAATCAATGCAAATGTAACGATCAGAGGGAATCCTGAGGGTTTATCGCCTAGATTGGCTCCGCACTGTGCTTCACTTGCTGCCCTCCAAAGTTGAGAATCAACTGTGCCGACCAAAGGGTCATGATAGTTGGCAGAAACGCCTAATCAGAGGGGTAAACGCTTGACTCGCCTGCGTTTTTGAGCGAAACTTAATGAGACACGTTCTCAATAACAAGTAAGGCACCGTGACTACAACACTTGACCAACTGAAACCCGGACAGCAAGCCGAAATCTTGCAGATCAGCGGTGTTGACGCGGTTGCTTCCCGCCTTCGAGAGATGGGATTTGTTCGGGGAGAGCTTGTCAAATACCTGCGAACCGCCCCCTTCGGTGGGCCTGTGAAGTGCGCGATTCATGGTTCGCGTATCGCAGTTCGCAGTGGGGAAGCCCAGCGGGTCACGGTGCTGCTGCAGGGCTAACACACAATGCTTCCAACCCTTGGCGGGACACTCTCACCCGCTCCCTCCTGAACCTTCGTTGCCTTTTCTTCATTGTGTTGTCCCCATGACACCTAATCCGAATGCAGCAACTGGTTCCACCCGCGTCGCGTTGGTTGGCAATCCCAATACGGGCAAGAGCACTCTGTTCAATGCTCTAGCCGGACTCAATGTCCGAACCGGTAATTATGCGGGAGTAACGATTGAAAAGAAAATCGGACGTTGCTTCATCCCCGGTGCGTGCTGCATCGATTTGGTCGACCTTCCGGGGACATATTCTCTTGCCCCTCGGTCCCCGGACGAGCTCGTTGCAGTTGAGGTGTTAACCGACACCGCCGGAAAAGAGCCGCCCGTGGAGTTAATTGTATGCGTCGTTAATGCACTCATGCTGCAACGAAATCTATTTCTCGTCAGCCAACTACTCGAATTAGGCAAGCCGCTCATTCTGGTCCTCAACATGATGGACTCCGCTGAATCACGTGGGGTCGCAATCGATGTCGAGAAACTTTCAAAACATCTCGGCGTGCCCGTGATACCGACCTGTGCAACCAAAGGCTCGGGTCTCCAGCAATTGCGTTCCAAGATTGCAGAATGCCTGAATGAAACAAACGCAAACAGCCAAAGAATCCAAGTCCTACCGGAAAAGTTTTACCGAATCCGAGATGCTTTTCGCGCAGCCGTCAAAACGAAACTGAATGTATCGGAGGGTAACCACTCGTCCGACGAAACGGACGGCAATTCGAAGCAGGCTGTCACCGCAACGAACTCAGCGTTTGATCGAGTTCAAAACTACCTCGACGAGGACTATTTCGTCGAGCGTATGCTCCTGGACCACGGGGGGGCTTCCGAGGCTCGCCTTCGAGAGGCCTTAAAAACTGACGGTCAAAAGATCCTTGAACACTGGCGAGGTCAATTAGTCGATCAATTCGGTGATCCAACCGAAATGGAATGCACCACACGATATGACTGGGCTAAGACAAATTTATCAGGTGTGATTACCGGCGCCGCCAACGCGGGGCATCGTCTCACAGATCGAATTGACTCTGTGCTGACGCATCGTTTCTGGGGAATGATCTGTTTTCTGCTGATCATGTTTTTTGTCTTTCAATCAATCTACACCGTCGCCTCATGGCCGATGGATCGCATTGACGAAGCGACCGGTATCGTTGCCGACGTTGTCGCTGGGCTAATGAACCCCGGAATGCTACGTAGTCTCCTGATCGACGGAGTGATCGCGGGTGTGGGCGGGGTGCTAATCTTTCTGCCACAGATTGCGTTATTGTTTTTCTTTCTGGCTTTGATGGAAGACTGTGGCTACATGGCCCGAGCGTCATTCCTGGTCGACCGACTGATGTCAATCTTTGGACTCAGCGGTAAATCATTTTTGCCAATGATGAGTTCCTTTGCGTGCGCGGTGCCGGGAGTGATGGCAACTCGCGTCATCGAAAACCGCCGTGACCGATTCGCAACCATCATGGTCGCACCGCTGATGAGCTGCAGCGCAAGGCTACCGGTTTACTTACTGCTTATCGGCGCATTTATTCCGGCGACCAAACTACTTGGGGGTCTGATCTCTCTCCCCGCAATGGTGTTGATGGGGATGTATGCAGTCGGCGTTGTTGTGGCGATCCCAGTGTCCCTCGTTCTCAAATGGACACTACTTAAGGGAGAGGCAGCTCCTTTTGTGCTGGAACTACCTGACTACAAAACACCCGCACCACGAGTGGTGCTAACTCGGGTTTGGGAAGCCAGTCGAGCCTTTGTTGTGCGCGCTGGCACGATGATTTTTGCAGCGACGATCGTCATTTGGTTTGCTGGTTATTGGCCTGGAGATCACACACGCCAGCACGAACTTGAAAAGATTCTCCAGATCGCGAAAATGGCAGAAAGGAAGATGGTCCAAACCACCGAACTGGACAACACGCAGTTGGAACTGGAAAGTCAGGAACTTCGTGAATTGAAAACAGCTCTACTTGAGAAAAGTCTCCTTGGCAAAATGGGCCATGCCATTGAACCTATCGTCCAACCGCTGGGCTGGGACTGGAAAATCGGCGTTGGCGCAATCGCAAGTTTCCCCGCACGTGAGGTGATTATCGCAACCCTGGGGACCATCTACAGCCTCGAGAGCGAGGACGATGAGGAAGGACTCATCGGAGCAATTCGATCCTCAAAGTATCCCGATGGAAGACCGGTCTACACGGTGCCTGTTGCCTTATCCATCATGGTATTTTTCGCACTATGCGCACAGTGCGTTAGCACGCTACTTGTCATCCAACGAGAAACCAATTCTTGGCGCTGGCCAATCATGAGTTTCAGTTACATGACGATCCTCGCTTACTTTGCTGCAATGGCGACCTACCAAATAGGAACCCGTTTTTTCTAAACTGAGATTCGGCAACCGTATCCAACAAGGTGAGAGTTAGATTGGACTGGCAATTCTTCATTTCGATTTCCATTGTCGTGATGGCCTTTTTGTGGCTGCTGCGGCAAGCGATGAGGGTCTTCCGCGATGCGAGGAGCCAAGAGGTATCGGTGAATTGTGGCAATTGCAATCGTGCAGAAGATCAGTCGAGCACCACGCCACTTGTCCCGCTGGGAAAACTGAAATCAACCACTACCGAAAGTCGTGTAAAATAAAAAGCGGCGAGCAACCAACGCATGTAAAGTCAACCTGTGGCGGACCGATCCACACCTGACAACATTCACACGATGGGACCGACCTTGAATGAATGATGCCCAACGAATCCGCAGTGAGCAAAGTGAATCCATAGGAAAGGTCGATCGGATCATCGCTTGGTATGAACGCGAAGATCGGAACCGCAACTGGATCATTCGCTCGGTCTTTCGTGCTTGCGTCATCGCCTGGTTCTGCTGGAAGCAGTTACGACGCCACCGCGCCGAGGGAATGGCAGCGGAACTGACTTATCGAACAGTTTTCTCCCTTATCCCGGTACTTGTGCTCGGCCTGGTGATGTTTCGCGTTTTCGGTGGGTTGGATGACTTCCAAACCCGAGTCGAATCGCAGCTCTACGACTTCTTTGGCGTACCAGACGTGCTGCCATCGGCTTACCTTGAAGGTGAGGCACAACACGACATTGCGACTGAAACGGATGAACTCGACACCGATCCGTTGATCAATGATGAAACGACGGCAGAGCAGCTTGAAGCTGACGGCATCAATGACGTAGAAATAGTCAGCGGCAATCCAGCGGCACCTCAATCGAACCTTACCGACGCTCAACCGAATGGTGCTTCAGCCCCCCCAGCTCCGATCGCGGCTCCGACCGATAAAGTTGTCCAGCCGGACGTCAAGGAGGCTGACGCTGTCGATGGACCTAAAGACCCGGCATCAGAAGACTCATTGTCAAACCACGTGGCATTAAACGACGTGGTGCCCGAGGACGCTGAGCGAACAAACGTTGCCCCAACAAGCAGCACCGAGGACACCCGCAATAGTATCCGACGGCGCATGCAGGAGGTCACACGATTTGTTTCAGCAATTGACTTTCGCTCCATTGGTGTCCTTGGCTTATTGCTCTTTGTCTATGCAGCGGTTGCTTTAGCGAATACGGCGGAACAACTCTTCAATCGAATTTTCGACGTCGTCAGCCATCGTCCTTTCCATTTACGCGTTGCAATTCATTGGTCAATGATCACGCTCGGAAGTGGACTCTTGGCGATGAGTCTCACGATGTCATCGGAAGTGGTGGAGTGGTCAGGCAGCGTGGGAGTAGACTCGGGGCTACGACAGTACCTTCGTCAGTTTCTCTCCTTCTCAGCGAGTTGGGTGCTACTCTTTCTTCTCTACTCATTGATGCCGTATACCAAAGTATCGATTCGTGCTGCTGCGACCGGCAGTTTGGTGAGTGCGCTTTTCTGGGAGCTTGGCAAGTACGGGTTTCAAATCTACGTGGTCAAGGCTGTGCCATACTCTGCAATCTACGGATCGATCGGCTTGCTGCCTCTATTCCTCTTGTGGATCTATTTAACCTGGTGGATCGTCTTATTTGGGTTGATCGTCACACAAACACTTCAGACCGTCGGTGGCCAATCCCTTCAGGGGCTGCTTGTCACGGGCCGAGAGCGGAAAGACTTCTCACCGGAATGGTTGCTACCAGCGTTGGTAGAGATTGCGAGTGCATTCTCACGAGGAAAAAGCTTAACGGTTCATCAGCTCGCTCGAACGCTCACCATCACCACCGTGGAAGCGGCGCGGGCCGGTGATGTACTGGTGGATGCGAAGCTTGCAAATTACGTGGACTCGCCTCAGAAGCAGCTCACTTTGGCACGACCCGCCGAGTCCATCCGAGTCAGCGAGGTTTTGAAATTGACCAACCAATTAACTCGAGCCAGAACACACGCCGCCTGGAAAAAACTCTTGATCGAGGAAGGGACATCCAGCAGCGGCGGTTCGGAAAAAACCCTCGCTGCGTTGATCGAAACGTTGGCATAACGCCCCGGCCTGTTTCTGCAAAGCGCTGAGGGCACAGACGGTGCACAATCCGATGTGATTCTCTCCTCTCGGTAGACCCAGCGGAAACAGTTAGATCTGCTGGAAAGCGATCATCCTCAGAGGGGGATCAGGCGGCGAAAACCGACGATAAGACCCAAAGATGAGCAAAGATTCATGCAGCGGAGCACCTCTCGCCGATTTGGTAAACTGGGGGTAGTCGGTATCCGCTACATGCACGTAACACCCTGCACGCATCGAACGCATGCGGCGGCAAAACGGGTTCGACCACGGGTTCAAATACACACTCACTGTCTGCTCAAACAGGGCGGAGATTGAGGTTTGACCATCGGCTGTTTGGAGTAGAATAAGAGCATGAGAAAACGCAACCATCTACATCGTCGTTCAGTGCTACGGTCAGTCACCGGGTCACTGCTGTTGCCGAGCCTTGTCTCAATCCGAGAGACACCGACCGCGGACGCATCTCAAGGAACGGCCTCTGCGCCCGTTCAGCGCTTCGTCGGCATCGCAAACCTGCTGGGTTTTCAGCAAAAACACTGGTTCCCGACAGAGGCGGGAAGAAACTACAGTCAAACAAAACTTCTCGAACCCTTGATGGATCAAAAAGAGCGATTCACCCTCTAC
>CAXQOB010000146.1:0-7866 GCA_964225475.1 Candidatus Nitrosopumilus sp. | reverse complement strand
AGCAGCTAGGCGGATTCGTTGTGCTTCGCCTCCAGAGAGCGGTGCCGCGCCTCGGTGTAAGGTGAGGTACCCTAGTCCGACATCAATCAGGAACTTTACACGGGATTCAATTTCCCTGATGAGTTCGCCTGCGATCTTGTTTTGACGACGATCAAGTTTCCAAGACTTGACCGCCTTCTGGAGTTTAAGCAGCGGGAACTGGACAAAATCACCAATTGTATAACCTTCGAACCGGACAGCTCCGCTGTCATCACGTAAACGTGATCCATCGCATGCCGCGCAATCAATTTCTGACACAAATTGATCCAATCGACCACGTAGTGTCGGAGTGAGTCGTGACGCTTCATCTAGTGCCGGGTAGAAACCTTTGTATTGAAAACGAAAAACCGGTCGCTGATTACGCTTTGTCTTTTTGGTGGTTTTGTTCTTTGGCGATTCAAAATCTGAATCATAAACCGGGATCCATCCATCACCGAAACCGCGGAAAAGTGATCGCCGTTGGGCCAGCGTAAGGTCATCGAATGGAAGATCAGTCGGGATTTCATGTTCGCGTCCCAGAGCGTTCAGCATCGCGGAGGAGTACTTCGCTTCTATATTGGGCCATAGTAGCGCTGCGCCGTCACGTAAAGAAAGCGAAGGGTCATTGATCAATGCATTCGGGTTCGTGCCTGTCTGAGTCCCCAGTCCCTCGCATTCGGTGCACCAGCCGATTGACGTATTGAAGGAGAAGTGATGAGGTGTTAGGTCTTGAAAGCTGCGTCCACACTGTTCGCAAACCAGGTGTTGGCTGTGGGTGATTTCCTTCCAGTTCGCTTCGGCCTTATCCTCATTGACAATCGCAATCTGAAGTTCACCGACTCCGAGCGATAGGGCTTGTTCGACGCTGTCGCCAATCCGTGAACGTTCCGAGGAACGGATGACGAGTCGATCGATGACTACTTGGGTTCGTTGTTTCTTTCTCGGGTCCAAGGTTGGTGCGAGATCCAGAGGGTGCGTGTTACCATCGATGCGAATACGAGCATATCCAGCTGATCGCAGTGACTGCCAAGTGATGGCTGAGGCATCACCAGGTTGGACCTCGAGAGGTGCCAGCAGTAGGGCTTTGGTGTTCTTTGGCAGACTAAGGATTTTTTCAACGATCTGATCCGAAGTCTGAGTCCCAATTTCACACTGGCAGCTCGGGCAGTGCATTCTTCCAAGTCGTGAAAATAGAATTCTCAGATAATCATAGATCTCGGTGACCGTACCGACGGTGCTGCGCGGGGAATGACCGAGGTTCTTCTGTTCTAAAGCCACCGATGGAGACAAACCTTCAATTCGTTCGACACGGGGCTTCTGCACCTGACCAATGAACTGGCGAGCGTAGGATGATAGTGACTCAACATATCGCCGCTGTCCTTCTGCATAGATGGTATCCATCGCCAGCGAACTTTTCCCGCTTCCGCTCGGACCGCAGAAAACAGTCATGGAATCCCTGGGGATATCAACGTTGACTGATTTTAGATTGTGTTCGGAGGCAGATTCCACCAAGACGTGCGTTCTCGCCTTGGATGGTTTGCTCTTCTCACTCCTTATCGGTTTTGCCTTGGGCCCCTTTGATGATCGTTTGATGCCCATGGATTTTGCCAACGCCATCGCGGTGTAGCTCTTAATTGATTTTGCTACTTTTGACGGTGGTCCGCTGACAACGATTTCGCCTCCGCCTTCACCACCTTCGGGTCCCAGATCAATGATCCAATCTGCCGCTCGAATCACATCCATATTGTGCTCGACGATGACGATCGTGTTGCCGCGATCTGCCAATCCCTGAATGACTTTCAGTAACAATTCGATATCTGCAAAGTGCAGACCAGTGGTGGGCTCGTCTAGAACGTAGAGGGTTTTGCCTGTCTCTTTTTTGCTGAGTTCTCTTGCCAGCTTAATGCGTTGCGCTTCACCACCTGAGAGCGTAGGAGACGGCTGGCCGAGCTTCAGGTACTCAAGTCCGACATCAACCAGAGTTCGTAGCTTCTCGGCAATTTTGGGTACGTTTTCAAACAACGCTAACGCTTCAGCGATGTCCATGAGAAGAACATCTGAAATGGAGTGACCTTTGAAGGTTACGTTCAACGTCTCGCGGTTATAGCGTTTGCCCTGGCATACTGGGCAGGTGACCCAAATGTCTGCAAGGAAATCCATTTCAAGTTTGTTGGCACCGTTGCCATCGCATGCTGAGCAACGACCTCCGTCAACATTGAAGCTAAATCGACTCGCAGTGAAGCCTCGTGTCTTTGACTCGGGCAACTTTGCAAAAAGATTCCTGATCTCATCGAATACCTTGACATAGGTTGCCGGGTTGCTTCGCGGAGTTCGTCCAATTGGCGATTGATCAATGGCGATGGTCTTATCAAGGTTTTCAACACCGACGATCGCGTCATGGTCGCCCACTTCGATCTGGGCATTATTCAGTTGATTTCTTAAAGCTGGTTCAAGAATCCCACCGATCAGTGAGCTTTTTCCACTGCCCGATACACCTGTGACACATGTGATAAGACCCAATGGGATTTTGGCGGTGACCTCCTTCAGGTTGTGATGTCTCGCACCGATAATTTCAAGGTGATTGGCCGAGGAGGCGTCGCGAGGCTTTCGATTAACTTGAGTGGAGCGTTCACCGGTTAGGAATTTCCCAGTAACGCTTGCTTTATTCTTCTCGATCTCTTTTAGAGAGCCAGCTGCAACCACCTGACCGCCACGAATGCCTGGACCGGGTCCGAAGTCAATAATGCGATCGGCCGCACGCATCGTATCCTCATCATGTTCAACGACAATCAGAGTGTTGCCCGCGTCTCGAAGTTGAAGGAGCGTTGCGATCAGACGATCATTATCTCGAGCGTGCAGTCCGATGGAAGGTTCGTCGAGGATGTAGAGGACTCCAGAAAGGCCGCTCCCGATTTGTCCGGCTAAACGGATCCGTTGAGACTCACCTCCGGAGAGGGTTGGAGCCGTTCGCGCGAGTGTGAGGTAGTCGAGCCCTACTCCAAGCAGGAAACCAAGTCGCTGACGTATTTCTTTTAACGCTTCTCCGGCAATCAGCGACTCGGTAGGGTTGAGTTCAAGTGATTCGAAGAAGAGAGCCAGTTTTTGCACCGGCAGTTCGCAAAGCTCCGGAAGTGCATATTCGACCTTCGCGGAACCTTTTTGCAGACGTGCAAAAGCTTTGGAATCACTCGTTAACGTCACCGAGGACGCTTGCTGATTGAGGCGATGCCCGTGGCAATCCGGGCAGTCCATGGTCTCCATGTACTTTTCGAGATGCTTCAACTGCATCTTGTTTCGCGTTGTCCGATACTTATCAAGCAGCTCTGGGATGAAACCTTCAAATTTGCCACTGTATTTTTTTGCTCTTCGACCGCCGCGCCAATTGAACGCGAGTGGTTCGTCGTAACCCCACAGCCAAATCGATCGGGCCTCATCTGGGAGATCTTTCCATTTAGCCTCGAGCATCGTTCCTTTGGGGTAGCCGAGTATCTTGTCTAAAGATTCTCCCGCATTTCGGTAAATATGCCTGCGGTAACGTCCGATGTCTCCCCATTTACCAAGAAGCTCAATGGCCCCTTTGCGAATGGATAGGCGGTCATCGGGTACCAATAGTTCCGGAACGAAAGTGTAGAGACGACCCAAGCCGTCGCACGCTTCACACATGCCTTGAGGGCTATTGAAGCTAAATAGCTGCGGACTTGGCGCACGATAACTCTGGCCGCAATTCCCACACGCATACCGAGAAGAATAGAGATGGTCTTTTCCGACCGGTCCGCACTCCGGATCATTCGCCGCAGACTCTGATACAAACAGCGTCGTTTCACCCATTTTCAGGGCAGTGGTGACCGCCTCCACCAATCTTCCTCGGTCGCGATCGTCTGGTGGGATACGGTCGACGACGACTTCGACATCATGCCGATTTTGACGATCTAAAAGAGGAGGGTCAGAGAGTCGAATGGTTTCGCCATCAACCCGCGCATAAACAAACCCCTGTTTCCTCAGATCCTCAAAGAGGTCTTTGAATTCACCCTTTTGTCGGCGAATCTTTGGAGCCAAAATCCACAACGTTGATTCAACAGGAAGGTCCTTGATTCTGGCGGTGATCGCGTCTCGGGACTGAGCTTCAATCTTGACCTTGCATTTAGGGCACCACCCCGTTCCCACCCGCGCGTAAAGGACTCTGAGAAAGTCATAGATTTCGGTGATCGTGCCAACCGTACTCCGAGGGTTTGACCCGGAAGATTTTTGGCTGATCGAGATGGTCGGGCTCAGGCCGCTTACCAAATCAACATCCGGTTTAGGCATCTGGCCCATGAACTGTCGGGCGTAGTTGCTCAGGCTCTCGACATAACGACGTTGGCCCTCCGCGAACAAGGTGTCAAAGGCGAGAGAGGATTTACCACTACCGGAAACTCCCGAGAAGCAAATCAGCTCTCCTCGGGGTAGGGTGAGGCTCACATCGCAGAGGTTATGCTCGCGGGCGCCTTTTACCTTAATCTCTGTCGTCGTCATTCCATCGCCGATCGAATCTACGGGATCCCGCACAGCTACATTTCAGTATTGTTCGCTGCGGAAACGAGTCTCGGTGTGCGGTTACTTTCCCTGCGGCCTAAGCGATACTGCGAACAAACGCTGCTCCAAGCAAGGAGCGGTTCCTTTCTGCACGATCACGCGTTGTGAGTGACATGGAACACGCAGGGACATTCACAGGATGAGATTGCACCACACTTCCGAGGCACTAGCATATCCGATCAAGGTCAAAAATCCGAGGCAGGGTAATGCTCCGTGAAATTCACCGGGGCGGTGGCAAAATACCTCGCTGGGAAAAGAACAGCGAGGGCAACCCAAGTCGAGAAGTGGGTTAAGCTTTGGTAGGTTGCTGAGGTGCGACGTTTTATCACTCGGTCAGGTGGTCGTCTTGAGAAGGAAATGACTTCTCCTATTTGACTATGCCGCCTGCCGAATGGAAGCGGTATTAGATTGCGATTCTTGAGCAATCACTTCCTCGGCGATCGCACGGTAGTCTGCCGCACCATTACTCTCAGGGGCATACTCGAAGATAGACTGGCCGAAACTCGGAGCTTCAGCCAGCCGAATATTTCGTCGAATCCGGGTTTGAAAGAAGCAGGCGTCCTTGAAGAACTCGCGTGAGCTCTTGCTCGCATGAAAGAATTCGTCAATGTCTGTGCTCACTTCCGCTGCCAGACGCGTATTTGAATCATACATGCAAAGCATCACGCCGGTTAGCCGCAGTCGACTGTTTAATCGTCGGGAAACGACCTCGACCGTTCTCAGTAATTTACTCAGCCCGTGAAGTGCAAGGAAATGAGGCTGGAGGGGCAAAAAGACTTCTCGTACCGCGACCAGAGCATTAAGCGTCAAGACGCCGAGGCTTGGGGGGCAATCAAGAATCAGGTAATCAAATCGACCTGTGTCCTCAGCCAGTCGATCTCGCAAGATCATTTCCCGTCCGACTTCTCCCGCAAGCTCGAGTTCGGCAGCTGCTAAATCCAAATTCGACGGAACTACTGATATAGATTCACTCGCATTTTGCCTCGCTTGCTCCAATGAGACGTCGCCACAGAGGACCTCGTACATGCTGGGTGAGTCGCCGTGTGCCGTCACTCCGAGGTGAAGTGATGCATGAGCTTGAGGATCCAGATCAAGCAGGCAGACGCTTTTGCCGGCCTTCGCAAGTGCCGCAGCGAGATTCACCGAGCTGGTCGTTTTACCAACTCCGCCTTTTTGATTTATGACAGCAATCGAACGCATCTGTAGATCCTTTTGATAGGGGTCACCCAAAGAATCGGTTATCAAATCCGTGAGGCTCTGGTCAACTCCAGTTCGCTGGATGCTGCTTCAATCCTCTCCCCAGCATTCTGTCTGGTTGAATGGATTGCCTGCTGCGAAGAAATGCTTGACCCCTGAAGGGGCCAGGGTAGTTTGGAGGCCCAGATTGTTGGGAAAGAGGCGGAGGTTCAAGCTGTTCTAGTGTTCAAGAAGCTCTGTCGCCTACACGCCGGGGTTTGCCTCAATTGTTCTGTCAGAATGATGCTCCGCGACCGCGCAGTTGCACCGTCGCAAGAGCCGCTGTGCCTTTGCTAGCGTTAGGCGGCAGCGCGTCGTTTCATCTGTTGATAAGCCAACAGGATCTCATAGAGATCTGCGTTCATTTGAATCAGATCATCAGAAAAATCGTCAAGCCACGCTCGTTGGTTGTCTGCGGCATCCAACAGCAGGGGGACAACCTTGCTGAGGGGAACTGAGACCGACTTTGAGTCAGTCGCAGCAGGCTCCTGGTCCATTTCTGCTTCGCGCCACATTTGCTCTAGTTCTGAAATCGGAGCGTCGGACAGGGGAGCGGTTGCTTCCGGACGAAAGATACGAAGGCTCGGTTTTGACATGGAGAAGCTCTGTGGTGTCGATATTCTTGACAGAAAAAATGGCGTTAAACTCAACGACTCGCCTCCCGTGGGAGGAACGGGTCGTTTCGATCATCGGCCGCTCTTACCTGCCCAGTTGAGTGGATTTTAACGATTTTGCCGATCTCGCGACTTTTTTTGTTGTCGTATTGAACGCGCGAAAACGGTTGCTGTCATCAAAGTGATCGCTGTTTCTTGGTCCAAGTAGCGAGTTCAATCGGATGTCGTCGTTGGCACGCATTATGCATCGCGTCAATACGTTGACTTTGATACCGCCTGAGTTTCGTTTCAGGATACGTTCGCCGTTCAGTGCAAGTGATCTGAACCGTGCTCCGGTCGGGATCGCAGTCGTTACTTTGTTCCTTGTAGCAGGCCTGCCATCTGAGGTCACCATCATGTCGAAGATAGTTTTTGTATTTTTTTTCGGTTTCCTGTCAGTCGGTTCGTTGAGTGCATCTGCATCCCACGATCATGATTTACGCCTTGCGGCCAGCAGGTATCGATCCGCGGCTTTGCGGTTTGGTAAGTCGGTCGTCAATGATCGGCGATTGGGTGTGTACGAAAAACGCGTGGGACATGATCTTTTACGGCTATCGAGTCGACTGCAGGTCTGTAGCCGCACCCCCAATCTTGTGAGTCGGTTGCGTGACTGCTGGTGGGAGCTGGAGGACGTCCACCATCGAATTGAAGTGGTGATTCTCGGTAGAGTCGATTGTTCTACCGCAACCAATTTCTCCCATTGCTATCAACAGTTAATGTGCGCTTACTACGACCTAGAAACGGCTCTGGCCTCCCTCGGTTGCTATCACAGACATGGTGAGGTGCATCTGTATTCCTCGAGAATGGATCCGATTTATTCATCGAGGGTGAATTCGGTTCGCTCTTTTGCTGGGGCAGATCGTTTTTGTCGACCGACGTTGATGGAGATGGTACTCGGTGTCGTCGCAGCAGGTATCGAATCCTCGAGAGATGCTCCAGGGCATGATCACCATCGAGATGATGGCCATCGACGTTACGAGGATCGCTTCTTTAATCCAGCGTGGGGACCGGGTCGAAGTTCGATTAAGCCGCCCGTTTCAATCGAGCTGGGGCGTGGATTACAGCGACGGGAAAGTATTCCCGGGCGTGATTTGGAGGGGCATTCAAAGAAGGAAGACTCCCCGATGCAAAAATCGCAGGCACGTCCCGGTGGATCAAAGTTTGTTTCACCGAATGAACGCTCCGCGAAGGTGTTAGCCCTACCAAGTCTCGCAACTCAGATGCGAGATTTGGAATCTGGGCAAAAAAGCGAAATGCGATCGCCAGTCGTGCATTGATTTAGAAATGTGTTTTTTAATTTCCTCTTTTTCTTGTTTAACTTCAGGTGTTTGAGTTTTTGAATTTGCCATCTTTGTTGACAAGTCGTATAATCTATCATCAAGTTTGG
>CAXQOB010000145.1:0-11529 GCA_964225475.1 Candidatus Nitrosopumilus sp. | reverse complement strand
CCGTTTTATTAGAGGCCAATTCCTTCTCTGACTCCTTGGGTGTTCTTCCTAGGATTGCTTTCCAAAGCATTTCCAGTTTTTGATCGTTGCTTTCGCACTCATCGAGTTTACGGTGCAGGTAGGAACTCGAATCAGATGCGATTTCCTGCTCGAGGTGCCCGTTCATCATGTACAGGATCTGTGGGATATTGGGTTCTGAGTTTGCACCATCGATTAGTTCCCGATCAGACTTCCCCAGGAGCACTGCCACCTCATGGTCGCCATCCACGTGTCCGTAACAAGAAACTCGCCATAGGTGTTTAGGGCCCATCGGGCCGTTGCGTTGTTTGGCCTCCATTTCCTCTCGTCGCTGGAAAGCAGCACGCCCTGGTCCGGCAACTGAATAGTTCACAAAATCTTGAACGTTCATTGCCTGCGACTTGTCGTAGAAGTTTGTGAATCCGTCCCATTGAAATTCGGTCGCCACAAACTCCTCCGGTGTCTCGGTTTTCAGACTCAGGAATGAATCGACAATCGCCTCTGCTGACAGTCTCCGTACGATTGGACCGTCGAAGAGGTAAGACGAGGCATTTTCACTCATGGCAATTGCTTGACGTTGGTAAGTCTCGCTATTGAATAGAATCGAGAGAAAGCCTTTCAAGTCGTAATTGGAATCCTTCATGACGGAGACCAGTTCTGCCGTGAGTTCTGGGTGCGGTCCCATTTTGTCCGCGGTGAGATCTCCAACAGGACCGACGAGCTGAGTCCCCATCACTTGGAGCCACAATCGATTAACAATTGATTTGGTGAAGAGTGGGTTTTCGGGTGCGACGATCCAGTCAGCTAATGCTTCGCGGGAATTGATTGGCGGGCCAAAATTATTATTTGCTGCTGTTTCAAGTTCCTTCTTCGTTACTTTGTGTACGAGTTTTGGCATCTCTCCGAAAAGGACATCCGCCTCGATGGGTTCAAACGGTTTACCGTCTTCGTATTGGTAATCATGAGGTAAGCGCATGAACCCCGTTCCGTTCCCATGAATCGCCGCGTGCTTCACGCGAACGGATTCTCGATAGACAATCCATTCATCAAAACTCTTGTTTTTTAGGACTCGTCGATCCTTTGCGTAGCTCTTCTCAATATCTGGAGTCGGATCCACCCGCAGGTGAGTTTTCGAACTGAATGCAGCCAACTTGTAAAAGTCTTTTTGTGTCCATGCATCGAAGGGATGGTCATGACATTGTGCGCACTCAAAGCTGAGTCCCAGAAAGGTCTTTACCGAGTTGGCAAGATGATCTAGCGGCCTGGGTTCACGGGCATAGAAGCCGGTTGCGCCATTCCCGGGTTGGTACAGCGGGCCCTTGGCGTTGATCAGTTCATGAGCCATCTGATCATAGGGCTTGTTGTTTCGCAGGGATTCTTTAATCCACTGGGCGTAATTTCCCGGGTGGTGCAATTTGTCGCCCACGTATTTTACTCGTAGAAGGTCAGCCCAGTAATTGTACCAATGGCTCTGATACCCCTTTGAGTCGAGAAGCTTGCGAATCAAATTTGATCGCTTTTGGGGATCGGTATCTGCGAGGAAATTATCCAACTCCTCGAGCGTAGGGATGCGGCCGATCGCGTCTAGATAAATACGCCGGCAGAAGGTGTAGTCGTTAATGTCAGCACGCCGCTTTTGATTGATCTGCTCCAGACGCGCAATCACAACCCCATCAATTTGATCAGCGAGCTCGCGTACTCGTGTCGGTTCTGCTACCGCGTGACCGATTTGCATCGCAATGCTAATAAGAAGGATGGTAATTCGGTTCATGGGTTATCTGTCGAAGTCATTCGTGAAGTGCTCATCTTGCACCGATTCTTCAGTGTAGTTGATGCGTCAATTAAGTTCGTCAATCGTTAGTTTTTCATCGGCATTACGATCCAAAAGATTAAAACGCTTGGTTAGGACTGGAACATTGCGATTGGCTGGGTTGCCAATAAACTCCTCCAAAGTGATCTGTCCATCGGAATTTCGATCCCGAGCATTAAAGAATTTTTGCTTCGACCGGGGGGTTGAGTTGGGTTGGGAGCTCCCTGATTTGGGGGACGGTTTTAGCGGCGAAAGATCGGTGGACTTCGGGTGATCTGAAATCGCGTCGGTGGGGTATACAGTATCTAGGCTTACTAGGTGATTGATCAATGCCGTTTTTAGAGCGGCATAGACCTCGGGGAGTTCTTCGCGAAGGTCCGTTTCTTCATTCACATCCCGGCCAAGGTCGTAAAGAAAAAGATCTGTTTGTTGCACCTCGCTGATCAACGCAGGCCAATCTGGCGAGTACTCACGGCCGACTTGACTCCAGAGCTTGTAGTTTCCTTTTCTCACTCCGATGTTACCCCATAATTCGAAAATCATGGTTCGCTCCGGTAATTTTTCTTTTCCCGATGAAAGCAAGTGTGGCATCAGGGACTTACCTCGCATGGGGTTGTTGCCATTGGTTTTCGGGACCTCTATTTTTGCTGCGTCGAGTAAGGTTGAAAAAATATCACAGTGCATGACTTGTTCGTTTGAGACCAAGCTGGGAATTCGGTTTTTCCAGTGAACAAGAAACGGCACATTGATGCCTCCCTGATAGGTTGTCGCCTTGCCTCCTCGAAACGGTCCGTTGTTTCCGGGGAATCTTCCTCCCGCTGCATCTTCATCCATCACGCATCCACCGTTGTCACTGACAAACACAATGATTGTATTCTCTGCAACACCGAGTGTCTCGAGACCCTCGACCAGCCGGCCTATGTGGTGATCCATGTGTTCAAGGATCGCAACGTAGTCGCTTCGAAGGAAACTCACTCCTCGATCAAGCGCGCGTTGGATCCACTCATCAGGTGCGGATGCTGGTTTCGACCGATCGATTCGAATGGGGCCATGCACTGCGTTGTAGGCCAGGTAACAAAAGAAGGGCGTTTTTTGTTCGACGCTACTCTGGATGAACTTCTCCGCCCATTCCGTGAACAGTTCCGTTGTATGTCCGTCAGCGGTGAGATCGGGATCGCGATTATGCAGGAGTTTTGAACGACCAGGCTTGGCCCAATAAGGGTGTGCGCCGGCCAGAAAGCCGTGGAATTCATCGAATCCACGATCGTTAGGGACCTCACCTTTTAATGCTCCCATGTGCCACTTACCGAACGCGCCAGTTTGGTAACCAGCCTCTGAGAGAAACTCCGATAGCATCTTCACATTTCGTTTAATTCCCCGGTAGCCCGGGGAGCCAAGCGGCTGCTGACCCGGGCCCCGCCACATGCCGTTCTCGGTGGAGTATTGCCCTGTGAACATGCATGCGCGTGATGGACCACATAGGGGTACGGTGTGGTAATTCTGAAATCGAGCTCCGCTGTTCGATAACGCATCCAAGTTTGGAAGGCGTACCTCCGTTTTGTCCCAATTGGAAGGTAAGTCGCCCCAGCCATGATCGTCGGAGACGATAAAGAGAATGTTGGGGCGTTCGGACGAAAAATCAGATCCGTCCGAGGCGTCACCCTCGGTGATGCATGCAAGGAGCAGGGTTGCGACGAGGATTATGCGTGTTGAGTTCATTTATGTGGTTGATTCGGGGGTTAAAAAGACACGCCGATTGGATAACCGGCTCCGAGTCTTTCGCGTTGTGAAATCCTACCACTTAAGTATTCAACGCAAAACGAGTCACGCAAAGGTTTTTCGCACTTCGCTCTCGCGAGGGGATGTATTTGATCATTTTATTGTTGCCAAACCATCATGTGGATCTGGTAATCTGATCGACGCACCGCGATTGACGTGCGTTATGTTTTAAGAAGTTCTATCGACGAAGGTTGTCATTAACATGAATCAGTCAAATCTTGTGGTGCTGGATGTTCTCGCCAAGGTTCTGTTGCGTTGCTGGGTGGTTGGTGTCGTCTTCCTTCTCTTAAATACGCTTGGGATCATCCTTGGTCATGACTTTGCCGTTAGCACGCACTCACGGTTATTTGGTCTTGATCCACACGAGCTTGAGATAGCGTTCTATTTCTGGTTGGGGACGGTTAAGCTTCTGGTAGTGGTTCTCTTTTTTATTCCTTGGATTGCAGTACGCTTGTGCATTCGTCAAATCAGGAATTCGTAGCAGCGTGTGAATGGCTGGACCAGTGAAAGCATTGTTTGCGTTCGCGTGGCTGAAGTCTTGGGGCCAGGCGGTTTCAATTGAGAGCGATTTGCGTTGGAGTATCTCGGTCGAAAACACACTTTCGTTAACGCGAGATTTGCTTTGTCAAAAACGCATGCAGGCCCGAGGGATCGTTCGTGCCGATACGTATCTTGCGAGTCTTGCCTTCACGTTCGAACCAGACGTCAACGCAGTCGAACCCCCAGAGGTTCCAGATCCATCCGCCGCTGGGGCTCATGTGTATTCCCCAGCCGTCAAGGATGCTCGACTTCGCCATCTCGACGCGTTCGATATTCGCGTACTGAATCCGTCTTTTGAACAATGGAATTGGACCAAACGAGATAAGTAGGGAATCAGATTCATCTCGTGTGATCAGGTGTTGGAACGAAAGGCCGAGCAGAAGGATGGTACTTCCCGAGATGGCAAATGTGATTTGAAGTGCCATTACTGACAGAGTGATGGACAGGGTAAAGAAAATGATACTGATTGCCAGCAGTAGAAAATGAAGAGGCGCTTTCTGGATATTGTTGTAACGCATAGCGGTTTTTGTCCCTGTTCAATGCATTCGATTCGCTGCGCCGTTTCACGGGACGAAGCGAAGGGTTTAGGCGACGCAGTCAACGACATCGATTGATAGTTTAGCATGATGTTCGTCCCACATTTGGCGGTCACTCATTGGTTCCCTGGTTCGCTCTGTATTCCGTGGAGTGCAACAGTGGGATTTGAGAAGTATTCGGTGAATGACTTGACTGTGTACCGGCTCTCAAGGATTTATCCTTGAGTCACTCAAGGCAAGCTCGTGTCATTCGAACCCCTGCGGACTGAATCTGTCGCGGGCTATTGGAGCACCTATGTGATCGTGTTCGCTTTGGTTGCGTTTTTTATGGTTTTCTGCTGTTGCTAAGCTGCATGGGAGTGAAAGTCTGATCGTTGACCTGGAGTAAGGGGCAGGATCTTGCTGGGACTTGGCAGACGCTAATAGTGCTATAGACGCGGTCGCCTCGTCCGATTGCCACGTGCGCGGAGTTGCTCAAGTTGGTGACCGGGCCCGCGGAGA
This sequence comes from Candidatus Nitrosopumilus sp., assembly GCA_964225475.1. Lineage (GTDB taxonomy): Bacteria > Planctomycetota > Planctomycetia > Pirellulales > Pirellulaceae > Rubripirellula. Next base: position 6,345 of record CAXQOB010000145.1, on the reverse strand, counting down.
ACATGAAGGTTTCCGCGAGTTGCGTCATGTCCTTTGCTCGGGAAAAAGATTGTAGGAAGAGAAAAATGTTTGGGTTCGGAAATAAGAAAGACAAGTTGCAAGCTAAGTATCAGAAGTTAATGCAGGAATCCTTTGACCTTTCAACGGTTAATCGCGAATTAAGTGATCGAAAGCGGGCAGAAGCTGAATCAATAGGTCAGCAGCTTGATGAGTTGAAGGATTGAGGTCCGTCAGGAACAGGTTGCCCTTTGAAAATTGCCCGTCCGCAGGATAGTCGAATGACGTACGCTCGATCGCGTTTGCTGCTCGGGGTGTCAGGGGTCGGAATCCTTGTCCTCCTGAGCGGTGCCCTTTTGTACTCTGGTTATCCGCGAGACGTCCTTCCCACGTCGGAGGTTTGGAGTTGGAAGGACGTGAGGGCGTTCGCGTTGATTTTTTTTATTGCGGGCATTGTGATGCTCCCGCTCGATTTTCTCGGCGGATATGTTTTGCCGAACCACTGGCGTCCCGACACGATTTCTCTTCGGAATTTTTTTAAGTCATGGTTTCGTGGCGTTTTCACGCAGGCCGTGTTTTTTCTTGCAGCTTCCTTGGTCCTTCTCGCGGCAGGGAGATCGTACGGCCTACTTGGTGTGATTGGGGCGATTGGGCTCGTCGGCCTGTTTCTTACGAGCTTTCAGCTGTATCTCGCTAGGGCAGTTGCAGGTTTATCTGAAGATTGTACGTGCGATTCAAAAGTCGAAGAAGCATGTGATTTGGCTGTCGCTTCGTCTTCGACTGATCGTAGGCGATTCCCCATTCGCGTTCTCCATAACCACGACATTGGCTTTACTGGCGGTATCGTGGGATTGCCGGGTAGGGAGGAGATCGTTTTATCGGCATCTGCTGTCCGTCAACTTTCCTCCGAACAACTCGGGGTTGTTATTGCACGACGTATCGAGGCCATTGTCAGCGGGGGCCGCACTCGAGGTGTTTTATTGGCGTTCATCTGGGTGGCAACCGGCTTCTTTCTTTCCGCTAGTTTACCCGGAGCAGGTGTTGCGAGCGTTGCTAGTCTGGTGATGACCGGTCTTGGTTTTACTCTCTGGACGTTTCTGGGTTTGTTGACGTTGCCAACCCTCAGTCGCCAGGCCTCGTATGCGATCGACAGCCGAATCATTCGTTCAGGTTCGAACCTTGGCGATATGCACGAAGCCCTACAGGCACTGGACGTGGTTCAGGATGACGAACCGAGTCGGTCCGCGTTCATTGAGACCATCTTCCACCCCGTCCCCAGTGTCCGTAACCGCGAGTCGGCAACTTCCAGTGAGAACCTTGAGGTCGCTCGTGTTCCCGTGGCATGGCACGCGGCGCGTGTTACGCTGTATCTTTCTTGGGCATGCATGGGTCTGCTTGTGCGTGTCGTTCATTGCAACGTCGGGCGTCCCGAGCTGTGGGTCCTGTTGCCGACTGATTGAATTGGTGTCTGATTAATCAGAGCTGCAGGAAGCACGCAACACGCTTCGAATCAGGCGGCCTGTTTGTAATGGCGTTCCCAAAGTAGGTGATTCGAGAGACTTTTTCTTGTGTTGTCTCGCTCGGAACTCGATTGGCTTGCCATGCCATTGATTGATCTATTCCTCACGAAAGGCAATTGCATAGACTAAGTTGCTGAGGGTTTCTCGGATAAGTGCGAAAGAGGCGAATCGCGGTGGAGTTGCTCAGGACGTCAAATCTCAGGCGATAGCCAGTAAAGTTTTGTCCCTATTGAATCTGCGACCAGCATCCATGTGAGGGAGTGAAGGATGGCTCACGGAGAACAGTTGTGCTTCGTCGAATCGACTGTACGACACTTTGATACGTGTTTTAGTGGCACGAAAGTGCTTGAAATTGGGTCCTACGACGTTAACGGTTCAGTCAGACCGTTTTTTGGAGAGGCCAGTTATTGTGGGACCGATTTAATGGAAGGTCCCGGGGTGGATCTCGTGGCGGATGGGCACCTTTTAACGCACGAAGATGACACCTACGACATCACGCTCTCCTGCGAGTGCTTCGAGCATAACCCGCACTGGGCGGCCACATTTTTGAACATGCATCGGATGACTCGTCCGGGTGGCTTTGTTCTTTTTACCTGCGCGACCCGAGGGCGTTTAGAGCACGGCACCCAGCGAACTTCGCCTGATGAGTCACCCGGTTCCCAAGATGTGGGTTGGAACTATTACAGAAATTTGAGTGCTGTTGATTTCACCAGAGAGTTTTCCATTGAAGAGATGTTCTCCGAGCATTTGTTTTTGACGAATCGTCGCTCGAAGGATCTTTATTTTTTGGGTGCAAAAAATGGAGAGAAACCGGTTTTTGGCTTTGATCCAAAATGCTTTCGAAGGGAGCATCGAGTCTACCAGAGGGCACTTGCAATGAGACAGTTCCAGCGCAAAGCACTCTATAAAAAATTGGCATCTCCACTGTCGTGGTTATCGAAAATGCCGCTTGAATTGGCAGCGTTTCTTCCGGACGATAAGTTTCAACAGTTTGCGTTTGGTTATCGACGTTTTCTAAACCGTCGTTGAATAGCGATACAGCTGTTCCTGAAAACGGCGTGCTGTACCTCCCGCGGCTTTTACTGGCGGAAATAATGTCCCCCCAGATCGCCCCCCCTGTTGGCTGCCTGCATGCCGTCCACCGGGAAGGTTGTTTTGGCTGATTCGTAATCTTAACGTTTTCCGAACTTTTGTTATTCCGCTGAGGCACTAGAATTCAGCGCATGTTGAAACGAACAAAGACCATTGGACCCACGGTGGATCCTGACCCGTTTGTTAATTCGCTTTGGGGTGAGTGCACCAGAGTATTGCTTGTTGGAACCTCTGGGTGCTCGTGCCTATTTTGGGGTACGAGGCTCCAGCATGATTCGGCTGCTCTCCTGATGGTTTCTGCCTACGCACTCATTGCTCTGATCACAGTGAGTGCTAACTGGTTGCGTTTGTTCATGCTGATTCCTTTATCAGTGGTGATTCTCAAAATCGCCGCTATTTATTCGTCGGATCAGGGCTTACTTATTTGGAGTCCTTTTGCGATGTTCTCGCCTGCATTCGCGGTGGGCTCGACCTTGCTTCTTCTATCGCGAGAAGTCTGGATAACCGTGGGTTGGATGCGCAAAACGATGACGCTCCGAAGACTGTTTATTCTTGGGGCGGTTTTATTAGCGGTGGTTTACATGGTTGTGATCCCGAGCCTGAACACGTTTTGGCAGACAAACGACGAAATGCCTCAACATTTCGTCGTGGAGGAGCTGACTGCGTTTGAAATCCTGCGAGTCCGCAGTGCCAAACTCGCGGTGTTTTCTGTGTTTGTTTTCGCTGGTGCCTGTATCGGTAGTTTCCTGAACGTTGCAGCGTATTGCATCCCGCGAGGCGAGCCATTTCTTATTCGTTCCTCTGCTTGCCCTGGTTGCAAAACCCCTATTCAAAGGGTCGATAATATCCCACTGTTCAGTTACCTGCGATTGCGCGGGAAGTGTCGGCACTGCGAGTTACCTATTCCAGCCAGATACTTCATGGTGGAATTGACCGGGATGGTAATTTTTGGGCTCCTGTTCTTGACTGAATTAGTTACCGGCGCTGCGAACGTTCCGGGCTTTCGGCCTTACACCCACGTTGGAATCGTTTGGATGATCCTCTACGCGAAATGGGGAGTCATCGGGATTTACGCTCTGCATTGCGTTTTTTTTAGCGGTCTGTTAACCCTCGCGTTGATTGAGCAGGATCGCTGCAAGCCACCAAAATGGCTAAGAATCGGTCTTTGGATGCTGGCCGCAATCCTTGTGGTTGCGTCCCCGAACCTTTTACCAGTTCCTCTCTTTGCACAGACGCCGATCGCGCAGGCATTGCTGATCCCTGACTGGGCTGGCCGAGGTCTTCATTGTCTTTTTGGAGCTTTGATTGGTTGGCTCGTCTCGAGAGCTGGTGCTTGGAACTGTGTACGAACTCACCAATCAACAAACTCGTTGCTGACCGCCTTCGTTTTGGTCGGGATGACTCTGGGATGGCAGGCCGTGACGACCATTGCCTTTTTTTGGTTGGTAGCAGGAAAGGGCTTGAGAGAATTGGGCGGGTTGCGAGTCAGGCCGCGTTGGCTTACCACGACCACCCTGCTGTTAATCATTGCATTATTGCATCATCCGGTTTGGAGTTGGCTTGCAAGTCACCTTTCCTTGTAGCGATTTGTGTTTGTTCGAGGGAAAATGTCGCCAGACGCAGGCCTTTTTTGGTTGAGTCGATGAACAGCCATTCGCATACGGCCATCCACTCATTGGGGATTGGGTTTTAATGGTGCTCGGGTAGGCTGAATGCATCCCACCGGCAGCCTCGCTAGCGTTATCGGTTGTTAGCGGAGGCCAATGAACCATAGCATTGCTTGCGTCTCGTTTGCTTTGGTTGTCGGGTTTAGTCGAAACTAGAAATTTTGGTGCAAGCAAAGGTTTGGTTGTTGGAAGCATGCATGCGTTTGATTAGTTTGCTAGGCGTGATTGCTTGGCGTACGCATCCATCTTTGTGCATGGTAAACTGCTGCCATCTGACCTATCCGTTAAACATAAGTAGGGGAAATACCGCTATGTACTGTCAACTTCTTCGTTCTAGTCTCGCGGTAGCATTCGCCGCTGTCAGTTTGCTCTCGGTTCAGGGTGAAGATAGTGCACCTGATACGTGGGATGACTTCATGAAATTCCACATTACCAGCGGATCATTCGGTACTTTCCAATCTGAGGGAGTGACGAAGGGGATGTGGGAAGGCATTGCTGCGGGACAAAACTACACGGCGACCTACACCCTACTACCTTCTGAAGATGGTAAATCAGTTCATGCTTCTCACCGGATGGAGACGGAAAGTGGCCAGGTGATTTCGATCGGAGCTGGGTTGCAATACTGGGATGAGTCAACCGGATCGATTCTTGCGAGCTATTCAGGTTATGATCAGGGGAGTCTTTTTACCGGCTCCTCGACCCTCAAGACGTTTGAGCCCGACAATGGGCTCATTGAATGGATTTACACCGAGACAAGTCATGGCAAGACGACCAAGTACCTACAGACAATCAAACAAACCTCTGTCAATGAGAAGATGCAGGCATCAAGCAAGGCCGAGGGCGGTCCCGCATGGGAAGAGGTGCTTAGTAGGGTTGGGAATACCCGCTTGAAAGTTCGAGTCAGAACGATGATGCCCAAGCTTCTGCGTCGTAACTAATTGCAGAAGAGTTCCCGGAAAAACACATTTTTCGCCTGACTCTTTTTGAGGAGTCAGGCGAGATCTTTTCCCTCGTTATTCTTTGGAAATTCTTTTCGCTCTCTGCTGACTGTTTCCTGCTGGAGCTGAGAGCTCAGTATTTCTGCCCGCTGCTCATTGCTCGAGGTGGTCGCCACGAGAGAGTAATTTGCACGTCTTTACAGCGTCGGCATTTTGCGATTTGCGATTCGTGATCATGGCAAATTTGTGCTGCAGTAAAGATGCGATCTGTGAGGTCTTTCGAAAGAACGGCTGCTTGCCGTCGATGATTGCTTTCGTATACCAGCCAAGAAGTCGCCAGCTGGGATTCGGCCATGTTGCAAACTCTCGGTGCAGCTCGTTATTCAGGGACTCGAGGTCAAGACCATGGCTTTGAGCGTAATGAGTGCGTAAGCGATTAAGTGAAATCCTTCGGCGATAGGTTGCGAGGGATTGGTAACAGGTCCAGCTGTTATTGCGGTCATGCCACCGAAAATTCACAAGCTGTTTATCGATAAAGGTTTTTTTGGCACCCAGAATCGAGGAAACACCATTTAGGTAGTCGTCCGCTCTGGTTACCCAGTCTTCAACGTAGGGGTATGGGAATACTTCTCGTAGTAGTTCCGCCCTGTAGGATAGGCATGACGTCGGCGCGCCGACAAATGTGTTTCCACGTAATGTGATACCGAGCGTCATTCCCGAAGTTTGTGTTCCATTGGATCCAAACACACGTCTCACCGGCCGATCAAATGCTTCACAGGTGACATAGGCGCAGGTTGAATGAGGATTTGATTCATAATGCTCAAGAACGTGCTGAAGGTAGTTTTTCTCGTAGTAGTCGTCCCCATCGAGAAAGCAACAAATGTCTCCTGTGGCCTTCAGGACACCTGTCTGTATACAGGCTAACTGCCCTCCGTTAATCGATCGGTGAATCAACCTTACCTTTGAATCGCTTCCGTAACTTTCGTCTAAAAGTTCCTTTGAGCGATCGGTTGAAGCATCGTCAATCACCAGTATTTCATCGAAGGGAACGGTCTGCGCGAGCGCGCTATCAATCGCTTCGGTGATAAACCGGTCGTGATTGTAGGTGTCGATGATGCAGGTTGTTCTCAC
>CAXQOB010000144.1:0-4772 GCA_964225475.1 Candidatus Nitrosopumilus sp. | reverse complement strand
TGGCAAGGAATCTTGATCGCGATGATATGGTTAGCGGTGCTTTTAATACATTTTGCAGCTTGACGGTTCAATGTGCACGGTGCCATCACCATAAATTTGATCCAGTTTCTCAGGAGCAGTACTACAGTCTGCAGGCGATTTTTGCAGCGGTAGATCGCGCCGAACGACCCTACGATACAGACCCGCAGATCGAAGCAAAGCGGGAAAGTTTTCGTGTCGCAATTGATGAGGCAAAGCAGAAACTCAATGAGATCGAGTCGGAGATGCGACGTGAAGGAGGAGAAGAGCTCGTCAAATTGGACAAGCAGTTTGAGGAGCTTAAGGGACAAGTCACTGTCCAGAAGGAACCTCAGTTTGGATATCACAGCCAGATGGCAAGTGATCCGTCTACCGAGAAATGGATTGAAGTTGATTTAGGCAGTGTTCAGTCTGTGAGTGAGATTGAGTTACTCCCTTGTCATGATGAGTATGCCAACATTGGTGCTGGTTTTGGTTTTCCCATTCGATATCGCGTAGAAGCGTTCGACGGACCGGAGAGCGCTGATCCGATAACGGTTGCAGATCGCACGGCTAAAGATGAGGCCAATCCTGGATTGCAGACGGTTCGATTGCGATCGGATCTGTTCGCGGTGTCCGCTCGAAGAATTCGGGTGACTGCAACGAAGTTGAGGGAGCGAAAAGGTGATTATCATTTTGCACTTGCCGAGTTAAGAGTGCTAAGTGCTGATGGTGAAAATCTTGCGCGAGGGTGTAAGGTAACCTCGCTTGACTCCATCGAGGCGCCCGTGCGATGGAGTCGCGGTAACCTTACTGATGGCAAGTGGCCAGTGTATGGGCAACCGGATAAAGCGATCGAGCTGTTTTCTGTTTCTCAAAAACGGGATCTTCTACTTCAGAAGGTGCAGACACCCGAGAGGTTGAAGCAAAAAATGGAGTGGGAGGAGCAGCAAAAAGAAGCGCAGGAATCAATGAGCCGATTGCCCAAGGGTAAGATGGTTTATGCTGCAAGCACTGTTTTTTCTCCACAGGGTAATTTCAAGCCAACCGATGGCAAACCTCGTGAGATACGCGTGCTGGCTCGAGGCGAGATCAGTAAGCCACTTGCAGTTGCTTTGCCAGGTTTATTGCCGTTGGCAGCTCAATTGCCAAACAAAATCAATCCTGATGCTTCGGAGTCGCAGCGACGAGCAGCGTTGGCAGACTGGTTAGTGCATGACAGTAATCCGCTGGTTTGGCGTTCGATTGTCAACCGTGTTTGGCAGTACCACTTCGGTCAGGGGATCGTGCAAACGCCCAATGACTTTGGGAAAATGGGTGCGATTCCTACCCACCCTGATTTACTTGATTGGCTGGCTTCTGAGTTTAGAGACGGCGGTCAGTGGATTCGTCGTGGTTCAATCAAAGATCTTCATCGTTTGATTGTTACCAGTAGGACTTACCAACAGGTGTCAGATCATAACGTCAGTAAAGCAGAGAGAGATTCGGATAACCGCTGGTTGTGGAGGATGAATCGTCGCCGGCTCGAGGCGGAAGAGATTCGGGATGCGATCATGTTCGTGAGCGGAGCTTTGGATCTCAAAATGGGTGGTCCGGGATATCGGCTTTTTGAGTTGGAGCGGCCTGAGCATTCTCCTCATTACGAGTACCATAAGTTTGATCATTCCGACATCACGACTCATCGCCGAAGTATCTATCGTTTTATTGTTCGTTCACAGCCTGATCCGTGGATGACGACCATGGATTGTGCGGACTCCTCACAGAGTACACCGAAACGTGATGAGACGTTGACTGCCCTGCAATCACTATCATTATTAAACAATCAGTTCAATTTGGTGATGGCTGAAAAGTTTCAAGAAACGATCCAAGAAGAAGCGGATGTGCTCTCCGAACAAGTGCGTGTTGCCTTCACGAAAGCGATGCAGCGACAACCTTCAGAGGAGGATCTTTCTAGAATGGTTGCTTATGCGGAGAGGCATGGCCTGAAAAACTTATGTCGCTTTCTGTTTAATTTTAGCGAGTTTATCTACGTCGACTGATGGTGAGAGACATGAACCAACGACTGAATCGACGTCAGGTGATGACGACTACTGGAAGTGGCTTTGGCTCGCTTGCTTTGGCCATGATGCTCCAAGAGGATTCCAAGGCTGATGGTGTTTTGAAGGTTTTGCATCATCCACCAAAAGCAAAACGAGTCGTGCAGTTATTCATGGCTGGAGCAGCCAGTCACCTCGATTTATGGGATCACAAGCCTGCACTTGAAAAGCATCATGGCGAGGCTTCCGATTTTGGTGAGGCAGTTGAGGCGTTTCAAAACGGGTTGGGTCCATGGATGAAGTCACCCTTCAAGTTTTCAGCTGTTGGTGAATGTGGGAAGAAGATTAGTGAGGTCGTGCAACCGCTTGCTGCGCATGTTGATGACATTGCTTTTGTTCACAACATGGTGGGAAAGACCGGAGTTCATTCTCAGGCGACTTACCTTCAGGCGACAGGTTTTGATCGACCAGGATTTCCGGGCATGGGTTCTTGGGTCAGTTATGCACTCGGATCGATTCGAGAGGAGCTGCCCACCTTTGTTGTCTTGCCAGACCATCGCGGCTTTGCAAGTAATGGACCAAAAAATTGGGGCTCAGGTTTTTTACCGGCCAGTGCACAAGGCACAGCAATCTTTCCACAGCGAAAGAATCCAATCGAAGATCTCTATCCGAAAGCAGAGTATGCAACTCCGGATGCTGACCGCGATGGTTTAGAGTTACTAAGTCGAATGAATCGTGAGTATCAAGAGTCACGTCCTGGAGATTCCCGCCTCGAGTCACGCTTAAGAGCCTATGAGCTTGCTGCGAGGATGCAGCTTTCGGCACCCGAGGCACTTGATCTTAGCGACGAACCTGCCCACATTCTAAAAATGTATGGCTTGGATCGAGAGGGCGCCACCTATCCTGATGAGATTAATGCGCCGGAGGAGGCTGAGTACTTTGGCCGGAAATGCTTGATCGCGCGTCGGCTTTTGGAGCGTGGTGTCCGATTCGTACAGATTTGGTCTGGGAACGACAATAGTTTTCCTAGGAGGAATTGGGATAGTCACGAGAATATTCAACGCGACCACGGACCTTTAGCTCGTGGGATGGCCGTCGGTACGGCGGCTTTGCTTGCTGATTTAAAGCAGACCGGCTTGCTGGAGGACACCATCGTGCTTTGGACCACCGAATTCGGACGAATGCCAAGTACTCAGGGGGCGATGGGTCGAGATCATAATCCTTACGTTTTCAGCAATTGGCTGGCAGGCGGTGGGATCAAAGGCGGCCAGAGCTATGGACCTTCCGATGAGTGGGGATATAAGCCCCTTGATCGTGAAAACCCGACAAAGGTTTATGATATCCATGCGACCATTCTTCACCTGCTAGGGGTCGACCACGAGCGTCTGACCGTGCGTCATGACGGAATTGATCGACGTTTAACAGACGTTCATGGACACGTGATTCGCGAACTTCTCGCGTAGATCCCGTGTCCACTCACTGCATGATCGTTAGAGTCAGTTGACGATCTTTTTCAACGACGCAACTGCTCGTTCATCTCATTGGTCGCCGCAGCGACGGCTTCTTGCCATTGTGAATCGGAAAAGCGGTCTCGATACTCTTCCCTTGCATGGGCAAAGATAAGGTTACGAGAGTTATTGACGATGGCACCGAGTCCTTGGTCGTCCAAGCCGATTAGCACGTCCTCGGCTGCGCCACCTTGAGCTCCAAATCCGGGAATGAGAATCCAACTTGTCGGCATGGCTCGCCGTAGTTCAGCAAGTTGTTCCGGATAGGTGGCTCCAACAACTGCTCCAACGGGTCCATAGCCACTTGCCCCAAGTCTTGATTCATTAAGCTCACAGACCAGAGAAGCTACGGATTGATAAAGTGTTTGTCCGTCCGTTTCCCGATCCTGAAATAATCCACCTCCGGGATTTGATGTTTTCACAAGAACAAAAATTCCTGCATGCCGCTGGTCACACATCTCAGCAAACGGCTCAAGGCTGTCTTGTCCAAGATACGGACTTACCGTGAGTGAATCACTTCCCCATGGGCTGGTCTTACCAAGATAGGCTTCTGCATAGGCGGTAGCGGTGCTGCCGATGTCGTTGCGTTTTCCGTCAGTGATTACCAAGAGTCCTGACTGCTCGGCGTAGCGGATGACTTTGCCCAATGCGACCATCCCATCAGGACCCAGAGCTTCAAAGAAAGCAGCTTGGGGTTTGACACATGGAACCAAGTCCTTGACAACGTCAATGATTTCGCAGCAAAAGGTCTGGTAGGCCGCAGCCCACTGAGCAGGGCTATCCTCTGTCACTGAATCTCGGAGCAGTTGAGGAAGCTGTGCTTTTCTTGGGTCGAGTCCTACACAGGTGATGGAGTTCGTTTTCCTTACTGAGTCAGCAAGTCGATCTGCGAATGACGTCTGAGGGTCCATGATTGAAAGCTTCTTTTTTCCGGTTCAACAGTGGGTGACACGAGCCGCGCGCAGCGCTGATTGCACCCACACGTGACTCCCTGAGTCTCGGTTAGGTGAAGACGCTGGTCAAGGATACGTAAATCAGGCGTACTTCCTTGGCTAAAATCCCACGTTTGCCAATAGTTGGAGCTACTGGGGAAGAACTTTTCCAGTCGCCTAGTAAAAAGGCTTTGCTTGAGTTACTTTGTGAGGGTTCAAAGCCATGATTTTTGCTGCGAATCCGCGTGCGTGGGTCAAAGCTTTGTGGCGGGCTGTAGCGCAGCCTGGTTAGCGCGTTT
>CAXQOB010000143.1:0-6717 GCA_964225475.1 Candidatus Nitrosopumilus sp. | reverse complement strand
AATGCTACGGCGCCCACCGAGATCTACACTGACCGTTACACTCTTTCCCTACACGACGCTCTTCCGATCTCGTAGAATAGCTGCGTGATGATGATGTCCGCCCCTGCATCTACTTTGCGTTTGAGGTTCTCGAGATCCACTTCGGCGTTGGGTGCTTCTTGATGAACCTCGGGATAGCCGGCGACGGCGATGCCAAACGCCGGGTGCTTCGATCGAATCAATTCCACCAATTCATTGGCATAACGAAGCCCGCCTTCGGTCGCCTGGAACTGTTCCGAGCCCTTTGGTGGGTCACCACGCAAGGCGACGATGTAATCAACCGATTGTTGGGAAGCTTGCTCAAGGTAGCGATCGAGATCGTCTACTGTTGCGTTGACGCATGTGAGGTGTGAAGCCACAGGTAGCTGTGTGATTTCTCGAACCTTGCTCAAGACCTCAAGGGTCGTTCCTTGCGTGGACCCGCCAGCACCGTAGGTGCAAGTAAAAAAAGCAGGCTTAAATTGCAGTAATTTACGTACGTTGTCGTAGAGGGACTTCAGGCCGGCTTCTGTTTTGGGCGGGAACAATTCAAACGAAATTGGGCAAGATGACTCGTGGTAGAGCGAAGCGAGGCTCATGCTTGATCCTGTTGGAGCACGTGCGTAGTTCGTGCTGCGAGAGAGAGTGTGGATATTAGTTTGTCAATCTGCCGGAGCAGAAACTCAACGGTTTCCATGAATGATCGTCATGCAGTTGGAGAACCGTTCACTGCAGAGTTTAGCAACAACTAGGGTTTGATTCATGACCATATGAGGGCAACCGTGCGTGTTTTTCGCGAGGAAATATTCAGGAGAAAGTGCGTCAGCGACTTAGGGGCTTACTTCAACGATAGTCCGCGAGTTCACTTGGCGGTGTCATCGTGTTGATGGCCGAGTGGCATTAGACCAGACGCCTTGGTCGGCGGATCCAGCCACAACGACTCCTTTTTGGTGCCAACCCATGTGTGCGACGACATCCGCTGGGCAGTAACGTAACGTTAATCCACATCGCCTTTGGTCACTCTGATTGGGGGATGATCCGTGTACCAAAAGGTCACTGTGGATCGATGCTTGGCCAGCAGTAAGCGGTGTCAGGTTGTGATTTCCATACCTCTCCGGATTTTTTATCGACTGATCGAGGACGTTGTCAGCATTCTCGTCACTACTTTCGAAGTCGATTAGACCATGGGTGTGTGATCCTTGGTAAACTTCCATGCAACCATTTTCTTGGTCCGCATCATCAATGGCTAACCAAACCGTGATGGCCTTGGTTGGTGTCAACGGCCAGTAACTACAATCTTGATGCCAGTCAACGCGTTTGCCATCGCCGGGCATTTTGCAAAAAAAGTGCGAGCCCCATCCAATCACGTCTACACCCAAAATATCCTCCACCACGCTGACAATTTTAGGGTTCGTCAGGATGTCCCAAACGGTCCCGTATTTTAAGTGTGCGCTGCTGATCGAATAACTATCGCCCCCTGAGGCAAACGTTTCATTGAGCAGGTTGTCAAAATACTTGCGTATGTCCGCGATTTCACTCGGGGTGTAAAAGTCGACCGGCCCCAGATAGCCTTCCCGATTCCAGCGGCTGATGTCATCACGCGTCAGCGTCGTCGGGGATTCGTTTTCAGAAGGGTGGAAACCGATTTCCCTCTTGATTGCTTTGATCTGTTGTTGATCCGGGATAATCGCAAACTCATTCTGGTTTTGCATTTCGATCTGCTAAGGGGATGGTTGGAGGGAGGTGGTGAGGTCACGGTTATCGTGGTAGATGATTGCCCAAAGTGATCGACAGTCAATTAGGCCTTCCTAGATGCATGGGTCCAGTGGATCCACGGTGTTCAATCATTCTTTGGAAGTCCTTTTGCTACCCGCGGCGGCGGTTCTCGCCATCGCCGATGCAGCCACCAGTACTGTTCAACACCTTTGTCGATGGCAACTGCTAAACGTCGATTGTACCACTGGGTCAGGGATCGGACGCTGTTGCACTGAGAATCGTGGTCATTTGCCGGATCGATAATCCCTGTCGTTCCCAGTTCGAACTGCATGGGTTGGGCGTCCAGTCGTCTCATGTAGCCAACCATCATCGGGGCTTGATTGGTGAGTGAAAAAAGGGCGAGCGCTTTGTGTGCCGAGGCAGTGTGCCCAAGGAAGTCGACCCAGCAACCCTTTGGGCCCGCATGTTGGTCCGCGAGAAGAGAGAGGATCCCGCCGTCTGCTAGATGTTGGTCAACAATATTGGCACAGCCCTCCTTATCTACCATTTTCTGACCCTTAGCACCGCGAAAACGGTCGACCCAACGGTGTAGGTACGGGTTGTCCAATTGACGCGCAATAGTAAGGGTGCGAAAGCCCATCAACCCGGTGACATAGCCACCAATTTCAAAATTACCAAAATGCCCGGTAACTCCAACCACGGGACGCTCGCTGAGATAAAGGCTCAGAATTGATTTTGTCTGGTCAATGCGGACATGTTTTCGCCAGTTCACTAGGTGTAGCCGGCGCTGCGCCCAGGCAATCTCACACACCATGAGCAGAAGGCTGTGCCACATTTCCTTCGTCAATCGCTTTCTGGACTCCGTACTGGATTCCGGAAAAATCCTCGCGAGGTTCTCGGTTGTGGTTCGGTTGCGAATTTTGAGAGGCCCTGAGGCTAATCGCGCGAGCAGATGACAGACGCTGTTGCCCATGTCGAATGGCAGAGTCTGGATTGTCGCAACCATCGCGCGAATCAAGAGGTATACAGACAGATCGAGGCACCACCGTCGCAGACGCTCGGGGTGAGTGGCTGGAGACCTCGCTTTTACTTTTCCGCCCAATTCCCTGACTCTCAACGGGTGGTCGCTGTTTTAGTTGCAACGGAATGCCCGCGAGAAAACAAGATAGATTGCTGCTGCGGACTCCTTGAATCAGGCGGTATTGTGGACGAAAGAGGCGATGTGAGGCTACACCGATCTGATAAGGAGGAGTTAAATTGCCAGTGTTGATCCTTAGTCGAGAGGGATCAGGGGGATGAACCGGAGGCGTTGACGGATTTCAGTGCAAATCAAGCCGTTTTTGCGGTCTTTTGTTGCCTTCTCGCACACTTAATGCATATCAAACTCGGTTTTCCTGAGCCTTCGTTTACTTTGCGTTATTCGCTGGCGGCGCAGCGTGTAATTGGTGAGATGGTCTATTTCCGGTAAAGTATCGCCTGAGTCAGGTCCTGCTATCTTTCAGGTTCCGGGACTCACTATCAAACGCACACGCAGTGGGCAACCTCATCAATTTGATCTTGTTGCATCCGTACAAGTGATTGACGTTCTGATTTCAACGGATGACGGTCAGGAGAAGCATAAAACATGAGTTCGGCATGTGCGGTAATACTTGCTGCCGGTAAGGGCACTCGAATGAAAAGTGACCTTCCCAAGGTGCTTTGTCCAGTTCTTGGCCGGCCAATGATTCATTTTGTTCTCGACGCACTGCAGGCGGCCGGCATTAGCGAGAAAATTGTAGTCGTTGGGCACCAGGCTGACTTGGTGAGGCAGGAGCTCTCGCCGCGGGATGACGAAATTCATTTTGTGACTCAAGAGGAGCAGCTTGGGACAGGCCATGCGGTGCAAGTTTGTCGCCAGCAACTTCAGGCTGTCACCGGACCCACGATTGTAGTCGCGGGCGATTCTCCTCTAATACAGCCATCAAGTCTTACGAAGCTATTGCAACACTTCGAATCATCCAAGCCAGCATTGTTGTTAGGGACTTTGGAAAAAGATGACCCAACCGGTTTGGGAAGAGTCGTAAGGGACTCAGAGGGGCGATTCACCGGTATCGTGGAACATAAGGACGCCACGGCTGAGCAACGATTAATCCGCGAAGTTAATATGAGTACCTACCTGTTCAATACAGCGGACCTTCTTTGGTCACTTGAACAACTAAAGAATGATAATGCTCAATCCGAGTATTACCTAACCGACTGTGCGTCACTATTGCACCGCGATCAGCGTCCAGTTGAGGCTTTGGCCGTACTGCAAGAATGTGAGTCTTTATCAATCAACAATGTCGATGAGTTGGAGCTCGTTGATCAAAGAATGCGAGCGATGGGCTATGCGTGAGTTAAAGATTTTTAGCGGACGAGCTAATCCTGAATTAGCAAAGCAGATGTGTAATCATCTCCACCTTGAGCCTGCAAAAATAACGTTAGGTCAATTCCCTGACGGAGAGAATTACTGCAAACTCGATGAGGATGTTCGAGGTCGGGATGTCTTCCTGGTGCAGCCAACATGCCCATCGGTCAATGATAATCTGCTTGAATTGCTCATCATGATCGACTGTTGCAAGCGGGCAAGTGCGGAAAGAATTACCGCTGTGATGCCTTACTTTGGGTACGCGCGACAGGATCGCAAGGATGAGGGTCGTGTTCCGATTACCGCAAAGATGATTGCAAATCTTATTGTCAGAGCTGGAGCTGATCGGGTTTTGGCGATGGATCTACATGCGGCGCAAATCCAAGGTTTCTTTGATGTTCCCGTCGATCACCTATATGCGGCTCCCGTGCTAAATGAACATTTCCTTTCTCGGGGATTTGAGGGAGACGATATCGTCATCGTGAGTCCTGATGAGGGGAGTATCAAACGAGCGCTGGGGCATAACAAACGGCTCGGTGGTAAACTCGCAATTGTTGATAAACGTCGTACCAGCGCGCTTGATACAAAACAGAGTACGATCATCGGCGGTCCCGTCGAAGGCAAGATCGCGTTGATGTTCGATGATATGATCAGCACCGCTGGTTCAATCTGTGGCGCGGCAAAACTGGTGCACGAATCCGGTGCAAAGGAGATCCATCTTGCTGCCAGCCATGGTGTGTTATGTGGACCTGCGATTGCAAAGCTGAAGGAAGCGCCAATCGATTCTTTGGTCATTACGGATTCAATTCCCTTGACGCCGGAGAAGGAAATTCCCGGTATGGTCCAACTCTCGGTTGCACCTTTACTTGCTGAGGCGATCAAGCGGATCCATCACGATCAATCGATTAGCGAGTTGTTCATTGAACGTTAGTTTAAATTAATTGCACGTTAGTTGAGATTAAATTGCGTCGCCTGCGACCGATGTCGAATGAGAAGAGATCAAGACCTGAGAAACACTCTCTTGTGGAGGTCCTGATTCGGAGTATCCCGCCGTGTAGCTTCGTCCGGACTTTACCTTGCATCGGTGAGCCTCAGGTTTGCTGACTTGTACTTGGAGTGAAACCTGACTGGTGTACCGGTTTTTGGGTGCAAACGTAGTGAAAAGGTAATACGTAATGCGTTTAGTGAGTTGGATTCCTCTCTCTCTTGTCTTCTTGGCGTTTCTGAGTGGGTCGATAAGTTTGGCTGATGGATCTGGTGTGGGTTTTGATCAGAGGGTGGATGGAGCTGTAAAAAAACAGCCGAACGTGCTGTTCATCTTTTGTGACGATCTTGGTTGGGGCGATTTTGGCGTCCTTCATCAAAATCGATCACAGAATTCAAAGAAACATCGCACGCCGAATATTGATCGTATGGCGAGCGAGGGTGTATTGATGACTGCGCATTACTGCGGTGCGCCGGTATGTGCACCGAGTCGTGCAACTCTTTTGAGTGGGGTTCATCAAGGCCACGCCGAGGTGCGAGACAACCAGTTCGATAAGGCGCTTGCAAATAATCATACTTTGGCGACGGTTTTGCGAGACGCTGGCTATGCGACGTGGATGGTTGGAAAGCATGGTTTACAGGGTGAGGGTGACAACCCGCAACAGTGGCCTGCCTATCCTACGAAGCGAGGCTTTGATCGATTTTACGGTTATGTCCGACATGTCGATGGGCATGTTCATTATCCCGCTGACCCATGGCCACTGGGTAATTCCGATGCACATCGGAGTGGGAAACAGGTCTGGAGTGGGGAAGTTGAGGTATCCGATGGGCTCTCGAAGTGTTACACCACCGATTTATTCACGGCCCGAGCAAAGAAGTGGGTTGTGGAGCACGTTCAGTCGAAAAAAACCAGTCCATTCTTTTTGTATTTGGCCTACGACACACCACACGCTGCCTTGCAATTGCCTACAGGTCCCTTCCCTGCCGGGGCTGGTCTTGACGGTGGATTGGAGTGGATCGGCGAGAGTGGGAAAATGATCAACACCGCCGTTGGTGAGGTGGATTCATTCCGTCATCCCGATTACGTCGAGCGAGGATGGAAGGATGTTGAGGAGCGGTTCGCGACAATGGTTCGTCGAATCGATGACTGTGTGGGGGATTTGCTTCAGACCGTGAGGGATCTTGGGATCGACGAGGAGACGATTGTTGTCATCAGTAGTGATAACGGACCGTTGAACGTGTCCTACCTCTCCGGCCAACCAATCGAGGCTAATTCATTTCAGTCCTACGGTCCCTTCGATGGGATCAAGCGTGATTGCTGGGAGGGTGGAATTAGAATGGCAACCGTGGCTTGGGGCCCGGGTTACATCGGCACTAATCTTGTTGACGATCACCCGAGTCAATCACAAGACTGGATGGCAACTTTTGCGGACTTCGCCGGGACACTTCCGCCGGCTCGCTGTGACGGTGTATCTCTTCGGGCGAGTCTCACCGGTAGGCCGAGTGAGCAAATAGCAAGTCGAATTTACGTTGAGTACAGTAACGGTGGAAAAACACCGAGTTACCCGGATTTTGAAGCTCGCAAACGCGGTCAAAAACGGGGTCAGATGCAG
>CAXQOB010000142.1:0-13728 GCA_964225475.1 Candidatus Nitrosopumilus sp. | reverse complement strand
CAATGATTGATACAGATGCCACAGCTAATCCACCCGGAGCCTCAGTCCTTTCAACGGCAAGACCAGTGAGTCCATCGCAAACCCCGGAAATAACGAGCAAAACATGCGACTCGAAGCTTAAATCGATGACAATGCTCCTGATCCTGCTAGCCCCAGCAGCGGGGCTAGGGGTCGCGAGAACCCTCGAACCCGACCCTCGTGGGCTGGGAACTCACCAGCAATTGGGGCTGCCGCCCTGCTCGGTGCGAATTCTCTTCGGGATCCCCTGTCCAAGCTGCGGCATGACCACCTCCTGGGCTTTTTTCTCTCGTGGTGAATTCCAGCAAAGCCTATCCACCAACCTAGGAGGGTTTCTTCTTGCCTGCCTCGCGGTCCTCATGGCACTTCTCGCTGCGTTCTCCCGCTTGATGACCCAACCCTCCAAACTGCCCCTGATCCCTGTGTTCTGCCTGACGCTATTGGGAATCTTTGGCCTTTCCGTCATCCAATGGCTTTGGCGGCACGTCCTCTGACCCCAAAACAACTCTCGACATAACTCTCCGCGCAACTTTCGGTCGAGAAACACCAGGATTATCCCGACGTTTGTGGCCAAGACTATTGGGATCGAGCCGAGACCTTGGGCGTGGGGTATGCCATTCGGGGCATCCAGCCGCCGCGTTTCCCGCCCGAGACCTGAATCGCCGAAGCCGAAAACGATTCTTCTGGGGACCCTCGCGAAAGCTTTCGCCAGTAAACAGCGTTCAGTGGACAGGGCTCGCTTGCCCGTCCCATGGCAGAATGGAGGCCGGAGTCTGCTCAGCCGTTGCCACTCAGTCGTTTCCAAAAATCAATCATTTCTCTTGGGCAAACCCCTATTTTTCCCAGTCCCCTTATAAATCGAGCTGGCAACGAATCGCTAAAACTTCGTAAACAGAAGGAGTGAGAGCTAACTATTCAGCCAAAAAGGACCATGGCACATGCGTTTCGCGAAATCTCCGACCGCCGATTCCCGCCCCACTCGCTTATCCATCCTTCTTATCGGAACCTGCATTTTGGCAGGATCCGTTGGATGCACCGGCTTAGCGACCTTCATGCACGCAGTGGGCGTGGACATGATCCCTGCTGAGTACGAGGGACTGAAAAACCAAAAAGTCGCCATTGTCTCCCTGACCGAAAGCAGCCAGTACTCCAACGATGTTACCTCCCGAGAACTCAGTCGATTCATGGGCCAGATCTTGACATCCGAAGTCAAGAATGTGCAGCTGATCCGCGAGGATAAGATTGATCAGTGGCGAGACGTCAACGGGTGGGATCAACTTAACTTTGATGAGATTGGCAAAGGCGTTGGAGCGGACAAGGTCATCGGTATTGAGATTGCGAATTTGCGATTACGCGATGGTGCCACGCTCTATCGCGGTCGAGCCGATGCAGTGGTCAGCGTGGTCGATGTCGAGACCGGCAATATCGAGTACTCCAAATCCCTTGAGGAATTCACTTACCCAAATATCGCGGGACAATACACCAGCGAAACGACGGAATCGAAATTCCGCAAACTCTACCTCAGAATGCTGGCAGAAGAGATCGCGAGATCATTCCACCGCTACGATCTCACTGATCGAATCGCTGAAGACAGCCAGATCGCGCAGTACTGAGCAAGTCAAACATCTCTCTTTAACGCAAGTTGTAATCATCTGGCATCGAGGATGCGGTCCACAGACAGGTGAGAGTGATTCAACGCTCGCGGGTGCAAAAATCCACCGTCAACGCCGCAAAGCAACCTCTGGTACGCGAACTCCTGTCTCTGCGAGGTTTCCGCTTAGAGAAATCCCGCGGCAGGACTCATCACAACTCAGATCCGGCCCCTCCTTCGTGCCTCGAAACAGACAACCTGTGACCACAACATCCTTGCAAGTCTCGAGCTTCACGCCTGAGCCGCACTCAGCCATCACCAGTCCACTGAGCGAAACCCCACGGCAACGAGAGAGCCGAATTGCTCCTTGGGTTGCTGAGAACTGAAAGAGGGTCGAATTGGCGATCACGCAGTCAGATGAGTCCGTAAAGGAGATTAATCCGGGCCGCACGAACTGACGAGGATTGAAGGTATTCCCCTGAAGGATGACTCGGTTGCCATGGAGGACACGAATGTTCTCCGGATTTGGTGCGAAAAAAGTGTTCGCACTGACGGTCACGTCCATGACATGCAGGAGGTCAAGGTTGATTGTCGTATCGCTGATGACGTTACCTGAAATGGTCACTGAATCGATGGGATAAGATTCCTTGCCTGAGAGTCGAATGTTTGCGCCCCCGGGGGCCACCGCCGTTTCTGCGTCACCCGAGTAGTTCGAAGAATGCTGAATCGTGCACCCGGTGATTGATATCTCCGCAATTGATTTTGAACGGTCCTCCTGCGAACCACTCACATCAATCCAGACGTTCGCCGTCTCGGTGGGGGTGGCATCGAAGGGCATATTTGCCTCTAGGTCACACCCAGAGACTTGCAGATTCCGAACGTTCCCATCTCTCACCACAATGCCACCGCCTTGATTGTAAGAAACGTGCGATCCCAGCACATTGATCTGATGCAGGTTCACGTCGTCCAGAAAGATACCGACTCCGCGGTTTTCATAAAAATGACAGTCGGAAATGATGACATTCCGATTACGTTCAACCAGATGCGTCGCATGCTGACACCATCGAATTGAAACCCCCCGCAAAATGGCACCCACGGTTCCACGCAACTCAATACCATCCGCTGAGTCATCGGCTCCTAAAATTTCAAATCCCTCTACGACGGGCATTCTCTGGCTCCACGTGCCCGGCTGAAACGTTTTGGGAGAGGCGGTTCCCTGATGCGTCCCCTGAAGAATCAGAGCAGGCCCGGGGCCATCCATGATCAAGGTTGCACGACCATCACCGGTAATCGCGGACGCACCAACACGCTTTAGGTCAACGATCAATGAGCGCGTGATTCGGTAATGACGATCAACCAAATCCAAGTCACCCCCATCGTTGAGGATCTGTTGCAATTCGTCCGTTCGGTCGGGGAGACTGCGATAATTTGTGATTTGCTCCGCAACCCTCTCTGAGGGAGAACTCTGCGTCGCTTGTGCGGCAACCCCTACCGGACAGCTCCATAACACGCAAAAGATCACTAGCCCCCAGAGAACCACTGACGCCCGGACGACCGCTGACGCCCGGACGACCGCTGGCGCCCGGACGACCGCTGGAGCCCAAACGCCCGCTGACGCCCGGGGCACGCAACTGCGATTCGTATTCAAAAGCTTCATTGATACGGGCATCCGAACAACCTTGTCTAAAAATAAGAAATCCCCCTCACTCGCCGCTCTCAGTTTACTCCATCGCGACCAACGTCACGACGGAAACGGCCTAACACTGAGAATGTTACTTGCTGGTGCTCTAAATCCCCCAAAGAACCAACAGCAATCCAGAGAACCCATGTCAATCAACGTGCGTGCAGCACGGAAAACAGCTAATCACTCCAAGGACGGCTGATAGCAGGCCACCCTCACCGCAAAGCCATGGATGCCGAAAAAAACAGAGGGGCTGAACGCACGCGAAGAAAGCCATCATGCTTCGGACGGCAATGTGCAGGGAAGCGACGGGAATCGGTCACTCACCGACGGCCAAGGAGCCTCACATTGGCTTTCCGTTGCACTCAATAAATCACCCAACCCACCACGGAGACGGCAGCTCAGCGAAACGGCCGCCCTTCGTTAAACCGATTGAAATGAGGGATGTTAAACCCAACAACATGTGCTGCGGCGAGACCTACATTCGGGTCTTGACTTCCTTGGTCTCCAAATCAAATTCGAAAACCTGCTTCAGTTTTGGGTCAGCCACCAGAAGAGACTTCTCCGTTGCAGCAATTCCCACGGGACGCTCCAGGGGTGCACCCTCGTGCCATTTCTCTGTTTGACCATCCGCGGTGAATCGCCAGATACATTTTCCATACGTATCGGTTACGAAGCCTTGATCACCCAACCAGCATAGAGAATTGGGGAATTGGTAAGGACGTTCTCCCACCACGGTTTCCACTTCGCCCGATTCCACATCGATCCGTTTGATCGCTTCTGCATCAGGTGTAATGGCTAAGAGCTTTCCCTCTGCATCGAAAGCAAATCCCCGAGCATTGACGCGAGCCACCAACTCACATTCTCCACCCTCAATCGGCACGCGGAAGGTTGCCCGCTTTTCAGCGTCACCGACGTAGAGCATTTTCCCACTCGGATCGACCGCCAAAGCCATCGGGATACCGATGTACCCGTTGGTGAGTGGCTTGGGTTCGGCATCCTGTTTCTCAATCCAATAAACGTCACGGGTCGCAGAGTCACCCACAAGAATACCACCGCCGGGGTGGGGCGTCGCACAATGAGGACGATTCATCGGCTTGCGAAGTAAATTCGACCCCTTGGAGAAGAGTGTCTTGCCACCACTAATCTCCCAGACTCCTGGAAGGTCCAAGTCGACCACGTAAATCTGGTCGCCACTGACGGTGAGCGCCTTGGGATAAGAGGGCTGATTATCGGCTGCCTCACCCTCTTGTGCCCAAGCCGAAGAACCACTGATGACGGCGGCAAAGACCAACGAAAGGGAAATCGATCCCACGAAGGAACGACGCATCAAACGTGGAGCAAGATCGTGATGATTCATAAGATCCCAAGTCGTGATTCAGTAGGAAGAACGCAGTAACAACACCCACAGGGCTCCGTCAGTATAGCGTACAGTCGAACCTTGGATCCAGCCGTTGAAACGGTCGGATCTACCCAAGATTCAGGCACGCGTTGATTCAAAAAGCCTCAAACCTGAAATTTCCATCCAGCCCCTGAGAGAAAACCCAAAATCAAATCCCTTGCAGCTCAGCCGGCGCCAAGGCCGCGCCCACACAGCGCGTCATCATGTGGGCTCGGCGACTCAAGAATCGCCCCATCAAGAATCGACCAAGCCCAGCAACAGTTTTTCAGGCTGCGTCAGAACGCGATCAACAAACTGCCGCCCTTCCGGGTTCTCGGATATGAGTTCTCGGTACACAGACTGCAACTCTCGCCGGACCTCAGCGAGTTGGTTTCCCTGCTCCAGTTGCTCAAGGATCATGCAACGACGAGCCAGAGCGATGGTGCGATAGACTGACTCAAGCGTCGGGTGACGGAGCAGGGCGGCGAGACTACTCTCAGCCTCTTGATATCGCCCCTGCGAAACGAACATGGCTGCCATCTGGATGGACGCCTTCGCGTAATAGCTGGCATTGGTAGTGCTTTTGCTCGGAGGGAAGTATTCGCTGACCGATCTCCAACCGGCCTCATCATTTCGATCCACTGCCTTGAGGTACTGCTCCTGAACCGTCTCCTCAGCCGAAACAGTCTCCGGGTTTAACAACCCAGAGACCGAAGGTCCTTTCATTTTCTGAAATTGCCATCCCGCGTAGATCGTCAGCGAGATTGGCAGGAGGATTCCCACCGCAAGTCTTAATCGATGACGAAGCATCACGCGTCTCGCTTCATCCGCCGCACGCTGTAGTCGGATCGTTGCTGCTGCCGTCCCAACACCAAAACCACTGATCGTCGAAATCGCGGCCTCGTTATGAACCGCATCCAACAATTCACTCGGCGACTGGAAACGATCCTGGGGTGACTTATTCATGAGCCGAGTCACCACAGCGATTAGCCATGCTGGTAGATCGGGCTGCCCTCCGGAGGCTCGCTTTGCCCTGGCTCGATCAAGCGGCGTGGGAGTCTCCTGCAATTGCATCAAAGCCAGAGCCAGCGGATCGTCAGCCTCGAACGGTGGTCGACCTGCAAGCAAGTGATACATCGTCACTCCGAGAGAATAGAGATCGCTCCTTGCGTCGACGGAGTGCCCCTGAACCTGCTCGGGACTCATGTACCGAGGTGTTCCCATGGTTAAGCCTGCTTGCGTCAGGTTGGTCTGAGTTGCAGACATGTCGGTATGAATTCTTGCCAAACCGAAATCAGCGACTTTGATGATCCCGCGCGAGGACCGCATGATGTTCTCGGGCTTGATATCGCGATGCGTGATCCCTGCCTCCGCAGCAAGCTCCAGAGCGGACGCAACACTGACGAGTAACTCAATCGCCTCCTCCGCTCCAATCGCCCCCTGACCCTCTAAACGCTGTCGCAGATTTCCACCGTCAATTAATTCTTGAGCGATGTAAAAAATCGAATCAAAACTACCGACCTCATAAACCTGAACAATGTTGGGATGATTGAGCTTTGCAGCAGCTCTGGCCTCTCGGCGGAAACGCTCGACATAATCCTTGTCACGCGAAAACTCACTTCGAAGAATCTTCAATGCGACGTCTCGACCAAGCGACAACTGCCTCGCCGCATAGACGTCGGCCATACCACCGCGGCCCAACTTCCTCATTACCTGATAATCGCCCAAGCGACTACCGATCAATGATCCGGAGGTACGATCCGATTCTGAGGGAACGTTCAAGAGCTTCTCCATGATGGTCTTGTTCGGGATATCCAGCGACATTAACCGGCATACGACTACAAAGGCAGCGATGAGGTGCGCTCAGCTGTCAGTATACGCTCCAAAACAAAAACAGGGAGGAACCTAATCGGCAAGGACCCAAACGTTCTGGCAGTGAAATCCCTCAAAAAAGCTTAAATCAAGACCCTGAGGACAGCGATTCCCAGCTCCCAAAATTTGTTAGCAGCCACCGATTGCCCAGGAACCGAACCGGGGTGATTGCCCAGGATCCAAATCAGGGTGTTTGACGAAAAGTCCACGATACTGCTATCCAGATCGGTGAAATCACTTGGAACGGGAGAGACTGCAGAAAGATCACCTGCCCATTCCCCAGCTAAACCATCAACCCCAGCTAAACCATCAATCCAAAGGGGTATTCCGACTGATTCCGATTGGAATGACCTGTCGATTCAAGCTGCCGCTCTGAAACCCTTGTGTATCGATTGTTACAAACTGGAAGCCGATCTGACGAAAATAATCCGACATCGCGCCATCGGCATCCAAATTGAAGAGTTTCATCTGCTCGGTTTTTGGCACTTCAATCCTCGCCAATTCGCCCGCGTGCAGGCGGACTCGAAACTCTCTAAAACCTCGCGAGTAGAGCCAATTCTCGGCCTGCTCGACCCTCCATAACCTCTCTTTGGTAACCGAGACACCATAAGCGATTCGACTTGCCAAGCAGGGCGAGGCGGGTAAGTCATGGTTTCCAAGCCCCCAATGCTCCGCAAGTGCACGCACACGCTGTTTCCCAAGACCGATGGAGGCCAACGGGGTGATAACCCCTTTTGAACTCCCGGCTTGAATTCCCGGGCGATGATCCCCTAGGTCGTCATGATTTGTCCCGGAGGCGATTGAATAATTGGAGCGGTTCGAATCCTTACCCGTTTCCCGCCCTAGCCTCTGATTGAGCTCCCTTGCAATCGACTCATAAAGGGTTTGCTTACAGAAGTAACATCGCTGTGAGTCATTCCGCTGATACTCCGCTCGGGAGAGTTCATCGGTATCAGCAATCCAGTGCTCAACGTTCAATTCACCAGCAATCTGACTAGCTAGCTTCGACTGCCACGCTGCAACACTATCGGACCTTGCAGTCACCGCAATCAATCGATCGAGTTTTGCTCGAACAGCAGCAGCTAGAACGACGCTGCTATCGACGCCCCCTGAAAAAGCAACGACCAAACGAGGATATCCCTGTAAAAACTGGACCAGACGGATCGCGTCGCTTTTGACGGCGAGCAACTCGTCATCTGTTCCTTGCTCCGTCGTCTGCCCTGTTACCATACCTACCTCACCGATTGACCAGCCACACTTCACAGCTCAACGCTCACCCTGAGCAGGAAACACTGTCTTGGATGGCTCTCTGTGCAGTCTAACAAAATCCCTCCGATTGCTGAGATTCACCACCATCCACATCAGAAGATTCTCAAAGTAACAAAGGATGTCATGGGGAAGCCCACGTTCGAACATAGAATCCCGAATCAAGCGAGCGACCGTCAATCGATTGAATGGCAGATCTCCCTTGTTGCACCCTCAGCGAGTGAAGAATTTGCCCTTTCGAAAGCCTCGGAGACGCACGAAGATGCTCCCAAACATCCGCGGCATCAACCTCTGGCGAGTGCCCCGTAACGAGCAGTGCAAAGGAATCATCGAGCAGGTCGATGCAAGTATCCAACAAAGGCCATAAATCGCGTTCCAATCGCCAAGCCTTGCCGCTCGGCGCATGTCCGTATGCGGGAGGATCAAGAACGATCATCTGATAACGTCTGTTGCGGCGAACCTCTCGGCGGGCAAATTTCAACGCATCATCGACCAAGTATCGGATCGTTGCGGAAGCCCAGCCGTTGAACCTCGCTGCCATACGGCAAGCCTGCACATTGGGCTTCGCTGCATCCACATGAGCCACCGAAAACCCCTCAGACACCATCGCCATGGTTGAGGCGCCGGTGTAACCGAAGAGGTTCAACCCCCATGAACCAATCTGGTTCGAATCATCTCCCTCTATCGATTCACTCGGAGGCGTTCCACCAAATGAGGCTTCAGCGAGCTTGCGAGTAGGTTTTGGCCCATCAGGATTCGAACAAAGATCACTCGCCATCTGTCGTAACCAAACCCAATTTGCTTCCTGCTCTGGAAATAGACCGACATGACCGTAGGGTGTCGGATGGATTGGCATTTGAAACCCGCCACAATCCACAGACAAAGAATCAGGCCACGGATTTCGAAATAACCACGACTTGCCACGCTCGTCGTAAGAAGCGTCTGCATCTTTCCAAAGCCGAGGTGAGCGTCGCGAGACCCCTTGGGCTGCGGGAGATGGTCGATCGATCAGATAACCCGCAAACTGCTCCAGCTTCCGTCCCCCACCGAAGTCGATCAACCGGTAGGATTGTGGATCAGATGGACCGGTTTGCAGTCCGTTATTCAACGTAAAAACCTATTTTATTACTTGGTAACACTCGGTTCAGCAGCGACCTTTGCTTCCGCTTCGCCCTCGGGCTGGCTCCCTTCAGAGCTTGCTTCGCCTTCCTGCGAGTTTGCATCCGGCTCGGCTTTCCCCTGCATGACTGCAACCACATCCTCCTCATTAATTCCGAGCATGTTGCCACTGAACCCACCATGGTCAAAGATCGGCCAGCCTTCTTGAAACTGTACCTCAGCGGTGTATTCCACTTCGGGACGGTCGAAGAAACGCCCCTTCGCTCCCGTCGCGCTTGAATCACCGAAATCAAGCACATCACCCGCAAGCTTCGGTCGCTCGCGAACCGAACCCGTTTGAAAAGGTCCCATCCCAAAAACCCAGGTATCGTTGGCCGAGGCAACGGCACTATTGACACCTGATTGCCATAACGGCTCACGCGTCTCACGATCATAGGCAAATGCAATCACCTTCGCGGCAGCTTGGCGTGTCTCACGTCGGGCTACCGCGATCTCCGGTAACGTCGGCACTCGAGGCGCTCCGGGAATCAATGATGAGGCAGCCACCATCGACTGTGTCTCAGGTACACCGAACGTAATTTGATGATCATCTGAACCAAGAACACCCACGCGCGCTTCGACAATCACGTCAGCATCCGCAGAGGCGTCTTGGATGAGGCACCCCGCCGCAACGATCTGCTGCCTCAACGCACTGATGACGTAGTCAGCGTTGACGAATGCAACTCCCTTGATCGTTCTCAGGTAACTGTGATCAAGATAAACCTTCCGGCCCGAGAGCGGACGAAAATCAATGGAACTCACGCTCTTGTCCACGGCATCACTCAGAACTAATTGCTCTGTCGCACTGTAGCCACGAGTTGCGCCGCAGCCTGACAACAGACAAGCTAGCAAAGGGAGTGTGGCTAGCAATAGACGCGCAGCGAGGAACCCAACGAAGTTTTCACAAACCGCGGATCCGAATTCATTGGACCGAGAGTCAGACAAAACCATGCCGTGGGCAATCATTGATGTCGCACGACCTTACCGAAAATCAACCGCTGATTTCGGGAAATCGTGAATCTCAACTTGCCTACTACCTAGTCTTGTGCGAGTTAGACAAGACCATTTTCACCGGTGGTCTGAGCTGCCAACGCTCTCGAACTGACGGCATTGCGTCAAAACCGTCTCGTTTATTCCGACACTTAACGAGCATTGATAGCGAACCTGTTCTTGCGAAAAGCCACCGTAAAGGCTTTCTGCACTAGGAAACGGCTGCCGCTTTTCGTCGACCGCGACTCCTGGTGCGTCGAGGTTTTTCCTCGCCCCACTCCTTGGTCAAAGTCTCAAAAACTTCTGGGGACTCATAGCGAGCGATCGTCTTGCCCTCGGGCATTGGACCAATCAATCCCTTAAAAATTGGCATACCTCGCAGCTCCAGATCGGTACTGCAGTCGTCTACACCAATTTGATGGTGAATTTCTGAAATTGGATCACAACTTGGGTAATCACGAATCAACAACGACCCATCACAAGCGCGAGTCACGATCCGAAACGTATCTTTCTTGGCCATGGATAATCTCGATAAAAAAGCCCCGGAATTCCTACCCAGCTCCTTGGACAAAACGTCCCAAACGCAGAGCGTTTGTGAAGGACTGAGCTCAATTCCGAGTCATGGAGGGTTCAGCGGAGGGTCCGTAGATCTGAAGTCCCCAAAGTCACCATCCAGCAGTGGCCTAGCACTGGGTGGATTCAGGTGCTTCTGGAGCAAACAACAAACCTTGCGGGTAAAACCGGCGTCAGGCAGGACCCCACTTCCGAGTCCAACGATTGACGTCAACGCTCTGCGACGACTCCGCTTTTGTGAGCCGAGGCCGTTCGAATGGAGGTTCGAGAACGACGTTTTTGGTTTACTTGGCACCACGAGAGATTCATCCACCATTCATTTCAGTTAGCCCCGCCCCCCGGCACCCAGCGACTCAGTCACGGATTCAGGGGAGTTTGCGGACCGTTTTGAGGAATGGTGAACAGGAAGGATCCCTGCAATGCCTCGGTTGAGAAGATCGGTTGGAGCGACTTCAGGTCGCAAGAAAGCTCCGGATGTCAGCAAAGTAGGAGCGAATCGTCCAAGTCGCACAAAGCTCGCGACCGGTCATACTAAATACCTCGAAGGTCAATCAGGTTGCAACTTAGGTAATGCGCCTGTCCAGAACAGGCGGGAAAGTGTTGCAGCAAGTAATTCCTCGTCTAATTCTGGGTGAAACCTGGTCATGACCCCACGTTCAACCGCTAGCAAAGCCTCCTTCGCGCACCCCCACTATCGGCAATTCGCCCCTCAAACGATTCACGTTGCAATCAGCGCCGCCAGAAGAAGGATGCGGGCTTTTCACCAATTTTGGTCGCGAACCTCCATTCCCCGAGACAAACAGAACGCGTCCTTCCCGAGCAGAGTGGAGAGACGTTTTAGCTGTATGAACCAGTAAAACGCGGGAAAAACCGGCAACAGGCGTGCACGCTTCAGACCACCTCAGGGCACCAGAAACTGGAAGTCCCCCCAATCTCGATGAGAATTTAGCAATTTTGACCCGCAAGGAGTCAAGATTTAACGGTTGTCGGGTCGATATCGGTTGTGACGAAAGTATCCGCAACGGAATGCAGACCTCCCAAAACGCCTGGACGAGAAGGCAACTAAGATGAAAGCCAACGTTTTCAACCATCGCAACATGAAAGCTATCGCACTATCGCTGGCAGCAGGGTTCTGCCTCATCGGTGCGACCGGCTGCCAGGTATCGCTCAACGGACAGACGTTACCCAGCCCCTACTACCTACAAGATGATGTTCAGTATTTCCCCGCTGGGCCTGAATTCAAACTTCCTCAAGAAGCGGCTGCTCTTCGTGCAGCACGAGCGGAAGAAAAAATGCACGCCGGAAAGTAGCCCAGCCTTGAGACTATTTTATTGACCCGAACCCCGGGTCATCGACTATCGCCGCCCGAGTGAATCGACGCGGCGTTTTTGCATGGACTTCGTCTGACTGATGCAAAAGCTCAGCCCTTCAGGTTTTGATCGGGAAACTCAAAACATTCGCTTCAAGGCACAACAAGACGTTTAGCTGAAACGAGTCATTCGTCCTCAGCCTACTCGTCCTCAGCTCGCAGGAAGGCAACGGTCGCTTCCTCGTAACTGCATAACTCGCTGGGGTCAAAATAAAGCTCCAACTCGCGTGTGGCGGACTCTTCGCTGTCGCTGGCGTGAACAAGATTCATTTGCCGACTGCTGCTGTAATCGCCTCGAATGGTGCCAGCCGAGGCCTTCAAACCGCTGGTCGCACCAAGTATGTCCCTGACGACTTGGATTGCTTCCAGACCATCGATGGCCATCGCCACCACTGGAGCTGAAGTAATGAAAGACTCAAGGCTCGGGTAAAAGGGCTTCTCCACATGCTCCGCGTAGTGCTGGCGAGACAACTCTGGGGTCACCTGAAGCATCTTCATTGCAGAGATTTTCAGTCCCTTGTCCTCAAATCGACCGATGATCTTTCCCATTAGCCGACGTTGAACACAATCAGGCTTGAGAAGAACTAACGTGCGTTGCATTTGATTTACTCCCATTCAGCCGATTGAAACGGCGTGCAAATTGACTTCGTAATGTATTTTTAAACGAACCGGCCTCTCTTCACTGACGGCTGACTGACGCCAGACGGTGCCAAAAGCAGGAGGAGCGACGTGATTCCTAATTCGTTGCTGCACCGCCTGCAATCAGGCTGACGGCGGGCGAATCACCCGGATTCGGCGACATCTTGGCAACACACTGAGGTTTTGCCAATGGCGATTCTTTGCGATCAGCCCAGCTCGCGACCAATTCAAAACCATCACCGATCCGCTGGCGGGCATGCTTTAAGTAGGAATAAGAGAATTGCAATACGACAACAAGAAGCGTGCAGATGATCGAAGCGCTGAGTGTGTCGATCATTCCTCAGCAATCCAATTCACGAACCTTATTTGCTGCCCCCACGCCCAAGTGATTTGAAGATGCCACTCGATCTAATCCGCAACATCGGAGATGGCAGTCTTCCCTGCCAGAGGATCAATCTGGAAGAAATTTGGCTTTAACGCTATCAATAAATTGGTAATTGCACCCCAAAACACGCGAGTCCCGTGTGTTAGAGGTGTTCGGGATGGCATAATACTTTGGACAACTCGCTCCTCTTCCTCTGACGGACTTACTCACGATGATTTTCGGAAAAGCTCATTTTTCACCCGTTCATCTTGTTAGCCGAATCCTTTTGCTCTGCGTAATTGCCTTCTCGAGTCACGAACTCGCGGTGGGCCAAAACGCTAGTAAGGGTAAGAAGGGCAAAACGGAGCAAGCCGACGGTGAGACTCAAAAACCCGAGGTAGCCAACCAAGGGCAGGGCGATTTAGACGAAGCCGTCATTCAAAGAATCGATGCTCAATCGGGCGAACAACTCGAAGCCGTTTCAGCATTGCTGGAATCAGCCATCAAAAAGGGGCTGGACGAAGAGAACCTGTCTTTCGCAAAGAAGATGCTCGCTTCGGTGCAACTGCAACGTGGTCAAGCGTTGGCGGGCACCATGCTACGCGTGCCGGGACAACAACAACTACGAATCCGCGATGAGGCGTTACAGAGTCTGTCTCAGGCGATTGAACACGACCCCACGCTGATCGAGGCTCATTTTCTGATCGCGCGGCTCAACATGTTGCCGCTTCCCGGGGGTGACCCAAAAGCGATTTTGGAAGCGACCACAAAGTTGATTGAACTGCTTGACGAGGATCCCGCTCAGAAAAGTGAAGCTTTGTGGATG
>CAXQOB010000141.1:0-6360 GCA_964225475.1 Candidatus Nitrosopumilus sp. | reverse complement strand
CAGAGGGTCGTGGTCCAGAGGGTCGTGGTCCAGAGGGTCGTGGTCCAGAGGGTCGTGGTCCAGAGGGTCGTGGTCCAGAGGGTCGTGGTCCAGAGGGTTCGCCTAGACCTGAGTTTGCTGGGCGAATGTTTGAAGCTCGGGATCAAAACAAGGACGGTGTCCTGCGTGGCGATGAAATCCCGCAGCAGTTGGCCGAAAGACTGGAGCGGATTGATCAAAACGGTGATGCTGCCATTTCTCGAGAAGAAATGAAGAAGGCAATGGAGCGAATGCGTGGAGCTGGACAAGGTGGCCAGCGTCCAAGCCGTGGCCCTGGCGGCCAAGAGAATCGTGGACCACGTCCCGGCGGGGATGTTCCCAAGCGTCCAGCCTCGGATAATTAATCGAGCTTGGCCGATTGACTTTTCGTATAGGTTTTGAGATGCCGATAGGTGTTTCAAGGATGGCTCAACCGTCCATCGAAAGGCAATAGGCTTTTGACTCAAATCAGAGCCGCGGGTGATGCGAGTAAAGCATTATCCGCGGTTTTTCATTGCCCCCGCGACATCGTTCGATTTGAGCCAGTGATTGACTCAAAGCGTTTTCATAACAATTGGCTCTCTGATTCCCTATTATCAAAACCATTGGTCGCTAAATCGCCACTTTCATCCGTTCATACTACAAAAAGTAGACTCCTCTCTGGCTTGCCACTAAACTGGTGTTTGCTTGGCTTGGGAATTCTCTTTATCGGGGATTTTCAGATGCCGGGGTGACATTGCAATGTCCGCTTCGATGTATTGACCCATGACTCCTTTTTGAATGATTGGTGCAGCTTTGCATTCAGAGATGGCACGATATCAAAACGAGCATTCGAGACCGTGGACGTGCGTTTTGTCGCAGATCGTTCTCACGCTTTTAATGGCTTTTTGTCCTGATGCGGCGATTGTCTCTGCGGCCGATTCGGTTGGCGTGAATTTTAGAAATGACGTCATGCCGGTGTTGACCAAGGCGGGGTGCAATGCTGGAGTTTGCCATGCAAAAGCGGGCGGAGGTCAGAATGGTTTTGAGCTTTCGTTGTTAGGTTTTGAACCTGCGGAGGATTATGAACATCTCGTCAATGAGTTGCGAGGACGTCGACTCTTTCCCGCATCCCCAGATCAAAGTCTCTTGTTGCAGAAGGCTTCCGGCATCGTGCCGCACGGGGGTGGCATTCGACTGGAGAAAAACTCAGAAGGCTACATGACTCTTCGAGATTGGATCCAGCAAGGTACTCAATGGGATGCTGGGCTGAACGCCACCTTGGATCGAATTGAAGTGCTCCCCGGCAAGGGTGTGCTCGCTCCAGGGTCAACTCAACCGTTGACTGCCATTGCTCATTACAAGGATGGTTCTTCTCGAGATGTTACGGGATTGGCGCTCTTTGAATCTAACCAAGTTGCTCTCGCTGAGGTCGATGCATTTGGGCATGTTTCCGCGAACGACCTACCCGGTAATGTTTCGATCATGGTCCGTTATCAAGGGAAGATTGCTGTGTATCAAGCAGCTATTCCTCTTGGGCCGACACAGGAGATTAATATTGCGGTCAATAATTTTGTTGATGGGCACGTCTTTGCCAATTTAGAGATGCTCGGCATACCTGCTTCGAGACTTTGCGATGACTCAACTTTTATTCGCAGGGTTACACTGGATATTGCAGGTCGTCTTCCTACTACGGGTGAATTAGAGAAGTTTCTTTCAAGCCCATCCGAAATTCGTCGTGAGCAGTGTGTTGATGATTTATTGCGCAGCTCTCAGTATGCTGACTTTTTTGCCAATAAATGGACAGCGCTTCTTAAGAATCGTCGTGATGAAAATAGCGACATTACCTCCAATTTTGCATTTCATGCTTGGGTGCGTGACAGTTTGCTCTCTAACGTTCCCTACGACCAGTTGGTACGAGAGTTACTCGCCGCGACGGGTACCGTGATCGCGAATCCCGCCGTTGCTTGGTACAAGCGAGTAAAGGAACCAAAGCAGCAAATGGAGGATGTTGCACAATTGTTTCTCGGGGTGCGAATGCAGTGTGCACAATGCCATCATCATCCCTTTGAGCGATGGAGCCAAGATGATTACTACGGTCTAACTGCCTTTTTTACGCGTGTGGGACGAAAGCCCACGGGGACGCGGGGGGAGGATATGATTTTTCATCAACGCGGGCTTGCTGAGGCCAAAAATATTAAAACCGGAAACGCGGTTCGTCCAATGGCGTTGGGTGATCAGGTTGGGGAGATCAGGGCAGAGGAAGATCCGCGATTGCACTTGGCGAATTGGCTTGGTCAACCGGAGAATCCATACTTTGCAAAGTCATTAGTGAATCGATACTGGAAGCACTTTTTAGGTAGGGGTTTAATCGAGCCCGAGGATGATATCCGCGATACCAATCCTCCGACGAATCCAGAATTGCTTGACGCGCTTGCTGAATCATTCGTCAGTAATGGATACGATTTGAAGCATCTAGTGAAAACAATCACCCTGTCAGCGACCTATCAGTTGAGTTCGATTCCCAACGAGGCTAATCAGGTTGATATGCAAAATTATTCTCGCTACTACCCCAAGCGTTTGCAGGCAGAGGTCCTGTTAGACTCAATTGATGACTTAACCGGTGCGCAGACTGATTTTGCAAATTTACCAAAGGGTACACGGGCCATTTCTCTGCCCGATAACAGTTACAACAAGTCATCTGCATTCCTGAGGGTCTTTGGTCGTCCAGAGAACCAGAGTGTTTGTGAGTGTGAACGGGTTGACGCCGCTAGCCTCGCCCAGAGTTTGCATTTAATAAACGCATCAGACGTGAAAGCGAAACTTGCCTCGGCGAGCGGAACGGCCGATCGTATGTCTCAAGATTCGCGTCCGTTGCATCAACAGTTGAACGAGATTTACCGAGTTGCATTTTCTCGTGACGCAACGCAGCAGGAGCTGGCGGTTGCTCGTTCTTATTTTGAAGAGTCTCGGTTCGATCCGTCAGGTAAACCTCTTGATGAAAAGATTTCGAGAAAAGAAAACTTTCAGGATTTGCTCTGGGCAATTATCAACACCAAAGAATTCCTGTTTAACCATTGATTTGATACGTGATCACGAGGGGTGCATGGAAATAATGAAACACTCTACTTTGCCACGGTCTAACGTGATGCCACGGTCTAACGTGATGATGGTTTGCGATTTCGCTCGATGTGTAATGTCACTAGGGTTAATGTTTTGGAGCATGTTGCTGCTCTTGAACGTGCCTGCCTTCGGGCAGTCAGTGATCTTGCCAATGCCTCGTTTGACAACCACCATGCCCATGGGTGGTCAGGTTGGGACGACGGTAGAGGTGAAAATTCAAGGTGACTACCTTGATGGGACCTGCTCTCTTGTTTTCTCTGATCCGAGTATCGTGGTTGAATCGAGCTTCGATGAGGCAGGTAATCCTCTCAATCAACAATTTCAGGTGACGATTCCTGATACATGTAAAGAGGGTTTGGTAGAAGCAAGAGTGAAAACGCGTTTGGGGGTCTCGTCACCTCGCTCTTTCAGCCTTTCTAATCTTCCGGAGTCGATCCAGGCGAACCCACCGACCACAGCAGAGGCGGCTGTGCTGCTGCAGATTCCCTCCATCTGCAATTCGACGATGCCTGATCGATCCGTGAGTCATTACCGCATTGAGTGTCAGAAAGGTCAGCGGCTTTTAATTGAGTGTGCAGCAAAAAATATCGAATCAAAGTTGAATGCGGTATTGATAATTGCTGACGCTTTGGGTCGTGATTTGGTGGTTGAGCGGCGCGGCGACCGTATTGACTTCACTGCCCCTGAATCAGGAAGTTACATCATTAAAGTGCATGAACTTACGTTCAAAGGAGGACCTGAGTATTTCTTTCGACTTTGTGTCAGAGAGGCAAGTGAAGAGGCCTTGAAGTCTTCGATGCATGGAGTTTCATCTGTCAGCGCATTCTCTTGGCCCCCAGAAGGAATCGCCCAAGAGGCTGCTTTATTAGAAGTTGAACCCAATGATGAATATTCCGAGCCTCAGCGGGTTGAGCTTCCTGTTGATTTAAGTGGTGTTTTCGCCACGGCTGCTGATGTGGATCTCTATGAGTTTAAGGGGCGCAAGGGGGACTCGTGGTGGATTGAAGTTGCTTCGGAAAGGCTAGGTCGTCCGACTGATGTTGCGGTGCTGGTTCAACGTGTTGTGAAGGAGCAAGATCAGATTCTTTACGAGGACGTCGTTGAGCTGAATGATATTGCGAGTCCAGTAAAAGTTTCAAGTAATCACTATGCCTATGATGGTCCCCCATACAATGCAGGCTCACCAGATGTAATGGGCGAAATCATCATTCCAGAGGATGGGACGTATCTGATTCGTTTAGTTGATCTGTTCGGTGGGACCAGAAATGATCCTAGAAATATTTACCGTATGGTGGTGCGAAGACCTGCTCCTGACTTTGCATTGGTCGCATGGGCTATGCACATGGAGTTGCGGAATGGCGATCGCAATGCGGTCTCGAAGCCAATGGCGTTGAGGAATGGTACAACCATGCCTTTGGAAGTTGTGGCGATAAGGCGTGATGGTTTCAATGGGCCGATTGAACTGTTTTTAGAGAATTTACCTGACGGAGTCTCAGCTCAAGGAGTTCATATCGCGGAGGGTGAAAGTCGTGGGATGATTTTAATCACGGCAAATGAGGGTGCGCCTGCTGGGAGCCGCGAAGCGAGGATTGTCGGTCGAGCAGCAATTGCTGGCGAAAATGTTGAGCGAAACGGGCGACTCGCATCCATGGCTTGGCCTGTGAAAGACCACTGGCAGGAAATTCCCTCACCTCGGTTGTTGCAGTCGGTGATCGTTTCCGTCAGCGGAGAAGAGGTCGCACCGCTCTCCCTTGAGCCGCGAGAAAAGAAAACGTGGGAGGTTCAAGCGGGAGGAAGTTTGACAATTCCATTGGTTCACCTGCGTCGAGCAGAATTTTCTGGTGCAGTCATGAATGCGAGAGCTTTTGGAAAAGGTTTAGGTAGTTTTCGCTCCGAAATCCAACTTGATGGGGATCACTCTGAAGTCACAATTGACTTGTCAAAATACGCGATTCCGGCGGGGGATCACACTATCGCGTTTTATGGCGGTGCAGTGACAAAGTATGAGTATTATGTTGAGTCGATTGGATTGGCGGAGGACGCACTTCGAGTCATGCGAGAGAAAGAGTTGGAGCTGACGAATCGGTTGACCGCTGCCAAGGAGCAAGTAGCAAAAGCTCAGGAGCCAAAGAAGTCTGAGGTTCTAGAGCGGGTAAGCAGCCTTGAGAGTGCGGTCAAGCAAATCAAATCGGAGATTGCTGGCGGAGAACGGGAAGTCAAACGCTGTACCGATCGTGCTAAATCAAAGGATATCGTTGATATTGTTGTTTCGGAACCAATTGATATACGAGTGATTGCGAGTGACAAACCATGAGTGATCCATTTTATGCTTCCTCACTACATCGCTGTCCGGGCCCTGTTTCTGAGCAGCGACGCGGATTCCTGCGAATGGGACTTGCTGGGTTTGCAAGCCTCAGCTTGCCAGGCATGTTGCGTTTGCGAGCCGAGAACCCGGATCAATCCGCACAGCAACGAGAACGCACCGCAGTGATTATGGTTTGGAAACCGGGTGGTTGCTCGCACATTGATACTTACGATCCCAAGCCGCAAGCTGAGAGCGAGTATCGAGGGCCGTTTCGAACCATTGCAACCAAAGTCAGTGGGGTTCATTTTTCAGAA
The DNA here is from genome assembly GCA_964225475.1 of Candidatus Nitrosopumilus sp. Classification (GTDB taxonomy): domain Bacteria; phylum Planctomycetota; class Planctomycetia; order Pirellulales; family Pirellulaceae; genus Rubripirellula. The sequence goes on along the minus strand of CAXQOB010000141.1, from coordinate 621 downwards.
CTATTACCTCGGCAGGCAGCTATCGCCGATAAGTTTTCTGTTCTGAGATCGATGCATCAGACCGCCGGGGGACACCCTGCAGGATCAATGCAGATGTTATCCGGAGATCCTGATACGCGTGACAAACCAAAGCCGAAATTACCTGATTGGATGTCGGTCACCAATTACCTTCGGTCCATTAATGAGCCTCGCTCCAATCCACTTCCTCGGTACGTGGGCGTGAACCCGCCAACGACCTACAACGGTCCAGCGTATCTGGGAGATGCTTACTCGCCTTTTTCCGTTACAGGTGACCCGAATCTGCCGAATTTCAGTGTTCCTAATGTCGGCCTTGCAAATCAGGGAGAGATGGATCGCATTAATCGACGAGTCGAATTGCGAAAGAATCTTGATAACCTGCAGCGTGCATTTGATACCTATGGTGAACTCGATGCTCTCGATCAATTCGAAACGCAGGCATTGACTTTGTTGACGAATCCCAGAACGAAGGAGGCGTTTGATCTAAATCGTGAGGATGAACGTACTCGAGATCGCTATGGTCGAAACACCTGGGGTCAACAACTCTTGATGGCTAGAAGGTTAGTCGAAGCTGGTGTCGAGGTGCTTACCACTAGTTTGCGC
>CAXQOB010000140.1:0-9266 GCA_964225475.1 Candidatus Nitrosopumilus sp. | reverse complement strand
CAGTCCGTCAGTTTGACGAATGGAATTCCTTCAGCAACCTCAATTACGTCCGGAATTGCATACGGGCTGAATCCCAGGAAGCCCAGCGATGTTGCCGGTGCGCTGGTGCAAATATGACCTCGGCTCTGTCCGCCACTGTAGACCAATGAGTGTTTCACAGCATCGACTCCCCAGCCTTCCTGGTAAAGCATTCGATTACCGAGAACACTTCGGATGGTCAATTCTGGGTTTTCTTCAATAGGATAATCTTTCAGGTTCTCATCGCCGCCATCCCCGTCGATCAGGTAACGCCAGTCCGGATACCGTTTCCTGACCTCTCGCAGTAGTGCGAGTCCCATTGTGGCAGCTTGGACGTCGAGTGCCTTGTAGTCTTCGATGACTCGAACGGCGTCACGCCAAGAAATGTCACTTGGATCCACCTCGATTTTCTCCAAGTAGATTTCTCGATCAATTTGTTTCAGAAATGCCTCGGCTTGGCTGCCATCGGAGGACTCAGGTCCGGACGTCAGGGTGAAGGCTTTGAGTCGCGCAGGTGACTGACCTTTTCGTCGCAACAGATAATCAAGCAGGATCATCAGGCTGCCACTATCCACGCCACCGCTGAACATCAGTCCAATGGGTTCAGAAGAGGGAAAGGAATCAATCCATTGATCACAGACCTCTGCAACTTTGCCGATGTATTGAGCACCGATGGCTTCAATATCGGTTTGTAATCGATTTCGATTAGGAGCAAAGAAACGATGCAACTTGGGATTCGGATCCGGGCAACCGACAAGTTGCAGTTCAAGGAGGTGGTGAGCAGGCACCATTCGGGTGTAGGAAGGGTGGAATTGATCGGCGAGACCTTCTTTTTCCAGCTGATCCCGAATCTCGTCCATCCGCTCAGCGATGATCAAGGCAGGACCCTCGGCCCGCTTGGCGAGAAAGTAACGCATGGGGCGTCCAATCGACCGAGCCATGCGGATGGTTTTACCCGACTGCTCGCAGATCGCAAACTGACCACGAATTTTCCGAATCGCCGAGGTCTCTCCTGCTCTTACCGCTGCGGAAGCCTCTTCGAAGGTCGTACCGAGAAAGATGTTGCCTTTGGGGTCCAGAAGATTGACAACACGATCTACCAAGTCCGCAGCACGACCGTCAAAGTCACGTTGTACCGGCTTTTTGCTGGTGTTTTGAGCGTTCTCGGGGGTGGAGTTGGAACGAGTGGACGAAATAGACATGTCAGATCAGTAAATTGAGTTTTTAGGGTTGAGCCAACATCAGCGTGACGGTTCACATCATGGAGGCCAATGTCCGACAAAACAGAGCGTGGGTTGGTTTGTTCACCAATCAGGTTTTGCGGGAATTCGCAGACTCCTTGTTTGCAAAGGTTCCCAAAACCGTGATGAGCAGAGCAACCTGATACGATTGTTTTACCTGAATTTATCGCATTTCGTGACCTTTATGTCGTCGCGAGTGTCGAAATCTCGGTGCGAAAAATCCACCTCCAAATGTGATTTCCGCGGCCGAAGCGACAAATAATCGCGACTGACGGGTACGGTTTTGGCATCAAAGATCTTACATTTTCTGGTAGCGGCGGCTACCGGCAACCGTCCAAATGGCGGTCTGCCGGCAGTGTGCTCCCGGATTTTGTATCCACCCCTCGTTCCAATCGAGTAGCGAACCACCGTGGCTTTGCAAATATTTCATGGCGTTGAGCCCCCTCCACGCACTAACTTCACCGATGTACTCCAGCACTGGGCGATTCACCGTCCAGATGAGGATGCGTTTGTTTTTACCGACGTCGAGTCCATCGAGGAAAAGTTGACCTATGCGCAGCTCTGGGAAGAAGTGCGCGCTCTAGCAGGAGCTTTGCAAGATCAGTGTCGCATTCGAGCTGGTGATCGTGTTCTCTTGCTCTACCCGCCCGGGCTCGAGTTCGTGGTAGGGTTCTTTGCGTGCCACGCTGCTGGCGCCATTGCGGTCCCCGCTTACCCGCCGAGACGGAATCGAAAAGCTTCACGGATTCGTTCCATTGTTGTGGACTCCGATGCGCGTTGGGCGTTGTCAACACAATCGGTCGTTGATCTCCTCAAGGGTGACCAACCCCATGATGATTTGATTGGTGTTCAGCTTGTGGGTACCGATACCCCTGCGATGCGTGATGTCTCGAAATGGCGACGACCGAAGCTACAGGATTCATCACTTGCCGTCCTGCAGTACACCTCGGGGTCAACTGGCTCACCGAAAGGTGTCATGCTGAATCACGCTAATCTGATTGCCAACAGCGAGTTGATTCGGGAAGGGTTCCAACCAGCTGCTGGAACGGTTTGTATGAGTTGGTTGCCAACCTACCACGACATGGGATTGGTCGGGGGTGTTTTAATGCCCCTGTACATTGGTCGTGTGGACGTTCTTACGAGTCCCATGACGTTCTTGCAACGACCTCTTCGTTGGCTTCAGGCAATCACACGCTACGGTGTTACCGTTAGTGGTGGCCCCAACTTCGCGTATCAACTCTGTGTCGACAAGATTCCGGAGGAAGAGCTCCAAGGGATCGACTTGTCGACCTGGGACATCGCTTTCAACGGTGCGGAGCCAATACGTTCCTCAACCTTGGAAGCTTTCTGTGAGAAATTCGAACCCTATGGTTTTCGACGAAGCGCGGTGCTTCCGTGTTACGGAATGGCGGAAACCACGCTGATCGTGACCGGAGGCCCAGCAGAGCCTCGCCCGGTTCTCCAGACCTTCGACGGTAGCGGTCTCGAGGAGAAGACGGTGCGTCCCGTTGAGGGAACGGACGCGAACGCAAGAAAGTTGGTTGGGTGCGGCGCAGTCCTTTCAGGTGAAAAGGTTACCATTGTCGATCCCGAAAGCCACCGTGTCTTGGCTGGAAATGAGATCGGCGAGATTTGGGTGCAGAGTCCTTCGGTGGGCGTTGGTTATTACCAGCGAAAAGAAGCGACGGAGCGAACTTTCAATGCGTACACCGATCAGGGTGAAGGACCTTACCTCAGAACCGGAGACCTTGGTTTTCTCTACGACGGACAACTCTATGTTTCGGGCCGTTTGAAGGACATGATCATTGTTCGCGGAGTGAATCGTTATCCACAGGATATCGAGGAAACGGTTGAACGAGCGAGCGAGGTGGTGCAAGCCGGCTCTGTTGCCGCGTTTGCAATGGATTATGAGGGCCGCGAACAGCTGGTTGTGGTGGCTGAAACCGTTCGTGTTCGAGATATCGATTGGGATGCAAATTTGCAAGCCATCCGCAGGGCAGTGACGGAGGAGCACGAACTCCCTCCCGATGCTATTTATCTGGTTCGAAATAGTAGCGTGCCCAAAACGAGCAGCGGAAAAATTCAGCGTCACGCTTGTTTACACGCCGTTCGAGACGGTGATCTGAAAATTATCGCCAAATGGGTTCGGTGGGAAGAAGCCAAGGGTGGTGGCTTCGCGAGCGATGCACAGCCAATGATGAAGGCGGCGGCCGCTGCCAACTCGAGCGAGGAAATTGATGAAGCAAACGTGAACCCAGTGATCGTTGAAGCGATCCAGCGTCATGTACGGCAGATCGCTGGTGAACGCGCCAACAAGCTCGAGCTAAACACCAACATCGTCCTCGACCTTGGTTTGGATAGCTTAGAGCGGCTTGAGATTGCCAGAATGCTGGAGCGTACCTTCGGTGGTCGATTCCCGGAGCAGGTGCTTGATGAAATTGAAACCATCGGTCAAACAGCACTTGCTGTCGAGCGATACTTACCGAGCGGCGCTGGCGCTCGGGCTGAGTCGTTCCTGAACGGTGAAACTCCTGCAGCGAATCTGACAGTGGAGGGCTCTGCAGCTTCGGAAAAGGTTTCTGTTGAACCGGAATCCAAAGTTGAAGAGTTTGCCGAGTATCGTCGTTTGCAGAGCGCTAAACAGCAAATGATGATGACGGGAGTGCCCAACCCCTATTTCACCGTACACGATGGTGTCGTTCGTGATACGACGGTGATCGGCGGGCAAGAACTGATTAGTTTTGCCTCTTACAACTATCTTGGCCTCAGTGGGCATCCTAATGTCGTGGACGCCGCATCGCAGGCAGTCCAGAAGTATGGCACCAGTGTTTCTGCGAGCCGGTTGGTTTCAGGTGAAAAGCCGATCCATGGTGAGCTTGAGAAAAAGATTGCCGACTGGATCGGAGTGGATGATTCCATCTTGATGGTGGGTGGGCACGCGACTAATGAGACCACGATCGGACATGTTGTTGGCGCTGGTGACCTCATCGTTCACGACTCACTTGCTCACAACAGCATTGTGCAGGGTGCGCTCCTTTCTGGTGCTCGGCGCCGTCCTTTCCCTCACAACGATTTCGAAGCCTTGGATCGAATGCTAGCTGAGATTCGGCATCAATATCGTCGTGTGTTGATCGCGATCGAAGGCGTTTACAGCATGGATGGGGATTTCGCGGATGTGCCGAAATTCATCGAGGTGAAGAAACGACACGCTGCGATGCTCATGGTTGATGAAGCCCATAGCTTTGGCACCATGGGACCCACGGGTCATGGTATGGCTGAACATTTCGGGATTAATGCACGTGATGTCGATATTTGGATGGGGACTCTGAGTAAGTCTGCAGCATCCTGTGGCGGATATATCGCTGGTTCGAAAGCTTTGGTGGAGCTTTTGCGATACACGGCGCCCGGTTTCGTTTTCAGTGTCGGTGCTCCTCCTGCTCAGGTTGCAGCTGCACTTGCCGCCCTGGAGACTCTCGAGATTGAGCCGGATCGCGTTGAACGCCTGCGGGAGCGGAGTGATTTGTTCCTGTCTCTTTGCCGAGAAGCACAGCTGGATACAGGGGATAGTGAGGGAACACCGGTTATTCCTGTGATCACAGGGAATTCCATGGTTGCGCTTCGACTTTCCAATCGTTTGCGTGGTGATGGGATCAATGTTCAGCCGATTCTGTATCCCGCTGTCGATGAATCCGCAGCCAGGCTTCGATTTTTCATTACCTGCGAGCACAGCGAGGAACAGATACGTTACACGGTGGAAAAGGTTGCGGAACGCTACGCAGAGTTAGGGTTTTCTCCCAAAGCTTTGGCCTCAACGACCAACGCTAATTAGTGCTCTATCGATTCTTCAAAGACGTCGAACTTGAAAGTCTTACGGACTTTCGTCGCGAGATCGTTAACAATGGACTTGCGGCTGATGATCTTCCTTCTAGAATCGAGTCTACTGATGGCCGGGCAACGAGATTTGGTTGATGCAAGATGACTCGTCCCGCATGTTCAATGTTTCAAGTATGGAGAATAGACGTTGCTTACTGAGTCCACTGTCGAGACCATGTTTCGCCGCCTGATTAATGACCCCAATCGCAATGAAGAAACTTTTGATAAGGCGGAGGAGCTTCTGGAGGAGGAATTGCGTCCAGAAAGTCCGCTCCGCCACCGACTCTCAGTCGAGTTGGATGAGCTTCGCTCACTGTCTCTGAAGGAATAACATCCTCGATTTCGCCGGGGTGGGTCGGTTGTCAAGGCACGAGCGTTCTCGGCTTCGGCTAGCAACGCTTGGACAAGTCACTCTGACGGGTTACCTCAATCGTAGCCCCTTCAACGAGGATACGCCTCGGTATCGCTGACGCGTTCCTCATCTGCCACGCGGGCGGTTAGTGCTCGCGTCTCGCATTTGATAGAAAAGCGACCAACTCTTCGCCCAACCCATCATGGCGTTGGAATTGAAGCAAGCACAGCAGCGGTACCGATCGATCGCAGTGGCACCAAAGTGCAGAAAAGATAGCAATCGCTTTTGTTGAAGTGTTAAAAAAGACGCCCCCGCCATATTCATGACGGGGGCGTCTTTTCGTTTACCCGAAAGTTGTTTCAGCGGTCTAGTGGTTAATGCTCACACCTGCGGTCAGACCGACCATCAGGTAGTTTTGGTCATCATCTCCACCCGAGACGAGGGAGCCGTCTCCGCCTCGCCAAACGCCCTGAGCTACATCGATCAGTTGGAATCCACCTCGAACCTGAATCATGTTGGTCAGCTGGTAGCCAAGTTCCGCTCGCACATCAAATCCGATGTAGAACTCCTCGTTGGTGCTGTAGACGGGTTCGGTCGAGTTGCGAATGATTCGTTCTACCTGAGAATCCGCTCCGGTTCCGTCGTAGATCGTCAGTGTTTCCAGCTTCTGAGAGAACGTTGACTGGAAGTTCGCACCGCAGAACACGCGGAAGTCGGTAGAGAAGACGTATCGCTCGCGAGCTCGGAAGAATCGGAACCCAAGCTGAGGACCGATCATTTCATTCTCGGTGGTTGCACCGGTGACGGTCAGAAGCTCTGCGTCTTCGAAGTTTGGTCCGGCAAGCGGTGGATTCTCGTCAGTGCTCTGATAGTCCATGAACCCGTTTGCGTCATTGAGTCGCATCCATCGAACGCCGAGGAATGGCTCAATGATTCCGCCATAATGCAGCGGATCCATTCTCCACGTCTTGTTCAGCTCATAGCTGTCGTACTGGATGTGGTTCTGTGTATCGACAATGTCGTAGAAGCGGTAGTTGTAGCCGAAGTTGTTACCCTCTTCCGGTAACAGTGCTTCACCGAAAGGTGGTTGAGTGACTTCTGGTCCCTCTTCAGGATCGATAAAGCGGTTTAGACGCTCCTGTCTGAAAATATGGTACTCACCCACTTTGTTTCGCGTCCAGTTAAACAACCAGCCGGTATCCTCACCCGGAAGCATGTATCCGAGTTCGTAGCGGTAACCCCATCCACCATCCAGACGATTTTTATCGATGCCTGGCTCGGTTGTATCCGGCCCGGTCCCGTAGAGGTGAATACGATCGTAGGTTGCGAACCATCCGGAGGGAGCCCGCTTTTTGGCGGTGAGGTCCTGGAGGTCGGCATCATATACTGGCTGAAACCAATTGAAGTCTGGATCGAATTCGAATGGATCCGCAAGTTTGCTATCCTGCGCTATTGCCAGATTGGACACACACGCCATTGCGAGGGTCGTGAGCAGGCTTGCAGTCAGTTTCCGTACCGACATCGCTTGTTCCACCGTCTTACAGTAAGTGAGGTACTTGCACGTACGATTCAGTGTGCATTTCTTCGCATTTAATGAAAGCAAACCATCCAATGGTAAGGCTTTCACGACCAGATCCTGATCACTTTTGGCACTGCTGGGTTGTTCCCCTCAATGCCCGGATAGTTCTGGTCGTGCGGTTAGTATCGGTCGATCGACATGGAAAGGCTTAATCCGATTGCAAACAGATTCATCAAAAGTCGGAGAATCCGCGAAATCGGCACAAATTGACACCCGATTCCATGGTTTTGAGGGTCTGTGGGGGGGTTATTTTTTTCCGAGTGCTCGTTTTGCCGCGAAAAAATCGGTGAGAATTTGGCCACACGGCTCGCCCAGCACCCCACCGGTCATTGCAGCTTGGTGGTTCAGCCGGGGGTCACTCAGAACCTCATACAAACTGCGAACCGCTCCCCCTTTGGGATCCATTGCTCCGAAAACCACGCGTGGGATTCTCGATTGCAAGATCGCTCCGGCGCACATCAAGCATGGCTCCAGGGTCACATAGAGGGTGGTGTTCTCAAGACGCCAATCGTTCACTGCGGTGGCGGCCTGCGTGATAGCTATCATTTCCGCGTGAGCGGTGGGATCCTTGAGTGATTCTCTCTGATTGCTTGCTGCTGCAATCATGGCCCCGTCCTTAATAATCACCGCACCCACGGGAACTTCGTCTGCTGTAACGGCTTCGACCGCTAACTCAAGGGCACGCCCCATCCAATAAACATCGGCGTCAAACTCAGATAGAGGTGTACCTGCTCCGTTCATTTGCTTGATCTATCCGTCGTTCCGTTTAGGGGTCTGCAAGATTGTTTCGTGCACCGCCAGCATTGTTTCCCGCACCGCCAGGATTGTTGAGTGCGCCGCCAGCGGAAAGCGTTCTCACGCGATGCCCTGCGTGAGCCTCACAGCACAGGTGGAGTTGTCGGTTCAGGGGCGCCACAAGAGATTAATGCTTGTTAGCATTATTACTCATTCGCTTCGATTTGTTTTTCCGCCTCCGCGACTTCCGAAGGGGAGAGCGTTCGGTAGCGTAGGTTTCTGAGCTCAGATTTACATTGGAAGTTAGCAATACCCAGTGGAACGCACTGATCCATTTCGTACCGAATGTCAAACTTTTTGCCGGCGCGAGGGACATCACACGCCAATTTATCGTCGATCCAGCATTGGATCTGGAAGGCATCGACTCTAACACGCACTTTGTACCAACGATCGTTATCGAAGTTACGGAAGTCGGTGGTCTCGTTTTCGCTAGCATCTCTTCCGTCGATGCTACTCAGGCCAACGATGCCACCTCCCCAACCCCCGAGGATGAAGCTGGCGTTGTTTTCAGCGATTGGAAAGGTTAATCCACAAAAGAAGTCGAAACCATCGGTTCTTCGAGCTTCAAGTTCAACCTCGTAATTCTCCTTTGCTAATTCACCCTCCCATCGAATTCCCGTCATGGGGTCACCGAATCCAAAGGTGATCAGTGAATCAGAGATTTCAACGGGGCCATCGCCGCCGAATTGGCTAACTACCCAATCTCCCCCAAGGTTTTTCCATTGGATGGAATCTTTGCTTTGTGCAGCTTCAGTCGCATTCTTTCTTGCCCCGAAAATCTTGCGAAAGACCCGCCCTCGCTGGTTTCCTTCATCCGCGGGGACGTACATGGTCGATGAAAGAACGAGTGTCAGGATAGTCGCTGTGCGAATTGCGGAAAACTGGCGGAGTGTTTTTGAAGTCACGATTGCTGCCTGCGGTGAGCGTGGAATATCTCTTGCGAGACGGAGGGTCTTCTGATGTCATCTCGAGTGTCGTATCGGCCATCGGGAGCACATCTGCACCGTTCGTTTGCTGTGAGGTTTTCCCGTTGGTGCCGTGTAGCCTACACGATTGGTGATCCTTTCATGCAGCCGGTCACAAAAATTACCGTTTTGGGTGTGCGTTTGGCAATCGTCGCACTGGTTTTTTATTGGCTGCTGATGTTCACTGGGACGCATTTAGCGGCAAGCACCCTTGAGGTTGCTGATTCCTTGGTCCCCAAAGTGAGTGACAAGGTCAAGCATTTTGCAGCGTTTTTCCTCCTCGGAACCCTTCTGTGCTACGTTACCAATTCTGATCGATGGTTGAGACGGTTTCTTTCCATCGGCCTCGTCGGGATGTTGTACGCGGGGATCGACGAATACACTCAGAGATTTGTACCGGGCCGTTATCCCGACTAGATCGGAAGAGCGTCGTGTAGGGAAAG
>CAXQOB010000139.1:0-16935 GCA_964225475.1 Candidatus Nitrosopumilus sp. | reverse complement strand
CCGATCGGATGTCGTGTTCGATACGAGCGCGTGCGGGGGGCGCGTCGGAGTCGCAGTTCAGAAAATGGCAGTTCAGAAAATGGAAGTTCAGAAAATGGCAGTTCAGAAAAGGACTGAGCAGAAAAGGACTGAGCAGAAGTTTTCGCCAAGTCCTTGTTTGCTAAAACGGTGCTTGGTTTCTCAGATCGGGTCTTCCTCGAATTCGCCTTCAAAAATATCCTCGCCCGCCAGGGTCTGAAGGATCAGTGGGCATCCCGCTTCCAGGATATCCAGTACCTCACCGAACCCATCCTCCTCACCATAGTATGGGTCGGGTACGTCATTGGGCCATTCGTCGTCGAGGTAGTCACTGAAAAGTCGAATGTGTGGAGCGATCCCGCCTGCCATCTGAGTGAGGATCGCGTGATTTTCCGCATCCATCGCCAGAACGATGTCAAATTGATCTGGAGAGAGGTCCTCGGGTGTGACCTTTCTCGCGATGCTCGTCAGTTCATAACCTCGCGCCTCTGCGGCCGCTCGCATTCTTGCGTCTGCTGGCTCACCCACGTGGTAAGCATGGGTGCCTGCTGAGTCCACATCCACCGGGACGCGGAATTCTTCCGCAAATCGTTTCATCACCGCTTCACCCGCAGGTGACCGACAGATATTTCCCATGCAGACGAATAGAACTCGCTTCGGCATCTTTGAATCACTTCTCTTTGAGTTTTTGTTTGGGCACTGATCTCAAGCTTTTCCTTAGCCCTGTCAGTATGGGGCCCAACCTTCAAAACTATACCGGAAGGGGCTTTTTTCGAACATGATGCCTCTCGGGGGAACGAGCATTCAAAGGGGTTTCTGATCCCCAAATACATTGTTTTTCCGCGATTTTTCTCTTTGATTCTCTGGTTCTTAGGGGGGAACAGGTAATTCGACACCTTGAAAGTGCCTCTCTAGGGTGGGAATTGTTGCGTTAGGTGTCCCTAAAGGCTATTATGTCGCCACGCAGCGTTTGCCAGTCGCTGCGAGTCTTATCCAAGTGGCGTTGATGTCACATTTACTGGTTCACCACGGAGGTGTCCTGATGTCAATTCAAAACACGCATTCTTGCTCTGTGTGCGGGAGACGTATTCAAATTGATGCGTCGTTGATAGGGTCGGAGGTGGCGTGCCCTCATTGCCACACTATCTTGTTCTTTGCGGAATCGGGGGCCCCTGGTTATCGCTCTCCAATTGAGACGAACTCGAAGAACGCGTCTGAGTTGCGGGGTGATCTCATGACTCGCGTGGAGTCAGCCTTGGAGCGATCGCAACTGACGACCAATCTGATGGATACGCAATCCTGAGTCGTCGTCGATTTCCTAGGCTTTCGCGTTTGATTTATCGAGACTCTCGGTTCTTGCGATCACGGATTGAGCCGACAGCCGAAAACATTCTCAGCTCTCATCAGCGTGGCAGCATCTCAACGCGGATCCAAAAAAGACGGGCCCGTCGGAGTCAGGAGATTAAATCAATGTTGCCTGCAACCTTGGTTTCTCCCCAGGTGCTGGCCAGCATGACACTGTTGATCCCGGAGCCGATTCCCAGCATCGCGGCGCGCATGCCGGGCTTTAACGCTCCGCTTTGAACCGCCGCTGCCACCGTGAGTGGAAGTGCAACGGAGCCTGTATTGCCTAGCCGAGGAAACGTGGTGTGATCCCTGTCGATCGGAAGTTGCATTGCTTCGAGCATGCCAACTCGGTGTCGCGTGCCAACTTGATGGCAAACCGTTTGATCAATGCAATCTCTCTGCCACTGAGTTTGTTCGAGCAGACGGGCAAACGCAGCTTGCCCGGTTCGGATACCCTCGATCATCAGCGTTTCCGAGTCCGTTTCCATGAGAGGGTGCATTCCGGCTCCTGCAGTGTCCTGATCGCTCATGCACAATTGGTGGTGCTCGGTGCGAGCTTCGGCAACCGCAACTTCGATGGGACTCCCGGATGCCACCAAGTCCCGTCTGGCGAGAAGCCAAGCGCAACTTCCTGAACCAATGGTCAGCGAGGCGAAAGCGGGCTTGACTGTTTTTCGCGTCAAGCTGCTGTCGTGATTGAGGGATTCAATCGTTTGCTCAATCAACGGGCGGCTATTCTCGGTCCCAACCACCAAGCCGGCCTTGATTGTCCCTGCCTCAATCATTTGCGCGATTTGGACGGCACCGTTAAGGATACCAAGGCAGGCATTGGAAACGTCATAAACCCAGCAATCCGAGGAGAGGCCAATCCCATGGTGTACACGCGACGCAGTGGCAGGTTCGAGAAAGTCTCGACACACACTTGCATGAATCAAGCAACCAATATCCTCAATTGCTACCCGCGAGGCTGCCAGAGCTAAACGACCACTTTCAATGCTTGGTCCGCTGGGGAGGGTCCCGGGAGCCCAGACTCTTCGCTCCGCAATACCGCTCATCAGCTCAAGCCGGCCTTCGGGTAGCTTTAAACGCTCATAAAGTGGGGCGAGTTTTTCCTCGACTTCGAGACTCGTCCAGACTTCAGTTGGCAGTTGGGCGCCGATGGCTTCGATGCAGACGTTTTCAAATCGCAAGGTAGGCTCATTTCTGGGGCAGGAAACATCGATTTGCTACAGTTTATAGCTCACAAAATCGATCGGCTAAAGCGGCCAAGCCCCTGTGATGCTAGCAAGAAGCGTTAATGCTAGCACGACACCTAGTGCTAGCATTGGGCAGGAATTTGGATATGTAGAAAAAGTTTGGTTTTTGTAAAAAAAACAGTACTTTTTCGACCAAGACAGGCGGGGACGGGAGTTTTTCCAATCCCCCTTGTGGCCGAAGCCTGGATCAAGCAGATCAAGCAGAAAAACCAGGGCAACGGTCTCACGAGATTTCGTGTTTTTCTGGCGAGTTATGTGTTGGAATTTCCATTGATGGGATTTCCATCGATGGCTTGTCGAGAGTAGTCGCACTTGAAACCGCTATGAGGTTCAAAACTGCGGCTCACGGAAAAGGGTGAGTCCGAAACCTATCTGGAGCTGGTCTGAAGACGACAAGGCATGCCAGAGGTGGCGATGGTTCCGAGAGGATGCATCAATCGGATGTGTTCCTTTCGAATTGAACGTTGGTTCGTTGCCCTGATGATGCTTGGTTCTGTTCGGTTCTTTTCATTGGTGCGGGACGATCCCGCGTTGTTTCTCCCTTACGAATTCGAACAGGATTTTTCGGATGTCGAATCAGCCCATCATTGGAATCAATGCGGACTTTCGAGCCGCGGCCCGAAGCACCCCCGCTTACAGCTATATCGCGGCAGGGTATTTTCAGTCTATCTCGGCTGCTGGGGGAATTCCCCTCATCATGCCCCCACTTGATGATCCTGACGCAATCGCGAGGGTTGTTGATCAAGTGCAGGGGTTTGTGATGATTGGTGGTGCGGATCTTGATCCTAGAAACGATGGTTTTATGCTTCACCCGAGTGTAAGACCGTTGGATCCGGTGCGTGAGCAAAGTGATCGAATGTTGATGGCAGAGATTGCGGAGCGACGTCTGCCGATCTTGGGAATTGGAACGGGGATGCAATTGCTCAATGTACAGCAGGGTGGCAATCTGTTTTTGCACCTGAAGGAGGATTTGCCTGAGGCAGTTCCACACCACGATCCTCAGGATCCCAATCACCGTCACACGCTTGATGTGGTGAGTGACTCACTTGTGGGCCGTGTGTATGGTGACGGTGAGATCCGCGTTAGCAGTCGTCATCACATGGCAATTGATGAACTGGCACCTGGATTCCGTGTAACAGCTCGCTGCCCCGATGGTGTTATTGAGGCGATTGAAAGCGAAATGATGGACTGGTTCGCGTTGGGTACCCAGTTCCACCCTGAATGCGGTGCTGCGTCGGCTCTCGATGTCCGCATCTTCGAGGAATTCATTGAAGGGGTTCGAGAGCGAGCTGCTCAGGATTTCCGCTTGGTTGCCTGAGGCAAGTGATGACTCAAGTTTTGCTGCTTGTTGATTGAGACTTGCAAAGTCAAGCACGGATGCGTCCTGAGACGAGGATGCCAACGATTCGTTTTGTCGTCACGGACCCAGCGGAAGGAAACGCCTAAGCACGATTAGGAGATCAGTGGGGGACCGGGACGGGATTTGTCTCTGAGAGGGGACGACGGTGGTTGGAATTGGATTGCTCTTCGAGGCATGATCAGAGAAGAGATTTGTCAAAGGAATGAAAGCACGGAATTGCTTCGAGGTCGGACGCGATGAGAGTTGATTCGCGTCCGGCCTTTTTTTTGCGCTATTACCTCTGCAAGCTTGGAATCGCTTACACTCAATGATTGCTGGGGTGGTGTTCAAATTGAACTAGGAATCGTTTTGGCCCTGTTATTCCAATTATTCTCGGTAATGAGAGAGAGGTTTTGGTGGCATGAAGGATTTGAAATTGAAATTCACGACACTCGTCGTGCTGGTTGCCTGGTCTCTCACAGCTGCCTCGCTTGCTGAGGAGCTTGTGGCTGGTCAATGGGGTCATTGGCGAGGAGATGGGACTGGGGTTTCGGTCGATGCAAACCCACCGATTTCATGGAGTGCCAGCGACAATATTAAGTGGAAGGTTGAGATCCCCGGAGCCGGGTCGGGTTCGCCTGTCGTCTGGGAGCAAAATGTGTTCGTCGTATCAGGGGTGCCAGCAGGGGGGTCGGCGCGTGGAGGGTTGCTTTTCACCTTGTTCTGTTTCGACCGACAGACAGGGAACCTCAAATGGAAGCGGGTCGCAGTTGTGGCTGTACCGCATGAAGGGACCCATGGCACAAACAACTTTGCCCCGGCATCCCCCTGTACAGATGGCGAGCACGTCTACGCGCATTTCGGTTCAAGGGGTCTGTATTGTTACACGATGAGTGGTGAGGCGGTCTGGAGCCGTACTGATTTCGGTCAGATGCGAGCTCGTAATCAGTTTGGCGAAGGTAGTTCCCCAACCTTGTCGGGAGACACGATTTTGGTTCCTTGGGATCACGAGGGGCCTTCGTCTCTGTACGCTTTGGATAAGAGGACAGGCGAGACAAGATGGAAGGTGGAACGTGACGAGCCTACCTGTTGGGCAACCCCTTTGGTCATTGAGGTTGCTGGAAAAAAACAGGTGGTGATGAACGGTGAGAACTGTGCGCGTTCCTACGATTTTCAAACGGGGAAAGAATTATGGCGTTGCGGTGGTCAAACGCAGCGGCCGGTTGCTTCGGCGGTCGCGGCTGATGGGTTAGTTTTCATCGGCAGTGGATTCCGGGGATCTTTTTTGGGCGCATTTCGTCCAACGGGGCAAGGAGACATCGAGGGGACGGAGGATGTCGTGTGGTCGGTTGATCGGGACACTCCCGATATCGCTTCGCCGCTGCTTTCTGGGGGTCGGCTTTATTTCTTCAAGGCGAAGGTAGGGATTCTGAGTTGCTTTGATGCGAAAAGTGGCACTCCGCATTATCAATCCATTCGCGTGCCGGGGCTCAGTGGTTCGATTTATGCCTCGCCAATTGCTGCGGCTGGACACGTCTACCTTACCGATCGCAACGGCACGACGGTTGTCATTCGTGATTCGAACGAATTTGAAGTGGTTGCCAGTAACTCAGTTGGTGAGACGGTTGATGCGACACCCGCGCCCATTGATCAGGAACTTTTTATCCGGGGAGAAAAGCATCTCTTCTGTGTTTCCGCTGAATGATGATCTTCTGGGTTGGATCGTTTGGTTCAATTATGAATTCAGGAGGGTTGAAGGTTCCTGCCAAGGGTTGGAATTGCGAGGTGCAAGCGACTGGCTTTGAAGAGGCTTTTAGACGATTCACTCTGCACGTGTGAGTCTGGGATTGAATGCGAACTAGGGGGTTAGGTTTTGTTGATTGAATTCAAAGGCCGCTGGTCGGGTGTTGTGGCGGCAGTGCTTTCGATGTTTGTTGTTGACTTCCTGGGGGTCGAGGTTGACGCGGCATCGGGGCAGCCCAATGTGCTTGTGATCTTAGCGGATGATCTTGGGTATGGTGATGTGCAGTGTTTTCATAACGCATCCCAAATCCCGACACCAAGCCTCAATCAGCTCGCTGCAGAGGGAATGAAGTTCTTGGATGCACACAGTCCATCGACGGTATGCACTCCCACGCGGTACAGCCTTCTGACGGGGAGGATGGCGTTTCGTACTGGGTATCGCGGCGTTTTTACGGGAGTGGGTGGTCCCTGTTTAATCGAGGATGATCGCTTAACACTTGCCGGAATGTTAAAGCAACGAGGTTATCGCACCGCAATGTCCGGGAAGTGGCATGTGGGGATGACTTTTTATGACTCAAACGGTGATCCCATTCATCGTGGTGGGCTCGAAGCGGTGCAGCGCGTCGACTACTCGAGGCCTTCAAATGATGGGCCGGTCAACCGAGGTTTTGACCGGTTCTTCGGAACGGTCTGCTGTCCCACAACGGATTGGCTCTATGCATATGTTCAAAATGATCGCATTCCGGTTCCACCTCGGCACTTACTTGATCGCAGCCGTTTGCCCACGCACCCTTGGTCTTTCGATAATCGACGTGGAATGGTTGCTCCAGATTTTGATCTTGAGGAGGTGGACTTGGTGTTCTTGGAGAAGAGTCAAGCCTTTTTGCGAGAGCATGCTGCAAAGCATTCCGATCAGCCTTTTTTTCTGTTTCATTCAATGCAGGCAGTTCATTTGCCGTCATTCCCAAGCCCCAAGTTCCAAGGGAAAACCAATTTTGGGCCTCATGCGGATTTTATCTTTGAAATGGACCATGTTGTCGGCGAGCTAATGAAAACGCTTCGCGAAACGGAACTGGATCAGAATACCCTCGTTGTTTTCACGAGCGACAACGGTCCCGAAGTCGGAACCGTGATCGAGATGCGCGAACGACACTCACACGATGGTGCTCATCCTTGGAGAGGCATGAAGCGTGATAATTGGGAGGGTGGTCATCGGGTACCAACGATCGCATGGTGGCCTTCCGTGATTGAGCCTGGAAGTGATACAGATCAAACCATCTGTTTGACGGACCTGTTCGCCACCATCGCAGAGGTGATTGATTTTGAGATGCCTGATGATGTTGCCGAGGATAGTTTCAGCTTTTTTCCAACCTTGCAAGGGAAGCCTCAGGCTAGTGTGCGGCCATACACTTTGCACCAGACCATCAGTCTGGCCTTGGCGATCCGTCAAGGGAAATGGAAGTATCTCAATCATCAAGGGTCAGGGGGGAATTCCTACTCGCGAGGACGGTTGACGAAGTACGCTCTCGCTGAGTTATCACCCTCCGCACCCGGGCAGCTGTACGATCTTGAGTCCGATCCGGGTGAGACCGTGAATCTTTATGAGAAGCATCCTGCGGTTGCTCAGAGGTTGAAGCAGTTGCTTGATGTTTCAATCGCGAGAGGGAGATCTAGACCGATTAATCTCACGGGCGATTCCGAGCGAAGCAGCGAAACGGAAGGGG
Source organism: Candidatus Nitrosopumilus sp. (assembly GCA_964225475.1). Lineage (GTDB taxonomy): Bacteria > Planctomycetota > Planctomycetia > Pirellulales > Pirellulaceae > Rubripirellula. The sequence continues at coordinate 9,508 of CAXQOB010000139.1, read as the reverse complement.
GTGATAAGTAGGATGGCATGGGACCTTTCCAGATTTGGTAGCCAGTTAGGTCGTGGCAGCGGAATCGGTGAGTTGATGGATGACCTTGGACACGCTCTTGCAGAGGGTGGTGAGGACCTCTGCATGCTCGGGGGCGGTCAGCCCGCACATCTTTCTGAGGTCGATTCCGTTTGGCATCAACGTTGCCTGGAAATCATTAGCGAGGCCGGCAAGCTCGAGCAAGTTGTGGGTAATTATGATCCGCCCATTGGAAATACTGATTTTCGAAATTCATTGGTCAAGCTGCTGCGTCGAGAGTACGGATGGGATATTACGCAGGAAAACGTCGTGGTGACCGCTGGCGGGCAGACAGCACTCTTCTTTTTATTCAACGCTCTCGCCGGAGAGTTCAGCCATCGTGAGAGCAAAAAGGTCTTGTTGCCTCTGGTTCCGGAATACATTGGTTACGCCAATCAGTCTGTCGGTGGATCGATCTTTCAAAGTGTTCGTCCCCATATCGATAGGATTGGTGATCACCAGTTCAAATACCGAGTGGATTTTGATTCGCTGCACATCAACGACCGTATCGGTGCAATTTGTGTATCCCGACCGACAAATCCAACGGGCAATGTTCTGACAGATCAAGAGATTGATCGTCTACATGATTTAGCGGTGGAGGCTGAGGTCCCGTTGATCATAGATCAAGCTTACGGCAGCCCGTTTCCCGATGTCATCTTTCGAGACATTCAGCCGCGTTGGGATGATCAGATGATCCTCACGCTCAGTCTTTCAAAATTAGGTTTGCCCGGTACGCGAACGGCCGCCGTGATCGCTCGACCCGATGTCGTTGAGATGATTCAGTCGATGAATTCGATCGTCGGACTCGCTAATTCCAATTTAGGGCAAGCGATCGTGCAGCCTTTGATTGAAAGTGGTGAGGTCTGCAAGTTGAGTCGTGAGGTGATCCGACCCTTTTATTTCAATAAGTCGCAGTTCACGCAGGAATGCATTCGAGAAGCATTTGACGACAAGATTCCCTATCGAGTGCATCTCAGTGAAGGTGCTTTCTTTTTGTGGGTTTGGTTTGATGACCTTCCAATTCATTCTCAAGTGCTTTACGAGAGATTGAAGCAACGAGAGGTTCTCGTGGTTCCTGGGCATCATTTCTTCTTCGGGGACTGTGACGTCGACGGGAACAGTCGAGATGAGTGGAGGCATCAGCAGCAATGTCTTCGAATCAGCTTTGCGATGCCCGAAGCAATCATCCAGAGAGGTATCGAAGTGATCGCTGATGAAGTCACCCGGGCGTATCGCAACGGGGGATGAGCAACCATTCTGAGATCGTTGATTAAGTGTTCGCAGGCCTTGCGACTTTATGACCGTGGGTTTGCCCTTGCCCACCGCGCGTTCAAGCCGAGTGGGGAGCAATGTGTCTTGTTTTTCACTCGCATGCTACCTCGCGTCTCCACCCACTCGCACGGCGAAAGGTGTTTCTTGCTGGTTTCGGTCAATCCCTAGAACGATCACGTGTTGACCTGCCTTGAGTTCGAGTTTTTTCAGGTCAACCGCTGGGGTCGGCTTGGTATCAACCCAAGCTTCGATACCTTTGGTTGGCAATTCGATTTTGGCAATTCCAGCGGTGGGCATGTCGACGATGAATCGTACGAATGAGGTGGGAGGCGTTTGGCGATGTTGTTGAAAGCGGTCCAGTTCCGATAGCGGCAGTTTTCCGCTCACGAAACTGGTGACGGGACGCCAAGTCATCGCTGGGTCATTACTCGCCGCCGTATCGGTGCTGGTGCGATTCAGTCGGCGATTCGCTTCGTTACTGTAGATAAGGGTTTCATACGCTCGCACGATGGGTTCCGTTGAAACGGTGTACTTTGGATTCCGTCCCAGTGCGGACAGGAATGCGACCATGTCAGTGATTTCGCTTTTAGTTAGTGTGTCCATCAAGCCAGCAGGCATCAGTGATTTACCGGGTTTCTCCTGTTCGATGGTCTCGGAGGGAATCAAAACCTCTTTTCCATCTGCGAGTCGAAGTTGAACGGATTCTTCGCTTCGACTAATCACGATTCCATTGATAAGCTCACCCTCATCAGTGAGGAGTGTCAGGGTGGTGTACCCTTCCTTCAATTTTGCGTTTGGAGCAAGAAGTGATTCGAGGATGTAATCAGGTTGGGAGCTGCCTCCAACGCTGATGAGGTTGGGTCCTACCAAACCGCCCGCATTGCCGATCGCATGGCATTGAATGCACTGCAGTTTTGCACGTCGGTAAATCTGTTCACCACGTTCCGCCGATCCGGAGGAGGCTGCAGCGGTGAGGATGTCGGTCTTAAGTTTCTCCGTTAATTCCCAGCTGGCATTCTCCAGTTTGCCCGCTACACGAATGGCTTGTTCTAACTCGCTATTGCCACCCTTTCCTTGCACGCCCCTGAGTATGGTTCGAGCAACGTCAGCAGAGATTTCCAGTTTTCGGACCTCATCTGCCAAACGCTCGGCGGCACCCTTCCTGCCTACAAAGTCAATTGCCATCTGCGACGCCGCTTCACGCGTCTCTTCACCGATCAGAAGTTTACAGAGAGCGGGGATCGCTGCGAGTGGTCTTCGGCTTGCAACTGCTCTCGTTGCGGCAATTCGCAGTGACGCTTGGTCAGAGTTGGTGAGGGCTATCAGTTGTTGGCGAACCGTCTCTGAGTCGAAGCTGCCAAGAGCAGTAATGATCGTTTCTTGGTTTTGTGTCGTCGGACTTTGTAGACTCGAGAGTAGCATTGGAACGGCGGATTCAATTTTCCAAATCCCAGCGATCTTTGCGAGTACTTGTTGTTGATCAGACGAGAGGGCCTTGCTTCCCTTCAAGATGTCCTGGATTGCTTGGTTGATATTCGCCGGGACCGTCTTGTCACGACTCGTCCGGCTCAGTAGCGGCTGAAGCTTGTCCGTGGTGAGATTCTCAAGGCTGCCCTTGAGAATAATCGATACGACGCGACCGAGTTGCTGAGCGTTACCCGCAATCGCAATGGCCTGCACCATCGCATTCTGTTCATTGGCTGGAAACGCCGTGGCTTCGAGACGCTTCAACGCTACCTCTGCGGCATCGTTTGTGCCAATGGCTGTCACTGCAAAACCCAATTGATTGGAACGACCGTCCCAGTTCAGTTCAGTCAGGATCGAGCCTTGCTGATATGACTGATCTAACTTTCGAAGTGATTGCCAAATCGCAAAATCAATATTGTCGTCGATTGGCTTGGAGGTTGCTTGTAGGACTGCATCGAAGGCAGTTGGGAATTGATTTGCATCCAATTGGCCGAGGCTCGCAATGGCCTCCATTCGAATCCTCGCGTCTTCATGACTCGTTTGTTTCATCATGAAATCAACGAGTTGAGGGATTGCATCATGACCCAATTCCTGTCTTTGCCGCCAAAGGCTTCGAAGTAGAGTGCGGCGAGCTTTTGGGTTAGCCTGCGCAAGCATTTGAGTGAGGTCTTGATTGACCGGTTCGGCAATCACTTCCGCGATCCACAGTTTCTCCAAGATGCGTGACTCGGGATCCTCTTGGACCCAGCGACTAACTGCTTTTTCAACACCTTCGGCTGATTCGATGGTTTGCTTCCATAGCTCCTGTCGGGAAAATTGCCGTACGGCAAGTGATGGATCATCGAGGAGATTCGTTAATTGTTCGGTGTTTAGAGTGGAGAAGTCGGGCCACTTATCCAAGTCGCGGTCAGGAAAACTCACGCGCCAGATACGACCATGGGTTCTGTCCCTACGTTCATCACGAAAATCCACCTCTCCGTGTTGGATGATCGGGTTGTACCAATCCGCGATGTAAAGTGCTCCATCGGGTCCCATCTTGGCGTCAATTGGGCGAAAAGCAACGTGTTGGGTGGTAATGATTTCAGGCTGCTGTCGACTGATGTAGCCGCTGCCATTGGGTTCGATTCCGAATCGGCAGACCCGATGGCTGCGGAAGTCATTGGCTACAAGTTGTCCCGACCAGCTTGGAGGGATATGTGTACCGGAGAGAATTTCGAGTCCGCAATGTTTGGGGCTACCGGGGTTAAGCCCCTTGAGAAAACGCGTTGCTCCCGGGGAGGTGACAAAAACAGCATCCGGGAAGCTGTAGTTGATCCCTTCGAAATACGCACCATCCGTGACGAACGATTCACCGTGCGCGTCAAAACTGTGTCCCCATGGGTTCACAAATCCTTTGCAAACGACTTCCAAACGACCCGTGTCGGGCCGATACCGCCAGATGCCACCGCCATCGAGATGGCGTGTTCCGTATGGAGTTTCTACATGACTGTGAATGTAGATCGATTGGTTGAAGTAAACGCATCCATCCGGTCCAAATCGCAGCGTGTGAATAAGATGATGCGTATCTTCCGTCCCGAATCCGCTGAGAACCACTCGGCGTTTGTCTGCGACACCGTCGTTGTCGGTGTCTGAGAGGTAGACAAGTCGAGTGCTCTCGGCAACATACGCTGCGTGAGGGCCATCGGGCAGGATGCCGGTTGGAATTAGAAGACCATCGGCAAAGACGGTGCGCTTATCTGCAACTCCATCCCCATCAGTATCGCGCACGACGACGATTTTATCGTTTGCCACCTGACCCGGCTCTATTTGTGGGTACACCTCACTGCTGGCAATCCACAGCCCCCCGCTTGAGTCGAAGTTGATCTGAATCGGCTTGCTAAAATCCGGGTCCGATGCAAAGAGGTTAACTTCAGCTTGATCAGCAACCGTCATCTGTTTCCGTTCGGCCACCGGATCCGGTTCAGGAATGTCTTTGAGGTCTCGTTGGCAGTAAGCGGATTGAGCTGAGAAGACAGTTGTCAGGGAGCACACCGCAAGGGTGCATGCGAAGTTGCGAGCGATTGGAGGCACGTGACACCGAAGTGAAGGAGGGAAGTGATGACCGATGCGTCTGCCGCGGGATCTTGGATTTGTGATAACCGCTTGGGCGAAGGCATCGAAGATGCTTGAAACGTTGCTATTTTGGACAACGCACCTGAGTCGCAAATTATAGAGGATTGACGAATGCTTTACCGTAAGGGACCGCAAAGAAAATGGCTCGCAGTTTGACCGGCAGGCACTGGCAACGTAATCTCAAAGAGAGCCTTAAGCGAACTGAAGAATTTGACAGCCACAGAGGATTTGCAGGTTCATCAATGTATTCGATGAGGCAGGTTGTGATCATCGCAATCGGGCTACAGGGCGGTTTTTTGAACGGAATCGTTGCATTGGGGTAGAATACACCCGAGGCCTGCTGCCTCGAAGTGATGAGAAAACGTCGAGGAAGACGCTGTAGTGGTAGAGAGAATCGCCGCTGGCGGGCACAATGGGGATCCGTCGGCTGGATTGGTTTTGCGAGCCTCTGAGGGATCGCACCTGAAACGATAAAGTGGGATATTTACCGAACTGTCCAACCCCGCGGAAATCACAATCGTGAGTAGCTGATTGAGCTTATTCTGATGAAAGGAAAGTATAAGGCCATGATGAATCAAATGAAGTTTCCCACAAGGAGAGGTTTCTGCCTGACATGGTTAGTTGTCGCCTTTGTATCAATCGCCCTCGATGCGGACCCTTTATCTGCTCAAGGGAGTAATAAGGAAGAGGATCCGCGACTGAAAGCGCGTCCGATCACACTCCAAACCAAAGATGGAATGGAGCTGCAGGCTTACTATTTTCCATCGGATCAGAAAAAGGCTGCTACGACTGTTCTTTTGGTACACGAATGGCAGGGGCAGGCAGGCAACTACGGCAAATTGGCTTCGGCTTTGAATAAAGCGGGATGTGCTGTTTTGGCACTAGATTACCGAGGTCATGGTAAATCAAGCAGCTACGTCAATGCTCGGGGTGACAAAACCAAGATCGATCCTGAGAAGCTCTCACGCAAAGATGCTGAAGCGATTGTTACTCTCGATCTCGAGAAAGCAAAAGCGTTCCTCAAGGACGAGAACAACGATGGTTACTTGAACCTCAATGCACTGGTCGTGATTGGTGTTGGCGAAGGTTGTGTGCTCGGAAACCTTTGGGCGATGAGAGACTGGAGTTTTCCGAGTGTTGGGCGAGTCAAGCAGGGTCAAGACGTTAAAGGGTTGGTTTTGATTTCGCCTGAGAAACAGGTCAAGGGTTTGCCACTAGAGCCCTCGCTCAATGATAACAATCTACTGCAATTGCCAACCTTGATCATGGCAGGAAAAACGAGTTCCGACGCCAGTGAAGCTCGTCGCATCGAAAGCCGCATTGCGGCACGTAAGAAAAAGGTCGGCAGAGGTGAAGTGACGGGATTGAGCTTGGAATTATTGGACAGCAATCTTTCCGGCGCTTCCTTGGTCAGCCAGGCCGACGGCGCGATCAAATCGATTGTTTCTTTCGTCACGACCGAGGTGAAAGGTAACGACCGCAGAAATCCCTGGGTGGAACGCGACTGATGGAAGAAGCTTTGCCGTATGAATCTGTGCTCGGCTACACGTGTTAGGGGTGCGAGTTGAGTGCAGCGGAAACTGGTTTTGGAGCTGTTTCCTTTAGGCTGTTTGCTCTTTACGCATTCGCTGTTTCTAGACGCTCTTGAAAACGATTGAACAGGTAGTGGCTGTCGTGCGGCCCGGCAGCGGCTTCGGGGTGGTACTGGACGCTGAAAGCATTCTCTTCGCGATGCTTCACACCGGCAATCGTGTCATCATTGAGGTTTCGATGCGTGATTTCAAGGCAATCAGGCAGTGTTGCCTCTTCAACGGCAAAACCGTGGTTTTGCGATGTGATCTCAACCTTACCGGTCTCGATGTCGAAAACCGGTTGATTCGCTCCACGATGGCCAAACTTCAGCTTGAACGTTTTGGCGCCGCAAGCAAGGGAAAGCAACTGGTGTCCAAGGCAGATTCCAAAGATCGGGCGTTGACCGAGTAATTGGTTGATGGTTTGGTGAGCGTATTCTAATGGCTCAGGGTCGCCGGGGCCGTTCGACAGGAAGATACCATCGGGCTCAAGGCGAAGAATATCATCAGCCGATGTCGTGCCGGGAACAATGGTGACGCGGTTGCCGCGCGAGACGAAGTGACGAGGGATGTTCCATTTCATACCAAAGTCAAGGCAAACGATATGTTTGTTGGTCGACTCAGATGACGAAGCTCCGATTTCGGTTTCGGTCCAGTCATCCAGTCGGTGATCCCAGGTCATGACGTCGCTCGGCATCACTTCCTTGACTAAATCACGACCCACTAAGCCAGGAGCGGACGACGCTTTAGCGATCAGGCTCGCATCATCAAGGTCGGTGGTTGAGAGAATACCTCGCATGGCTCCTTTGTCGCGGATGCGGCGCACCAAGGCTCGGGTATCAATTCCCGCGAGCCCAATCAACTGATGTCGCTTCAGGTAAGAACTCAGATCACCCTCAGAGCGATAGTTGCTATGGATACGACTTTCTTCACGGATGATAAACCCCGAAAGAGAGGGTGTATCGTGTTCAATGTCGATGGAATTCACCCCGTAGTTGCCGATTTCAGGGTACGTCATCGTGACGATCTGTCCGCGATAGCTTGGGTCTGTGAGGATCTCCTGATACCCAGTCATTGAGGTGTTAAAAACCACCTCGCCGGTAATTTCGCCTTCTGCCCCAAATGAGCGGCCGGTAAAGACGCTACCATCTTCCAAAGCTAGTTTTGCGGTGGTCATGCTTGGGTGCTGCCTTGCTTTTATTCGGAAACGAAATCGGGTGCATCAAGTGGTTCTTCGCCACTGAACTCAATGCTTCCTGCCACTCTCGGATGCAGTCGCACCGGTAGGCTGTGAGTAGAAATCGAGGTCGTGAGCAAAAAAACACAGGTCCTAAAGGTTGACCTAATCAAGAGCTCCAACGAACCGACAGGAAGAAGAGTGGAGGCGATTCTGAAATCAGCGGTGCAACGGTGTCCTTGAGAGATCCCTCTGAGACCACTCGTTGTCAGCACACCGGAATTCCGCCGGGTAATCAGAACAGCCGCATTTCCGACCGTATTCTCTTCCTCACGTACCAATGTTGGGTCTCGAGAGGTAGCGTCTAGCGTTGGATAAGTACCGAGGCAAACGCTGGAATTCAAGGTCGTCGTCGATCCTGATTTGATCAGGGAGAGGATACCAGAGCTGGCTCATTTGACGACCCCACTACCACCGGTGAGAGGAAGTTTTCCCCACGCGATCGCGAAAAAGCGGGGGAAACCAATCATCAAGCATCGAAAAAAATTTCGGATGCTTCTATGGCGCTTCCCAATGGCGAGGATCAAGTGTCGATCAAATCTTCAGGTGAGAGGATTGGAATCTCGTTTTCTTCCGTTTCCTGCTTCTCCCGCCACGCTTTGCCTTCCTTGTAGCTCTCGAGTTCTTTCTCGAGTTGCTCAAGTTGCTCGTTATTCTCCTGATCCCCCAGCTCGACGGCTTTCTGACTCCATTCGATCGCTTTCTTGAAGTTGCCCGTCTCCGCATAGGCCGCGGCCAGAGTGCTGAGAATATGAGCTGCTTTGTACTCCGAGAGTTCAGCTGCTTTTAGACCAAGTTCAAGGCTGCGTTTTCCGTTGCGAACCGAATCGTTGGGTGAAGTTGCCAGAACCCACGACAGATTGTTGTAGATCCCCGCAGCTTCCTGCTTCTTGAATGCATCCGATTCATCGATCTCCACGTCGCTGACGGTTTTGATCGCTGCTTCATAGTCAGCGATCGCTTTATCGTGGTCCCCGACGCTCAACAAAGCATCTCCGCGTGATCGGAGCGCGGAGACATTTTCTGGTTCCGCTTGCAGCAAACCAGTCAGGACATCAATTGCCTTTCTTGGCCGGTTGTCCATGGTGTAAAGACTCGCCAGACGCAGCCGATGGAACGTATTGGCAGGGTTGCGTTCAGCAAGTAACTGAGCGTCATTGATCGCATCAGCAATTCTGTTTTCCAGCAGGGCGATCCTCGAGCGTAGCCCGATGACCTGTTCCAGATTGAGAATCTGTGGAGCCACCTGAGTTGCGATACGGAAATCCTCTTTTGCGGATTTGACATCATCACGATCCAATGCGAGCTCCGCCCGTTGCAGGAGTGTCATTGGATCTTTTGGTGCCATCGCAATCGCCTTATTCAGGTCCGACATTGCCTCATCTGTGTTGGCTTTGGATCGGTGAAGAATCGCACGCATCCGATACATTCCCTCGCTTGGAGAGGCAGCAAGTATCTTGGTGATCAGGTCGATCGCTTCATCGAGTCGGTTCATGTTGACCAGTTCCTCAACCGCAGCACCCGCGATCTGTTGATTCGTGGGGTCCTCGAGTAGTACCGCCTCAAGATCCTTGAGCGCGTTTTCCACGTCACCGTTCTCGAGCCGGATGCCAGCACGTTCTTGCATCGCTCGAAGATTTTTCGGGTTTGCTTTCAAGGCAGCGTTGAGGTCTGCCAGTTTCAAATCCTGTTCGGTTTGCACTCGGGAACGCATCCACAAAGCTTCACTTGTCTGGGCGGGCTCCTCGTCAAGCAGTTCAATCACCTTTGTGGTCGCTTCGCAAATCGCTGT
>CAXQOB010000138.1:0-18456 GCA_964225475.1 Candidatus Nitrosopumilus sp. | reverse complement strand
GGCTAGGCTCGCTTACCTGACCGGATTATTGTCACACTGTCAGAGACGCAGTCTCTACTGAACCACGGGACTTCTGAACCACGGGGCAATCCGAAACGCTTCCGGTCCCTCACCTCGACAGCGACCTCACTCACGCAAAGTTGGGATGGGTGAGCGTCAAGCAAGAGAGAAGTGAACACGAATGAAGCAAGCAACAACCCCTGCTCCCTCAGTTGCTAATCCTCATTCCCGCGCGTTAATTGCCCTGTGCGTCGAATCGCGAGCAAAAGCCAGATCATCACCGAGAAACTGCCTACAACGCCGAGCAAACCCAGTAGGCTAATCTCCCGCATTCCTAGAACCGATTCATCTTGGAATAGAATGGGTGGAACCTTCATTGCCATTAAAAGCGACGACCCGAGAAAGACAGCGCTGGCCATTAGACCAAGCACCATTCGATTCACGGTCGGTCCGATCCGTTGATGCTCGAGAACCACACGCAGGTCGCCACGGCGAGCCTGTCGCATTAACGAGATCAATTCCTCCGGTGCTGACTCGAGAAAACTCTCCGCTTCAAGGTAAATCCGTCGAGCCTGCCGCAGTCGACGTTTCGGACTTAGCCGTCGCAGCATCACTCGCTCGACAAATGACTGGACAACCTCTAAAGAATCAAAGCTTGCTCCCAACTCTCGCAGGGTTCCCTCGAGCGAAATTAACATCTTAAGAAGCAGAGCGGATTGATTAGGAAGCGTGATTGCATGGCGATGCAGCATATCACTAAGACTATTCAAAGCCCCGGTCATATCAAACTCACCAAGACGCTGACGACCAAATGTCCCAATGAAATCGGCCACGTCAATTGCCAACAATGACTCATCAAGATCCGGTGGTGCATCGCCAATACGGCGGATCAGACGCATCAATCGATGCTGATCCGCTTGTGAAACCGCGATTAACATTTCCTCAATCGTCTCACGCAAATTCTCATCAATACGGCCAATCATTCCAAAATCGAGAATCCCCAAGCGGCCATCATCCATCACGATGAGATTACCTGGGTGTGGATCAGCGTGAAAAAACGCTTCGTCAAAAAGCATGGCGAGGTAGACATTCGCAAGCGTTTCCGACAAATCTTTTTTCAAAGTGATAGGCTCCGGCTGCTCCGAAAGATTCTCCAAGAAATCAGAGAGCGGCGTGCCGCATAGCTCATCCATCACCAACACTCGTTGAGTGCATAGTAGTTCACAGGGTTTCGGGATCACGAGATCAAAACCACTCGACTCGAACATCTCACCGAAATGCTTGAGATTTTGTTTCTCCCTTCCGAAATCAATCTCACGCGTGATCATCGGTGCGAGTTGCCGAACCATCTCCGTGGGGCGCCAGACAGCAAAAGCCTCAACGTGCTCAGCGAGTTGCGCGAGGCCGGTCAAGACCTCCATATCCTGACGAATCATCGGCTCGATTGCACCACGCAAAACCTTGATGACCACTGGGCTCCCATCGATCAGAACCGCACGGTGCACCTGCCCAACTGACGCAGTCGCAAGAGGCGAAGACTCGATGGACTCAAAGTGTTTCCGGTAATCGTCGCCAAGTTCGTGTCTTAATGTCTGATCAACCTCCTCCATTGTGTCAGGAGGAACATTAGCCCGCAGCTTCTTTAGCTCGTGCGCGAGTCCAGGACCAACCAAATCTGGACGTGCAGCGAGAACTTGACCGAGCTTGATAAAAGTGGGGCCCAGATCAGTCAACGCCATGCGGACGCGCTGCTCACGAGTGTACTTGGAAAGCGGAACCCCACCCCGATCCTTGAAGGCGTCTCGGAACGGCAACTGAAATTGTGTTAACCAATCGGCCAAGCCGTAACGACGCAAGACCGCGAGAATCTCTCGCCATCTCTTGAGGTTCCGATAGAGCTGCGGAATCGCTGTAATTTTCATGGCATTCCTAAAGCGAATCCATCGACCAAGAAAAAGCAGTGCTAACTTTGAATCAAACTAAACCAAGCTTCAGCGAAACGATTCCGAAACGCACAATGGTTTCACCATTAACATCAAACCAGACTACCTCACCTAGCATACCTGATTCACTGAAACACTTCTCTTGTTTCTATCTCGAACCAAACAATCGATTAGCATTTTCCGTGGTTCTGCCACAGCGTCAATTGCGTATAAGATTCAGCAGCCTTTCAGAGTAACTGGTTATCAATGGAAAAGGAATCTCCTCGTGCCCCAATCCATGTACACCAACTCCATGTCCGCCAAGCTAAAAGCTGCAATCTGAGAGAAAAGAAGATCACCGCGGTAACTCGGCAACCGAGACTGGCATACGGTGCCTCTCGGTGAGAAATATGTGCTGATGCGAACCTCGCGGGTCGGCAACGGACGCCTGTCACGTAAAAAAAGGTTAGAATCCTGCTCAAGATGGCGTGACACAAACACGGAAAACCGCGCCCATCCAATTGCAACCCCGATGAAGAGATCCGCGTGTGTCTTTATGGCTTCGCCCAACGCTGCTGACTCTTGAACTGATGAGTTTCTCCGTGGTGCTCGCTGGGATATTGGGCACTCTTGGCGCTTGGACTGCCTTCGTACTTACTCGAGGCACTCCTGGATACCGACGATTGGGATTTCTGTTTCTTGCCATACAGGTGATGGTCGCGACCTCCCCAATGATCCTGCACGCAGTAGCATGGGAATCGACCGCCGGAAAATTTGGATTAACGATGATGACCCAAACCGGCGCTCGCGTGGTAGCTGGCTCAAGCTATGGGATCTTCGCTGGCTTGCTGGCAACAGGATGGATCCACGGTATCGTCGGCGCCTCGATTGTTTGCCTCGCGACGTTTCTAGGTACCACCCGAATTCCCACCAGTGTGATTGACTCAGGAACCCTTCGTTTCAGCCCCTCAAGAACCTGGTGGAGCTTGCGATTGCCACTCGCAAGGCACTGGTGGATTACTGCGTTACTGGCGACTGCAATGCTGGCAGCAACAGAGATGACCATCGCTGACCTTTACGGATTGAGGACGCTAGCCGATGAATTCTACCTGCTCTACGCGGCTAGCCCTTCAAGCGGATCGATCGTTCGAACCTGTATCTTGCCCTCAATATTTCTAATCGGGGGTATTTCATGGTGGTTTGTGAGCCGCAGACGCTTTCTAGCCCTTGGACGCTCAGATTCAGATCATATGGAGGAAGGCTCCGTTCCGGAGACCTCTCAGAAAACCCTTCTTACTGGGGCTCTTCTTGCGTTGACACTCATGACACTGTCAGCGTTCGCACCTGTTTTCAGCATGATGTTAAAACTTGGTCAACATACTGAGATCATCAATGGCCAGATCTACCAAGGTTGGTCTCTGTGGCTTTTAGTAGAAAGATTACTTGAAGCACCGATGCTATTCCTCGACGAATACTATTGGACTGCCATCCTTGCGTGTTTTACAGGATCCATTTCACTAATCATTGCGTGGCCGTTGGCCTCTTTGAGTCGAGCTTTCCCAAAACACCGAATCGCAATCGATCTTTCCACCCTTGCGATCGCAACGATCCCGGGTCCGATCATTGCAATGACGTTGATCCATCTCTTTCAGCTTCCAATTTTTGGCTTCGCCTACGCATACGAATTAACCATTTTCCCCACCTCACTGGCACTTCTTGCGCGAGCGGTCCCAATCTCTTATTGGGTTCTGCGTACCGGATACTCAGCGGTGCCAGACCACATGATCGAATCCTCAACTCTGCAGAAAAACTGGATTTCGAGACTGTTGCAATCGGAACGCCACCTGGTTCGCGCTTCACTCATCCAAGCATGGTTAATTAGCACTCTCTACGCATCCGGGGATCTCCCAGCAACACTACCAATCTTGCCTCCTGGCATGACCACGGTCGGAAGCCGTTTATTTGGACTACTTCACAGCGGAGCAAGGTTTCAGGAGGCTGCGTTGGCTTTCTGGTACCTCATTGGGGTAACCAGTATTGGACTGACGTTATTTGTTTCTGCGAGACGATTGCCGAGATAACAGGTTTGTGGTGTAGACTAGAGGGACGCTGATGCCGGAAGATCGGAAATCCATCGAACCTGCAACCACCATCTCTCTGTAAACCCAGACCCCATCGCCGTACGCTCCGACCACGACGATCTCGCTACGACGACAATTTGACACATACTTGGATAACCAAATCATGCCACGGCTGGTATCTGTATCACTCCTGATGCTCGCGTTTGCAAACGGCGTGACTGCTCTCGCAATTGAAAAGGTACATTTCCGCGACTCAGACAACAAAGAACGTTGGGTAAGCGGGGAAATACTTGTGGAGGCGCAGAATGGCGGCATGATGATTCAAGCGGACGATAGTCGGATCTGGATGATTCAACCCAACCAGATCATTGAACGGCAAGAAAGCAACGACGCGTTGACAATCGCCGATGCCACGACGGTATCGAAGCGTCTGCTCGAGGAACTCGGGCCAGGATTCGCTGTCTATCCCACGCAACATTATCTGATTGCGTACAACTGCGATGAAAGCTACGTCCAACGCGTTGGGGCTCTCTTCGAACAACTCCACCGAGGGTTCTTCACGTTCTGGAAAAACCAAAGATGGGAGTTGGAAGAACCGGAATACCCGCTGGTTGCCATTGTCTTGCGAGATCACGATTCCTTTCTCAACTATGCGCAAGACGACATCGGAGACACCGCGCAGAGCGTGATCGGTTATTACCACCTCTCAAGTAACCGCATGACGACCTTTAATGTCCCCAATTGGGAGAGAAATGTCGCTACGATCATTCATGAAGCAACCCACCAACTAGCATATAACTGTGGGATGCAAAGACGGTTCGCCGACAATCCGATGTGGGTAAGCGAAGGTCTGGCGACCTTTTTTGAGTCACCTGACATGCGAAATCCGGGGCGATGGCGATCTATTGGACGAGTCAATCAGGTCAACCTGGCAAGATGGCGACGCTACCTACCCAATCGCCCTCAGGAATCGCTGGCAACGCTAATCGCTGATGACCAAAGGTTTCAGAGTACATCAACTGCCGCGGAGGCTTACGCCGAAAGCTGGGCGTTCACTTATTTTCTTATACGGACACGCCGAGTTGAGTATGTCAAATATCTGCGTGAACTTAGCCTGGGAAAACCCCTTGCCGAAAGAACTCGCCCAGAACGCATTGAAATGTTCGAGAAAGTGATGGGTGACTCACTGATCACCATCGACAAGGCTTTCATGACCTACATGCAGCGTGTCAGATAACAGACTTACCGTAGACGACTCTTGGCTGATCCATCTCTCATGGACCCGAGAGACGCACCGGATAAGACCGCGGGAATTACAGCCTGAAATCAATTAAGGCGTGAACCAGCCATTCTGATTATCGATCGGCGTAAACGCGGGTGCTCTCTTCTTTCTTTACCGCGACGGTGCTCTGCTGACTGGCTACGACAGCCTGTACCACATGAACACCCGCTTCCAAGCCGCGAACTCGAATGGTGTGCTTGACCATTTGATTTGGTTGAAGCTCCAAGATCGGTTGAAAGACAACCAAGCCCTGCCCATTGGTACCCGCATCACCACTGGTACTAATCAGCTCCAAACCAGGGGGTAACTGTAGCTGAATCCTCACATTCTGATCCAGCATGGAACCCGTATTGGTCACTACAACCTCGTATTCGGTCTCCGCACCAATTTCAATCGGACCACCAGAATTGCTAATTCCAAAATTCAACTCGGCAAACCCCTCTACCGTCATTGCACGTTGCGACTGGACCGTTACACCGAGATCACCCTCTGCTTCGATGCGGATTGCTTGCTGCCCTGTCTCTACCGGCAGCAGTGTCAAAGGCACGACGCCCTGTGACCCAGCAGGTAATTGCGCGAGCGACCAAAAAACGGCATGTCGATTTGGATCGTAATAGCCCTCGTTCTCGGTGCTCACGAAGGTAAAGCCGCGATCCAAATGGACTGCAATTTCCAAATTCGTTGCATCTGCGGTGCCTTGATTAGCGACTTGCAATTCATAGGTGGCGGGGCGTTCAAGAAACCTTCGCGATGGCCCAATAAGCTGCAACTGCAAATCAGGAGCTACAACCTGCACGGAAACCGTATGCTCGGTTTCCAGACCATCGTCAGAGACCAGGCGGATGGTGTTCTCTACGATCCCCGGAGTCACTGCTCGCAACCGCAACATCTGTCGACGCACCTCACCAGGCTCCAGCGTTCCGAGCAAATTATCGAGCTGTCGACCACGTGGATGCTCCAATCCTTCAGGAACGTCCTCCTGCAAGACAACGCCCATCGCCGCTCCACTTCCTGGATTCGAAACCTCGATTTCAATCTCCAACTGCTGGCCAATCAGAACCCCTTGTTCTGGTACTCGCTGAACAATCTTTAATTCGGGCTTTGTGCTCAAAGTACGCACGGATGCGGCTGCTTCAAAACTCACGCGTGCAACACTACCCAATTCACCTTCCAGCTCGGGAACCAATTGCAACGTAATGGTGCGCTCCTCACCTGCCGCCATGGACCCCAACTGCCACATCAACTGGTTACCAATCTGCTTCGGAGCAGGTGACGCCTCGATGAATCGCATTCCAGCTGGCACCTGATCATAAACCTCCACATTTAAAGCATCGGCGGCTCCGACATTCTGCACATTCACCACAAATGATGCCGCCTTGCCAACGCGAACTTCCGAGGGAGCCCGTTTCTGAATGATTACACTCGGTGTTTGAGCTCCTTCAAGCCGTCGCTCACCCGGCGAATCCATCGTTGCAACCGCCGCAGCATCGGCGTTTGAATTCATTGAACTCATCCCGAACGCAGATGAAGCACTCCCACCAGAGGTGCTTCCCAAGTTCGGGACAGAGTCCTCAACCTCAAGGACCGATGAGCCACCGAGAGCATTGCCTGCAGGAGCTACAGTCGCCACCTCCTCAACTCCACCGGCAACACTCGGTGAAAAGAGTTCGTTTCCTAAAGCGGATCCCGTTGCGAACTCTTCAGGCTGATCACTAACCTCAGCTCCCCCCAAAACCTGAGGCGAGCCGAAAGTTGCAATAGCACCGCCTGGTGTCAAATCGACGCCGAGCTGCGAATCAAGATTCTCGGCTGATGCAATCTGCCCCGCCTCATCTGCAGGCACGGGATCTGTCCTCAGACCGTTGCCAACAGGTCGCTCATTCATTTCTGCGGCCCCAGGGAGACGCACAGAGGAAACGGCCTGATCGCCGCCACGAAAACCACTTGGGTCTGTTTGCAATCCAGCAACGCCACTTCCGATCTCAACGGCTTGCCCAAGTGGCACATCAGTGTCCTCGGTCTCATCTGAAAGGGTGAATCCCAGGTCTGCGCCCTCGCTGCCACCACGAAGGACATTCGTCTCACCAAACCCTTCACGAAGTATGTTGCCGGGTTGGCCCGGCGAGGCCTGAGCCGAGCCGACCTCTGGATCCACACTCGCGACTGTCTCAGAGGATAGATTCGCTTCAACGGGTATGCTTGGAACTGCCAGGAGCGTTCCCTCTTCCAATGTATCCACCGAAGTGGTCCCTTGGTCCGAAATACCGGCGGGGAACTGAAAACCATTTAAGGTGCTCGACGGGGATTCAGCGGGTGCCTCCAACGTTTTCTCTTCAGGCATTAACCATGCAGAATCAGGATCTCCACCCTGCGAAGATGCCAACCCTGAACCAAAACTCCCGTCTGAGTCTTGTTGAGCCAATGAACTTGGCAACTGCGTTCCAAGAGCAGGTGCTACTTGACCTCCTTCGCCATCCTCATGCTGTACTAAGCGCACATTGGCTTGCTCAAAAATCTCATTACTCGGTGAACCTTCTCCGGTCGGTAACTCTCCAGCGATGGGAGGGATCGAGAGATCTGCAGTATCAATGCCTGCAGTATCAATGTTCTGGACCGTCCCTCCGGTTGGCTGTTTCAACCAACCACTATCCAATTGGCTTAGCTCGATCTCGTCCTCTTGCAGTGGTTCGGCGGGAGACTGGTCAGTATTTGATACAGCCGCCCAGTCTTTTGCATCCTTCGGCGCATCAGACTGAGAGATGATGAGTACATAGGCTGCCAACACGATGGTTGCCACGCCCGTTACAAGACGTAAACCGAACGATTTCATGGGTCGCATTCCTTTGCGAATAGTTAAGCCAAAAATACTGGCAGCTATTTTTTAGCAAAAACACCCAAAAAAAGTGAAGAGCAAACCATCAACTGAATCTCAACCCAGCATTTGCAAGCATTTGCAATTCCCCAGCCGGCTGTCTACCGACTTGTATCGCCCCATGATGGTCGACTGCGAAGCACTTCGTTATCCACCAAAGGCAATCGCCAGCGGCATGAGCAGGAGGAACCACCCAAAGAACAGAACCAAGCTAGCAGGGCTCTTGGAAGCCGGACGCCCCTTAATTGCCCCCAAATCTCCAAGCTCCTCGGGAAACCAAATGCAGGCAAGCGGCAAAGACAGGCAGACCAATACACCTAAGGATGCTTGCCAGCCACCTGTCCACCAACCCGTTAAGAGATAGACAGCCGCAAGCAATAGCGAGAGCGTCTGACTGAGTAGCGTCAGTGACATCCAAATACTCAAATGCTAATAAAGTTCATCAATTTGCGCGAAAAGATGAATGGTAATCACAAGATGAGTTGAAATGACGACATTCTCATCTTTCGAAGAACGTGTCGCTTCGAACGAGTCATTGGCACCAGATCTACGAAAGGAACGCAACTAGCGATCTAGCGAGATTGCTTCGGCATAGGCCAACTCGCCGGTTCGCCCATCGTAATACTGGAAAACCACCTGAGGATGTGGATAAGCCACCAGACGTTTACCGCCCAGTTTCTTCGGCATGTTAAAAACGTTGTTGACCTGAACAACACAAAAATGCGGATAGAGACGCTCAAGGCGAGGAAGGTCAGGAAGAATGTAACTGCTCCATCGAATATCACACTCTCGAGGGCCAAACTTGAACTTACCTGTAGCGGGACGGTCACTCTCATCATTGACCGGCACATGATTCACACTGTTGTGGGGTCCACAACAAAACTCCCAGATATTTTCAGTGACCTTTACCGCAAAACTATTGTGCAAGTCTCCGGTCATCACGAAAACCTTTTTGTTCATCGCTTCCCAGCGATCAATGAGCATTTCTCGCTCATCAAAAAAACCAGTCCAAGCCTCCTCTTTATTTGCCGCGTCGGCCTCAAAACCACCCGCACCGCTATGAGGGATCATGAATGGGACTGATGAAATCACAAAGAAAAAGTCCGCATCACTTGATTCCATTGATTTCAGTAACCAATCCCTTTGTGGTTTACCCAGCATCGACACTCCGGACTTTCCACGGTCACTAACATCATGCATGTCTCGGTCACCACGCGTATCAAGCAGATAGAACTCGCAATTTGCAACTCGAAACTTTCCATAACTCCTTCGACCAATGGAGTAACTTAGGGCTGGATCATCTACCTTGGCTTTCATGTGAAGACGCAGAGTGTGAGCGTCTATTACCTCAACGATGTCATAAACATAGGAATTTGGATTACCAGCGTCGTCGTCAAAACGCATGTCATTCACCCCCGCCTGTGGAGTCCCCCAGTGGACATGCAAGTTAAGCATTTCCTTTAGCGGTAGTTTTGTGAAATCCGCGGAGGTGTCGACAAGAAGGTCACTGCCGGCTTTCATCGATCCCCGACCGAGGTGAATGGGATGCTCATGTTCCATCGGATTAGCCCAACCGAGGTAATTGTGCCAGGCATAGGTACCGATATCTCGGAAAACCGTCCGACGATGACGCTTCCCAGCTTCCGAAGCACCCCAAATGTCATTTACCAATTCATGATCATCAAAGGTGAAGTAACTGGGAACATTGCGATGCCAGCCCGCTAATTCATTCCCGCGTCCGAGGTATAGCTTGTAGTTCTCCCAGACCCCAACAACCGTTGGCATGACCTGCACCGCCATCGGATTATCAGCGATCCCCTGAACGAGACGCCAAGCCTCTGAGGGATAGTCTCGCAACTCCTCATAAAGCCAGTCCCCGTTCATGATGTGGAAATGAACTTTGTCCGCCCAGTCGCGATTCAAGTGCTCGTAGGCTAGGGCACGATGCCCACCACCGTGAAGCGGGTTCTGATTCGCGCAAGAACCAATCTCAAAGCGAAAATTGAATAACCCTTCAGGATTGTGCTCCGCATCCATCGACTCCTGCTGACTGGGCAACGTTCGAAAGGTGCCCGGAAGGCCGTGGGGTCGATCGTTTACTTGAATTTGATAGTGGTACCTCGTATCCGACTTCAGATCCGACAAAACGAGGAAGCCAGTGTTGTCATCCTCAATTGCCGTCTCACCCTTTTGACTGACCTGATCAAGCGTTGAAGGGTCTGTTCCATAAAGAACATGAAATTCCCCAGGGTCCGACGTCCGAACCCAAACCCTCACACTCGAATCAGTCACCCCGCCAAGCATGGGCCCGTGTGTCAAGCGAATCGGGTCTCTCGCAACCCTATCATCAGCACTTAGTACCGAGAAAGGGATCAGGTTGACGCACATAACAGCAAGGAATAGCAGCCGCAAAGACATCAGGTCGCCTCAAGTTTAGGCAGAAAAGGGATTGTGAATCGGCAATCGCTACAACACCAAACCCGCTTGGAGCAAATCCTTTTGCAAATCCGCTCACCGGCAGAAGATTCAGGGACAAGTGAAGGCTCCATTGCTGCGATTGCCGTGGAAGTTTAATGGTTTCTCCCATGCTTCACCACCTTTTCGTTAGGTCTCACACCAGCTAAACCCCGTGAAACGGAGGGGACCCTGCAAATGGAATGTTAAGGATCGTCAGAAGCGAGGAGCCCTAAGCCCCAGCAACATAAGGTCCGTTACCCTCGAAACAAGGCGATCGTTGAACCCAACCCAAACCGAGACGACTGCATAATCGGTACGATTACCCTCATCGGTAAACAGAACGTGAATCGTATACTTTCTCGATCAAAGGGTTGGCTAAATCCATCAGGAAAAACTGATACCTACTCTCAGAAAATCACTTATCAGTCGACTGCTGATCATGCAGTCACCAGATCGATCTCCTGAATCGAACTCAGGAGTGAAGGACTCTTTTTTGGGCGAGACAGGAAGTCAATGCGAGCGAAGGAACCTGCATCAAAGTTTCACCAGCAGCGAACTGCTGAAGGGGAAACTTCAGATTCACTCCGCGAGATGACCGCGAATCACTCGGGCAAACAGAACTTATCCATCTGGTTGAAATCACAGACGTCGGTCTTCCGCCAAGATCCACCTCAATCACTCCACTCTCCCCGTTCTATCTCCACCCCTCCATTCCATGACCTCCCGGTCTTGATGCGTGCCGATGATCGCGATTCAGTGTTTACCTCTCCGGATCGACCTTCTCCATCGCTCCCCTCGCATCGAGCCTCCTCTCTAGCCTCCCATCTGTTGCCCCCTCAAATCCTCGAGCCCTCCCTCACCGACACCCTCCCACCTCGGGGATTTAATCAGAGCATCGCTGCCGACTTAGCCACTCCCTCCCACCGAAATTTTGCCTTTGGTCAGATTTCGTTAGTCGGCAGCGATGCACCCTCCTTGCAGCAAGGGCTGTGCGGTGTCGCAGCAGATCTCATCTTTCAATCCGTGGGCATTTCGACCCTAAAGAGGCAACTTAAAAACGGCTATCAACTTTCAGTGACCGCGGGATGGTTCACTAAGGTACAGCTGATCATGGCTCACGAGGAATGCCTGCACGAAATGAAGCCCGAGACTGAGCGTTCAGTGAATCCTTCTCCTATTCGCCAAGACTCGCAGACTGCGATCTCTCCATTCCCAAAGGCGCAAGACCTCAATCCAATGAAGATTTCATGCACGCCAAACATGCTGGAGCTTGGCACAAGTAGTCTCGACACCCACGTGATCAACACCGCGGAATACTTTGACCCGAAAGATACAGCGTTCAACACGGCCTCAACGGTCATTGAGATCGGTGCGAATCATCTTCGGCAGCAAGCCAATCGTTCGATGCTAGCGCCTTATCTCTATCCAAAGATTGACCCCCAAATCGGTATCGCCACCGAGGCGTTCTCCACGACCGCAATCGATCTAGGAGTCCATCTTAACGTTAACGCATCAAGTGCGCTTCTTCATTCATCATGCTCGCACGCCACGACGCTCTCAGCGGTACCGAACAGAGAGCAGCAAGGACTTGAAACAAATGCAAAGAAAAGTCTGCCTCCATTAACCTCCCAATCACCCGCTGCTACCCGAAAGAACCAGCGGTTAAGATCAGGAAACGGAGCCACCAAACCCAGCAACCTCAGATCACGACTCCTTGTCTTTGCAGGCTTCAGTGGTGTGGCAGACGATATCCAGAAAAGTGTCACTGGACCGGTTTTGATAGGACACACCGCTCGTCCCGTGCTCTCCTACGAACAACTCCCTGCATCGTCGCACCTCACCGATGATGCCCAATTGCTGTGTGATACCAAACACCACCTCGTTCAACCCGAGCAACACGTTGGCAACCGTGGACGTCTAATCACACTCAGTGGATGGAATGATCCACTAACTGCGAGCATTCTAGGCCCTGTATTCCCGATCGATCGACAGAGAGTTTCCTCAAAAAATATCGTCAACGCGGTGCTCGAACAAGGAAATCTGGTGATCACAACCATTCGGAGCCAGGAGAAAAGCGACACCGTCGCCATCCCAACCAGCCCGCATCTTCGAACGATCACGCATGATGTCTCCGTCAACACACCCCCCACTCAATCGAACGAGACTTTTCACTCAGCCATGAGGAAACCGCGTGGAACCACAAAAAAAACAAGTGGCCCGCAGAAGCAACGCCCCCGTCGCGCACGCCACCCTCAGATGATCCGTGATAATCTCAGCTGCCTGACCTGTCCATCTTCGCAGACCATCGGTCGCGACTTGCCCAAAAAAAATCTAGCTGCCTGATTTTGACTCGCAGCCCACCGGCTGATTCTCTCTCCAGCGGAACTCCGCCCTCCTGTTAGAGGCCAATCGCGAAACGCCGTGATTGGCCTCTGTTGTGTGCGGTGGGTCTGCGTAAAATGAGTCGCTTATGTCTGGACGGAATCGCAATTCCCACACTTCCCCGACCTGAACGATCAGCAATGGCAGCCTATCGCCGCATCATCGCCCGAATGGCTGCCACCCTGGGGATCATCTATGTGTTGACCCTGTTTGCCTTGATAAAGCTCGAGAACCGACTGGTTTACCCTGGTGCGTACATGCCGCCGACGCGTCCACAGCCCACAGCTACCGACGCCTTTTCATCAACACCAATACCCGTTGCAAAGAACCAGCCGAACACAACAGAGCTTGATGATCAATCGTCGATTCAGATCAACCAAAAACCTCTTGTGACATCAAACCGAGAGGATTCGATCACTGATGTCAGCTACCGGACCTGTGACGGACTCCTGTTATGGGGACGTCTTCTGGAAATGAGTACCCAACGTCTTCCACCGGCAAGCAGTCACTCCTCAGGCGGATCCCCCCAAGACCTTCTTTGCGAGACCGTCTTGGTACTGCATGGCAATGGCAACCGCGCCGTGTACCTTGATGAACGGTTACACCGAATCTCCTCATGGCTGAACGCTAACGTGTTGGCCGCGGAATATCGCGGTTTTGAAGACCATCACAAACCAAGTGAAGCAGGGCTTCAGAAAGACTGCCTTGCGGCCATGGATTTTCTGTGTAGTCGCTACAACATTTCACCAAAGGAAGTTTCGATATTCGGGACGTCGCTGGGTGGGGGATGCGCGACTGCACTCGCCGCGGAGCGTGGTGCCAAAGTGGTGATCCTTGATCGAAGTTTTGATCGACTCGTGGATGTCGCAGCTCAGCGTTACCCGATCTTTCCCGTCCGATCGATCATGAAGAACCGCTTCGACTCAATCAGCAATCTACAGAAATATCGTGGGCCGTTGATCATGATTCATGGTGACAGAGATGAAGTTGTTGATATCTCGCGTGGTCGCAATCTCTTCGAGCAAGCAGCTTGTTCACCCAAAAAATGGATCGAAGTGCCGGGTCTCAGCCATATGATGAAACTCGAAGATCACACATTGCGAATCATGCAACAAACCTTCAAAGACTTTACCAATCCAGACTCCAACCTCGGGTCAATCAAACAAGTCGCAGAGACCGACAGACAGAACGCAGCGATTGGCGAAGAAAACCAAACGCAATTTTCGACAGATTTGGAAAAGCCGTCGGAGGCTCATTCAAATCCGGACTCAGTCTCCGATGATCGCAACTAGAAACAGGCAACCGATAACGGTAACCTCGGCAAGGCGAAGCGTCACCTGCTGCGATTGCCTCCCGTGCATCAGCCGGCACTTTCTCAGCCGGCACCCACACTCAAGCATTCACGAATTCGCTCAATTAATGCCTCAGGCTGATCGTGTGAGTACGTTACATCCTCGGAGGACTTTGTCGCCAATTGCTTCAATTGACAGCGACCCTCGGACCACTCGTTACCGCCAGCGATCACAGCGAGAGGAAAACCACGCTGATCAGCGTACTTGAGCTGCGCACCGAGCTTCCTCGCATCGGGGTAAACTTCAGCCGCAATACCCGCCTGGCGCAAATTGGCGGCGAGACGTAAATAATCATCGCGATAACTCTTCTCAAAGAAAGCCACCATCACACTCGCGGGCGTCGAAGCACTGGGCAACATCTCCAATTGCTCCATCGCTGCGAGTAACCGATCCAGTCCCAGCGACGCGCCGATCCCCGGTAGATGCTGCTTGGTATAAAGGCCTGCAAGATTGTCATAGCGTCCACCACTACAAACACTACCAATACCAGGCAGTTCATCGAGAGTAGTTTCAAAAATGACTCCGGTGTAGTAGTCCAGACCTCGAGCGATCGATACGTCCAGATGCAACCGGCTTGATGGAACTCCCGATGCAACCGCCCCCTGATAGATCTGAGTCAATCGTTCGATCCCCTCCGCCGCTTTTTCGTTTCCACCAGTAATCTCAGGCAACTTACCAAGGACGCTCTCCGCATCACCATCACACTCAGCAAGCGCCAGGACGGACTCAGCTTGATCACTGCTCAGTCCAGCAGCTTGACACATCTCGGCTGCCGTCTTTTCACGCCCAATCTTGGCGAGCTTATCTAAACTCCGCAGGATGGGAACCGTTTGATCCGCGAGCCCTAGATGCTCCAACAGCCCACTGAGAATCACTCGATTATTTACGTGAATCGTAAAGCGATCGAAACCAAGCGTCGACAGCAAACGGTTGATCACTGCAACCGCCTCAATATCCGCCAAAACGGACTCCGTCCCGATGGTATCGAAGTCACATTGAACAAATTCCCGATAGCGTCCCGCTTGGGGGTTCTCGCCACGCCATACCGGTGCGATGTGATACCGCTTGAAAGGCATGCCGAGTTTTCCTGCATGCTGAGCTGCGAACCTCGCAAGCGGTACTGTCAAATCAAAACGCATTCCAACATCACGACCGCCGTTGTCTTGAAAACGGTAAATCTGCCGATCCGTTTCATCGCTTCCCTTACCCGTCAAGATCTCAAGGTATTCCAACACAGGTGTGTCAATCGGCGAAAAACCGTAACTGCGAAACACCTCCCGCGCGGTCTGCATCATGCTCTCCCTGGGAATCATCATCTCGGGGAGATAATCGCGAAAACCCTTGAGCGTTCGAGGTTGGATTAACGTCATGCTAAAAACCGTCTGTGATCAGAAGCGAGTAATACGAGGGAGCGGGCTTCATTCTGAAACGCAAATTGAGCGCGAGGTCCAATCAGCGCAGAAGTGCAAAATCTTCCCGCAATTCCACGGCCCGTCAACAGCATGACAGCGTTTACCGCAGATGACTACGCCGAGTTGGAAGAATTGGATGAATCTCCCCTTTGAATCTCAAACCTCTCCGGTAACACCGGAAAATGCATCCCACGCCTACGTCATTCAAACCACCGCAATCGGCAAACCGGTGGGCCTGCGTGAACGAAGCGCATCCCTCGGATCACCATTTGGCTCCGGAAACTGCGGACCAAAAAGCGCGTCAGCATACTCATCTATCTGCTCAGGTGTTTCAAAATACTTCTCGTAACACCAATCATCTTCAAACTCACACTCAGCAGTCGTGTAATCACGACAGATCTGCGGACGAGTCTCGTAGATACCACATCGATGATCAGGTTGAAGATGCTTACAGGTGGTATAGACCAAAAGGTACCAATCCTCACCTTCCACAAAAATGGTAGCGCCATCGTGCAGAAGATACCAGCGAATAAAATCGAAATCACGGCGGTTGACCGGCTCGTCAATGGTCAGAGCAAAGTAATGGCAACATTTCGCCGTGCAATACTCGCATAGATTCGCATCAGCGGGAAAATCACTGCGACGTCGTTTCTTCACCTTCTCCGCCACCGACATTAATCCAACCTCACCTGTGACCACTGGAGTCTTCTATTAATACTGAATGTAAGAACACCAACTTGCAGACAGCTCCCATATCAAGGTGCTTACCAAGGCGTTCTCTCTATCTATTTGATCATCATCAAAGCAAATCCTGCCGAACCAGACGCTCGACCGGATCCTCAAGACAATCAATATAACCAGAACCGAGTTCAGCTCTCAGAAAAAAATAGCAACCCATTACTCTTGCGACAAGAAACAGCCTAGACAAGCTAGCCATAAAGCGGTCCTGGACAACAACCCTCTGGAAAAGCCGAGTCTCCTTTACGTGGAAAAGAGAGTTAGATCCAGCGACCCCAACAGAAGAACTCCCTGAATCATTACAAGGAACGCTCGTCCCTTGAGATGCACTTGCAAAATCATCCATATGTGAGAACCTAGAGCCTTCCACTAGACAGAGATCCTCGGAGTAAAACATGGAAGTTGTCATCACCGCACTTGGCCCTGACAATCGAGGACTGGCTGACCCGATCATTCACCACGTCACGGGCAGGGGCGCAAGGATCACCGAGATTCAAATGTACGACCATGATGAAGAACAGATCTTCGCCATGCTCTGCCGTATGGATATCGACCGGGATGAATTTGGCCCCCTAGTGGATGCAATGCGTCAAATAGGCGATCACACCAAATTAGCAATTCGCGTCTGGAGCAGCGAAAAGAACGCTGAAAAGCCAAGACTCGCAGTCTGCTGTACGTTTATCGAACATACACCGAGGGCAGTCCTTGAATCGGTGCGTGACGGTCTTGTTCGAGGGGAAGTCGCGGTGATTATCTCCAATCGTCGCAAACTCGAAAAACTCGCCCAAGAGTTCAATGTTCCATTCCGAATGATTGGCAACGACGAAGGCTCGGCCAAGGACTCGGAAATGATCAAGGTACTGGACGAGTTTGATATCGACTACGTGATCCTGGCGAGGTACATGAGAATCCTTCCCGCGCAGACGTGTTGGCAATTTGCAGGGGGACGCATCCTCAACCTCCATCATGGGCTTCTTCCGGGATTCCCAGGATTTCGCCCTTACCATGACGCTCACAATGAACGGATGCTCACATTTGGCGCCACCTGTCACTTCATCATCCCTGAACTTGATGCGGGTAATCAGACCATCAATCAACGAACGTTCTCCGTCGCGCCGGGCACACCGCTCGATAAAATCATCGCTCAGGGCGAGTCAGAGAATGAACCAAAATGCCTCGTCGAGGGACTCAGACGCGTGGTCAATCGCGAAGTATGCTTGCACTTTCATCGAGTGGTCGCCAGAAAATCGGCAACCTAAATGCCGCGGCCATTGCAGAGATGCCCATTGGTCAACCAACGTAACGCGAGCATCATTTGTGACTCAAGTCAGAAGCAGATCGTTCAGAGAATCTCAGAAACCTGATCACTCTCCCTGTGACAACCAACCAATAACAGGGTCGCTATCATAGCGAGGCAAGACAAAGACCAAACAAAACTCCATGATTTACTTCGATGGCAGACACCCCTTTTGGGGCACGAGCATTTCCCCTTGCTCCAAATCATGCGGGTCTCACGAGGTAAAAAACTAGATAGACAGGGCCTTGGAATCCAATGCGTCGGCACCTGCCATGGACTGGTAGCCTCTTCTTACCAATCCGTCATGCATTACCTCTGTGCACCCATTTCTGCTCACAAATCCGAGATTTATCGTATCGTAGAACTCGGTTGCTCAGAGCGCAACTTCAGGGCAGCAAATGACCCGATAGCATTTCAGATTTTGCTCTGTTCTCACGAGCGTCAGAAACTCAAGCAGATTGCTCTTGACGATTTTTCCGTTCAGTCACAAACTTTTCTTTCGCTCGTGAAACACGACCCATGGAAATGCATGGCTCAACGGTCTGGGATTCGACCAAGTTGGCACGAGTCGCAAAGGAATGCACCGATCGAAATTTACCTGGAACCTGGGAAGTACCAGTGACCGCACCATGCGGAGGGTGGACCGATTGGAACGTAGCTT
>CAXQOB010000137.1:0-39546 GCA_964225475.1 Candidatus Nitrosopumilus sp. | reverse complement strand
GTGACCTTGCGGTGTTACTGGCAGACCTTCAACGTCACCGCGATGTCGCCGACACCTTGATGCCGTTGGTCAATCGACTTCAGAAAGACGCAAAACTACAACAACAACTCATCCGCCTCAGCACCTTCAATTACGCCTTTATTATAAGCAGCGCCCAGTACCACTCGGCGTTGGCAATGATCCAAGAGGGGAACCAAGAGGAGGCAAGGCCTCTACTGGCACAAGCCTTTCAACGTTACCCCGTCAACGTCGACATCCTGATCTCCATGTATCAAACAGAGGGCGATGAAACATGGGAAAACCTCGTGCAAAGGACTTTGCAGGTAACGATTCGGCAGATTGAGCAATCCATTCAAGAATTACGCGAGGATGCAAAACGCTTTGGAGCTCCAATTACCGTGGAACTGGGCTACCAACTCAATCAATATGCATGGCTCGTCGCGAACACGGTAGGTAACAAAGAGAAAGCGTTGAAATACAGCCTGGAGTCATTAGATATCTCAAATGACAGTGCGAAAATGGACACCTGTGCCCGATGCTACTTCGCCCTGAATGATTATGACAATGCGATGCGAATGCAAAAACTTGCACTCAAACAATCTCCTTACTCACCTCCGCTTCTCCGACAACTTCAGCTAATTGAAGATGCGATCGAATCAAGTGAGAAATAGATCGATCAGCATCAAGAACACGGGGGGATGCCGAGGTAAGCAAGGAAAGCCAGATCTTCTGCATGCCAGTGAGATAAAACTTGTTCGGTCCGCGGTCTACCATTTCTCCATCACAATTAGATTCTGAGACTGGAATTCACCGTACGAGCAAGATCCGCCAGTAAAAGTTTCTGGATTGGACTGTGACAAAAAACAAGTTTAACAAAACCATTACCCAACTAACCCAATCACCGTTTTTCTAAACATGAAACCAATTGTACAAATCTCATTAGATCTCACGACCATCGAGGAGGCGATTGAAACCGCCGAGATGGCGATTCGAGCTGGAGTCGATTGGCTTGAAGCAGGCACGCCTTTGATCCTCGCTGAGGGATTGCACGGTGTTCGAGCATTAAGAGAACGGTTTCCTGAAATACCGATTGTCGCTGACCTTAAGACGATGGACGGCGGTTACCTGGAAGCGGAAATGATGGCAGGAGCAGGTGCGACGCACGTCGTTGTGATGGCTCAAGCACATGAGGAAACCATTAAGTGTGTCGTAAAAGCAGGAAGAGACTGCGGGGTTGGCGTGATGGGCGACAACCTCGGCTACAACACGATGGTGGATGGAGCACGTCGACTTGAAGACCTTGGCTGCGATTTCATCGTTCATCACATCGGATACGACGAACGTCGCGGCATCGCGGCTCGTGGTGAGAGGATGCCCAGTCCGCTAGATGATCTGCGAGAGGTTGTCCAAGCCGTTAAGGTTCCGGTGCAAGCTGTCGGTGGACTCAGTATTGAACAGGCCATCCAATGTCCTGAATATGGTGCACCCTTGGTCGTGCTGGGTGCCCCTCTAACAATTGATGCGGACGCGTTCAAAACCGCGTCGGGAGATCTAGAGAGTTCCCTGCGTTTGATTTGTGAAAATGTTCATGCCTACGGAGAGACCAACCAGTGAATGATTCAGCGGCTGTTGTTAATTTTGCTCCGGATCCGGGCAGCGTGGAGATTCGGTCCTTCGCAAAACCAGAAATCGGGGACGAAGATGTCTTGGTTGAAGTTGCGGCGGTGGGGGTCTGTGGAAGTGATTTGCATCAGTGGACCGCATCACATAGCTGGCCTGTAAACTACCCCGTCGTTCTCGGACACGAGTTTGCAGGAACAGTACTGGAACTGGGTTCGAGGGTCAGCGGATGGAAGGAGGGTGACCGAATCGCAAGCGAGACTGCAGCTGTGATTGACCTCAATAATCCCATGAGCCGACAAGGGCGATACAACCTCGACCCCACCCGAAAAGGCTTTGGCTACGGCGTTGACGGCGCGATGACAAAATATGCCAGAGTCCCTGCGAGGTGTTTGCATCGTGTGCCGGATCAGCTGTCGCTCGAACACGCCGCATTAACGGAACCCTGTTGCGTTGCCTACAACTCAGTGGTCGGTAATTCGCGAATCGCTCCCGGCGATCGCGTCTTGGTCATTGGGCCGGGCACAATCGGCATCCTATGTGCAGCAGTCGCCAAGCTTTGTGGTGGTGATGTCGCAATCCTGGGACTTGAATCCGATGCCGCAAGATTCGAGATTGCCAAGCAATACGGATGCACGACACTCACCGATGCCCGTGACTGGGCAATGGAACGAGACGGACTGGGTGCTGACGTCATCATTGATGCAGCAGGAGTCTCTCAAACCCTGAAACTTGCAATTGACTTGGTTCGACCGTCAGGATGGATCACTAAAGTCGGCTGGGGTCCGAAACCCCTGGACTTCTCGATTGATCCGCTGGTGCAAAAGAATGTGACGCTTCAGGGAAGTTTCAGCCACCACTGGTCGATCTGGGAACGGGTTCTCGCCCTGCTCACCAACGGACAACTTGACGTGGCTCCAATCATTGGCGGCATCTGGGGATTGGAGGACTGGCACACTGCCTTTGAAACCATGCACGAGGGAAGAATTGTCAAATCGTTGCTCAAGCCATCGATGTAACAGTCCTTTCCAAACTGTCTTGCCCCCCTTTGATCCGTTCACGCGACATTCCAAGACGTGCCGCCCTCAGTTAAGCGAGGGGCTTGTCAACTCACTCAATAACCCCGGATCCGTTTCACGTTCTGGACTCCAAGATCAACTCTGATTCGAAGAATGAAAATCCTATGCCGCAATTAGCCGCGTTCCCGAAACTCTATATGCAAGCCCTGTGTAAAGAGGGCACGATGAGCTTATCCGAGTGGATTGACATGGCGTCGCAGTTACCCATTGAAGGCCTTGAGTGGTACGCGGGTTTTCTCGAAATGCAAGACCGAAACCAATGGGCACCGATAAGGCGAAAGGTTGAAGAGAAAGGCCTCGTGATCCCCATGATGTGTTGCTCACCAGACTTTACACACCCGGATGAAGAATTTCGTCGGGAGCAGATTGAGAAAGAAAAGTTCTGGATCGACATGACGCACGAACTTGGAGGTCAGTATTGCAGGGTGCTATCCGGACAACGGCGGCCAGAGGTTGCCAGGGAAGACGGTATTCGTTTTGCAGCAGATTGCATTGATTCGTGCGCGAGCTACGCAGCCGAACGAGGAATCACACTGATTATTGAAAACCATTACAAAGATGACTTTTGGAACTATCCTGAATTCGCACAAATGATGGATGTTTTTTGCGATCTCGTTGATGCTGTCACGGCGAAAAACTTTGGTGTGAATTACGATCCAAGCAACACAATTCTTGCGGGCGAGGATCCGCTTGATTTACTGAGGAGAGTTGCCACGAGAGTGGTCACAATGCACGCGAGCGATCGCTACCTTATCGAAGGAACGATTGAGGATCTTCGAGCCGATGAGACTGGTGCCGAAGGCTACGCAAAACGACTGAGTCACGGTGAAATCGGCAAGGGGCTCAACGACTATGACGCGATCTTCACGATCCTCAAGGCAGCTGGCTTTGATAAGAACTGGATCAGCATCGAAGATGGCGTTGATGGTTTTGACCAGCTCATGAGGAGCGCTGAATTCCTACAACAGAAAATTGCCGAACACTGGCCAGCAAAAGCCTGATGTGCTCGGCAATCATGATTTCAGAAACATGACAACCAAAGTCCTGAACGGACGTTAGTTACCGAAAGGATTCGCTCCACCGAACGGATCCTCCATTGCATCGCCGCCGCCACCGCCGAATGGATCGTTGCCGCCTGCTCCGCCGAATGGATCGTTGCCGCCAGCGCCAAACGGATCGTTACCGTTCTCCTTCTCGGCGCCAAAAGGATCGTTGCCACCCGCGTTGAACGGATCATTGCCGCCCGCACCAAATGGATCGTTACCTTGAGCTCCCCCGCCGTTAGGCTGCCCCTGCTTCTGAGTCGCATCTGGGGTCGTTTCTTCGAGAGTCGCAGGGCTCTCTAGCTCGTGGTGGAAAGTTGGCATGTCCTCTCCGTCGGCACGAATACACTGAACGTGACCATCTTGGCTCACTAAGTAGAGACGGTTGGTGATCGAATTAAACACGAAATCACTGGGTCGTAAGTCTTGCGGAGCGGAGACCAAGGTACCGGTGCTCAGTTCAATCACCTCGCAGTTCCCACTCAGTGTTGTCATGTAGAGGTTTCCGTTGATGACTCCCATCAATTCACCGACGCTTCGGACTGGACTCTCCCATGTGAGATCACCTGTCGCAGCATCGAGTGAAAACAGATTACCGTACGCAGAGCGAAGCAGTATCTGATCACCAAAGACGAGCGGTTCGTTGTAGAAAGGCTCTCCAATCGGCTTACTCCAAAGCACTTCGCCAGATCGCGTTGCACGAATTCCGTAAACCTGACCTCCCTCGGAACCAAAGAAGAAACGGTTCCCTTTGGCAGCAGCAATACGTGAGCTGACGATACCGTCAGTCTTCAATCGAAACAGCAGGGAGGGTACACCCTGCATCTCCATCACGTAGACAAACCCACCGTCAGTTCCCCAAGCAGTCCGTGAAGACCCAACATCAGGAGATCGAATGGGCAAAGCCAGTGCGCTACCGTTGACCTTTTCCAAAAACGGGTCAATCGTTGGATCTCGCATCGGGTAACATTCAATTCCGCCACCAATCATCGGGACCATTACAAAATCACCTGCGATCGTTGCACCAAAAGAAGGTGCACCAATCGTCGTGACACTTGACATCACCTCTCCGGTGAGAGCATCAACTTGGTGGATATTTGAACCATTGACGACAACGACATGCTTCTGATCTGCCCCGATTTCCATGTACGGCAGCTGAGGATTTCCGAGGCGTATCATCCAGAGTGGCTCACCGGTCTCGGCATCGCGACTCTCCAGAGTGCCATCATCCGATAATGAGAAAAGATGCACTCGAGGCACGGTGCGGTTACGCAACGATGCCTCAATACCTTTCCGCTTCAGCCGTCGAATTTCATTGTTCGCTCGACGTTCTGCTTCCTCGCGACTACTAAGGTGCCCGTTGGCGGGAATCTGATCGATTCTCATTCGCACAAGAAGACGTGGCTCCTTCGACGCTGAATCAGCAGCCGCTTGATCATCCGCTTGTGGCGGTGCTTCTGCGGCCGCCTCAACGATTTCGAGGTACTCAATCGGGTTCTCTTCCATCACAACCAGTTGCTGGCTGGCAATCGAGTCGGCACCCCATGGTGCGGTAATGGGTCGAGCCCAACTTTGGCCCAGCCCCAGGTTCTCCAGCACAACGGGTGAAACAAAGTCTTCGGCTTGAATTCCGCCAAAACTTGCCAATACAGCGAAACAGGTTGCGATGATTCGGTTCATCAGGAGTCACACCCTTCATTGGTTCCGAGCCGGCCTTACGATCATTCTCGTGACGCCGAAGCGGAATGATCGCCTGTATTCTCAGGCGATGATTTGCTTTGAATTGATGATTTGACGGGTAATAGCAGGAACGCTCTTGATGAGAAAAGGAGACGCGAACATCCCCCAAACCAACAACACACGTGAGTCTTATTCCCCGTCAGGTAATTGGATCGGTTCCGAGAGCTCACAGCATGGGAACTCTGGAGTCTCTAGGAAAGATCGTCAGTCCTGATAGCTTACTCGACAGTTCTTCATACCGCGAATGTTTTGTAATCCTCAGCGTCACAAAAATCAGGTACAACCGGTTCGACCGGTTCGATTGGCCTGAGGCTGGCCCGTCCCAACTCGCATTTTCGGGAGAAGCAGACCTGCCCCCATCTGGCGGGTTCAAGGTGATTTGCTCTCCGTCGGGCTTCGATCGCCTGCCTCAGTGAGGCCCGGAGAGGCGAAAATTGGGTAAAACGATCAGAATCGGCGCCGCAGGCGGGTAGAGGCACGAGGCATTCCTTCTGAGAGAATAGGGTCCGTCACGTTGATGAATCGCCCGAGTTCAACACATAATATCCTCGGCAATCGGATGATCGACAGTTCGGCGGCACGGCGAAAGCTCGCGCCTCCAGACACTTTTTTCAACCCGTCAATTCAGCAACGTCAAATCCAGCTGCTGAAATGCTCGGTTCAGGCTTTGGTTTTCACCGATTGAGGGACACTTTTTACGGATTCACAGGGAGAGAACAATGAGCGGCTTGGGTGCGGGCGGTAAGCGAATATTGATGATCGTTGGTGATTTCGTGGAAGACTACGAAGCAATGGTCCCCTTCCAGATCTTGCTCTGTGCTGGTCACGAGGTCGCCACCGTTTGCCCGGGAAAAGCAGCTGGTGATTCCGTTGCCACCGCAATCCATGATTTCGAAGGTCACCAAACTTACAGTGAAAAGCCCGGCCATCATTTTGGCATCAACACCGACTTCAACACCACCGACCCCTCTCAATACGATGCGTTAGTGATTCCTGGTGGACGAGCACCTGAATACCTTCGGCTCGACCAAAAGGTTCTGGAGATGGTGCAACACTTTGGAGAAACCAACAAGCCGATCGCTGCGATATGCCATGGCCCACAAATTCTCGCAGCAGCGGGAATGCTGAAGGGAAAGCATTGCAGTTGCTACCCTGCGGTAAGTGCGGAAGTTGCCGTCTCCGGTGGGACCTACGTTGCACCCGCTGAGACAATGGACTCCGCTCATGTCGATGGAAACCTTGTAACCGCTCCTGCGTGGCCAGCTCATCCCGCATGGATGCGAGCATTCCTTGAATTACTTGATGCGTGATCTCGTTGTTTACCCTGCAAAGTTAGCGGTGCCAAAAGCCAGAGAGCTTTTGCAAAAGATTTAAAACCTGATTGCGACACCAGAGGAACGCATCCTATTGAGGGAAGCGTCATTCCTTGGAATCCAAAATCCTGATTCATGGATCAAAAGCTGGCCAAGGATGACAAGCAGAGTACCGAGTCCGTTGCGGTACCCCCACAGCTTTGCGGACACTGACTTAGATGGCTCATTTCACCGTGGGTTCACGAATCAGTAAGACTGTCTCATACTGTCAGCTGATCGGATCGCCACCTTGATCAGCCTTTCGCCGGAAAGCAGCTGAAGAACAAAGTTCTGCGTTGCAAAAGCAAAATGCCGGTCTGCAACTCAACCCGATGGCCTACCCCAAGCAAGCATACCACCCATGACAACCAATCCGTTGCTTTCCCGAGACGATGTGAACACAGAAGACTGCTGGGATCTTTCCAGCTTGTATCCTGACCATACCGCCTGGGAGAAAGATTTTGTCGCACTTGAAGAGCAGATTCCCCAGTTCGAAACCTACCGTGGCAAACTCGGCGAATCCGCCAGCACCCTTGCGTCAGCTCTAACCTTTGACAGTCAATTTGATCGCACGGCGGAGCGTCTCGGAACCTACGCCTTCTTGAAAACGACCGAAGATCAGGGCAACAGCGATTATCAGGCGATGAAAGCCAGATTTCAAAATCTCGCAGTCCGTGCTGGGCAAGCGGCGAGCTTCATGCGTCCCGAAATCATGGCGATCCCCGAAAAGACGATCAGTGAAATGTTGGAGGCTGAAGAGCTTCAGCATTTTGCACTGCAGTTGCAGCGTTTGTTGAGGTACCGAAAGCACACACTCTCTGATCAGGAAGAACGCTTACTTGCGATGCAAGGAGAAATGGCTTCCGCAGCAGGAAACGCGTTTCGACAACTCAATGACGCGGATCTTCGCTTCGGTGAAATTGAAGATCATCAAGGCAATACGACTGAACTTTCTCACGCTACGTTTGGACAATTCTTGATTAACCCGGATCGTGAGATCAGGAAACGCGCCTTCGACCAATACTACGAGCAATTCTCTGCTCACGAGAACACACTCGCAGCGACGCTGTCCGGTAGCATTCAGAGAGACGTTTACTACTCGCGAGTTAAGAATTTCAGCAGTAGCCTTGAATCGGCGCTGTTCCCGGACAACGTTCCGGTGGAAGTCTACGACAACCTCATCCAAGCGGTCCGAAATTCACTTCCTTCCGTTCATCATTATCTTGATGTGCGTCGGCGAAAGATGGGGCTTGATCGACTTCATCATTACGATACCTACGTTCCTATCCTCAGCAATCTAGACAAGGTGCACCAATGGGATGAAGCCGTGGAAGTTGTGATTTCCTCGTTGCAGCCACTGGGAACACAATACACCGAAACACTCGAACGAGGCCTTCGCGGCCGCTGGGCGGATCGCTACCCGAACCGAGGTAAGCAGAGTGGAGCGTTCAGTTGCGGCACGTTCGATGGCGACCCGTACATCTTGATGAATTTTAAGCCGGAGGTTCTCAATGATGTGTTCACGCTGACTCACGAGGCAGGACACTCGATGCATAGTTGGTACTCAGCTAATCACCAACCATTTGAATACTACAACTACACGATTTTTGTTGCCGAAGTGGCGAGTACCTTCAATGAACAACTGCTTACAGAGCACCTTTTGAATCGCGCCTCGACTGATCAAGAGCGAGCTTACTTGATCAACAATGAACTTGATAGCATCCGTGCAACCGTCATTCGCCAAACAATGTTTGCTGAATTTGAGAAACGAACGCATGAGATGGCGGAGGCCGGTGAGCCACTCACGGTCCAGTCATTCAAGGAAGTCTATCGTGAGTTACTCGAAGCATACTTTGGACCAGAGTTTGAAATCGATCCGGTCCTGGACCTTGAGTGTTTCCGCATCCCCCATTTTTACCGTGCTTTTTACGTCTACAAGTACGCAACGGGATTGAGTGCCGCGATTGCCTTGTCACGGCGCGTTCTCGAAGGTGGAGAAAATGAACTAGAAGACTACCTGAACTTCCTGAAGGGCGGATGCAGCAAGGACCCGTTAGACCTGCTGAGGGATGCAGGAGTCGACATGACCAGCCCTGCACCTGTGGAAACAACGCTGCGGCGATTCAAGACGCTTACCGATGAACTCGACGCGTTAATCTGATCCGTGGACCAATTCAGTTCAACACTCTCAATTGTGAGCGGAGGCGGTCCATTAGACGCAAAAAATATTCCCCCCACGCCGTCACGGCATGGACGTTGACAATGCCTGGGAAAGCCGACCCTTGAATCGGGCAATCACTGAACCGGGCAATCACTCCTGAACAAAGACGGGACCGGGCAATTGGTCGGGGCGACGAACAACGGTCGCCTCGATGATGCTGTCCGCGGGAATCTGCTGCTCACCTTTCTTCTTTTTCTTGTGGGGGTCAACACGCGCGAGCCGTGAGACTACCTCCATACCTTCGATCACAGTGCCAAAAACCGTCTGATCACCTTGAGCGTTGACCAGAGGCGTCAGCAAGATAGCGAACTGGCTCGTTGCTGAGTTTGCAAAGAACCTTTCCTCCAAATCTTTTCCTTCTCTCGGCACTTTAGCCATCACCAAAGAACCGCGCAGCCCAGAGCGGGCATTCGGCAACTGGTGCTCATCGACGAGAAACTTCGCGTTGGGATCCATGGTGGCGTCCGGATCACCTGCCAATGCCAGGAGATCTTCAATGACCTGAAAGAAGTCTTTTCCGTCGTAGAATCCGTCTTCTACGAGCTGAATGAAATGAGAAACTGTCGAGGGTGCCTGATCGATAAACAACTCAACGACGATCACACCTTGTGTCGTTCTCAATTTAACTTGGGGTAAATTATCCGCTTCCAACTCTGCAAGACGAAGTTTCTCTTCGATATCGTACTCTTTACCGAGCGCATCGATCGTATACTCGAGACGCTTATCAATATCTTTCTGATCCTCGTCCGGGAGGGCTTCATAAAGTTTCTTGGCCATTTCAAATTGCCCACATACAACCGCGGAGCGTGCGGCCACCTCAAATAGGTACTGCAAATTCGATCCACCATCAATGAGCCTCGCAGCACCTTCCATGGTCTGGTAATCATATTGACCAATCCCATGACGATGCTGCAACATCGTGATCATGTAGGTCACCGCTTCCTTATCGATGCCAATGCGAAGGATATCCAAGGCAGCATCGTAAACCTTAGTCATCATGACCCGAGTGACGATGCGTTGATCGAAGTAAGAGCGACGGAACTGAGGACCGTGCTGCTCTCGATTTACATAGCGGATATAAATCTGACGCTGCTTGGTAATGGAAGCCTCTAGCTCTAACCGAAGATCCTGAAACAACTTGATCCGGCGATCCAATTCCTCTTGGTAACCCTCTGGAGGCTCCTGACCCGCATCAGGATTGGCAGAATTCGGTGAGGCTTCCGCTTGATTGGCATTGGCCGCTGGGCTGACATTGGCCGCTGGGCTCTGCTGCGTATCGTTGGAAGGAGCGGCGTTGTCGCTAAGGTTTAACTCAAGATTGCTGCCACTCGCCTGCTCCTGGGAGGATTCCGGCTGGGACAAGGTCTCACTGAGTGCTTCCTGTCCACTCACATTGCCTGAGACCACGAGACAAGCGACGGTAAATAGCAGGCGAAAATTTGCAGTGGCGGCGGAAGTTCCGGTGAACATTTCAATTCCAAAGTAAAAGTCATTAAGCTCGGCCATCCCTAATTATACGACCAAAAGTCGAACATGGTTCCAAAGAATATCTCGATGGCATCAGGGTATCTCGAATGGCGCCAACGGAGCGATGTAACGCTCCAACGAAGCCGTGCCCCGGACGTGTATCGCAAGATCTGGTTATTTTTGGGATCGGCTTACTCTCATCGGCTTACTCTCAAGGATCGGTGCAACCATTCGGAGTTGCAGGAAATCCTCAGCGTCTCACGCGGACATAATAGCGGTCCGGGGGCAAACCCAAACCATTGATCCATCATGCAGATGACCTCTTCATCGGTCATCAAGGAAATTAACTACCAATACATTCTTACCTGTGGTGAAAACCGTTTGATCCTGCCAGAACGAACAAACGGTTGATTCCTCAAATAGCGATTCATTAAAGCGAACGGAAAAAACTCCACAGAATAGATTTCATTCCCTGTGAGCAAGTTTCACTAGCAGGGCTCCGGATTGGCAGCTAACAGAAACTGGAGCGAGACAAGAATCCGTCGTGCCAGGAGAAAAGCTCGAGATCTCGCCGGAGTATTCGCCCAATACCAACTAGAGCTTCAATCCACACCTCGGCTCACTTTCCGTGAACCCCAAGCGTGTATTGCCGTAGGTACGGTAATCCCAATTTGCCTTCGGGAATCGTTCCGGGTCAAAACTCTTCTCTGTCTCCGCTACCAAAATGCTTCCAATCGGTGCGTGCTCCCAAAACCGGTTCATCAAACCTTTCAATTCGGACAACATTGAGTCCCAGAGCGCGTAGGGTGGACAGAGAAACACGACCCAAGGCGTGTCGTCCTCTGGTGCAGTGAGCTGTGCCGCGCCAGCAAGAAACGCATCACCGTGCAAAACCGAGACGCGTGGTTCTAACTTAAGAGTCTCACTCGTTCGGTTGAGAAATTGCACAGCTTGTCGATTCTGCTCAATGATCACGGCCGACTGCGCGCCACGACTGAGAGCTTCAAAAGCAAGAGCCCCTGTTCCCGCAAACAGATCAAACACGTGACGGCCCCGAATGGAGGGTCCAATGATATTAAAAAGATTCTCTCGAATGTTATCCTTCATGGGACGTGTAAAGTCCGCACCGTGATAATCAATCAGCCTTCCCCGATGATCACCACCAATAATCCGAAGTTTCGTCGGCGTTGCCGCTTTCTTCGCTCTTCCGTTTGAACCACGATTGCCGGAATTATTCTGCGAAGCTCGCGATCGCCGTCCCCGAGACTTACTGGTTCCCGATGAGGCTGAACCTCCAGTTTTTTTTCGATTTGCTTTCATCCGTGCAGTATACCGATGAAACCCCAAAATTGTCTCTAGCACGCCACCAAGCAACGAGGAATTCTTAGATCGGACGACGAGAGAAAAGGAGAACCGTCAATCAATTTTAGAATGATCAATCATTGGGAGCCAATCGTCGGGTTGACGCCACACCCCGACAGCGAAAAGAACCGAGCTGAATATTTAATAACCCCGTTAAAATTGGAATATCCGGTGCAATCTTGGATTCTATTGCCGCAACCTGTGCTTAAGTCGTATAGTTGAGGTGTAGGAAAGGTCCGTATTCGCTTTCGACTAAATTGGGGATTGTTGTGTCACGCTTTCTGTTTGGTGTCCTGACCGGCGTCATCATGATGTATGTGGCTTCGCACTACCATGTGGTTAGAGGAGCTGATGGCTTTTACCTGGTCCCAAAATTAACGAATAATCTTAGCGAAATTTACGTCGACACACGGGAATTCAGCCCTGACGATTGGCTGGACCACCAATCGGTCGCCGCTGCCATCATGCAGAGCAACCAGACACACCTGCTGGGTGAATCAACTCTAAACCCACTCCAGGAATCGGTCCAAAGTATCTTCAGCAATTTCGTTCCCCGAAATTGAATTGCCGCTGCGATTTGACAGATAAACCCGTGAGGAAAATCATCTGTCACACTGAATGCAATCATTCATTACATCCTCAATGCAGACCCCAAAGTCCATCGGGCATTGTCAATAGAGCACGGATTAACCTGGGTGCGTGGACGCGAAGAGGCACCTGACCGTTCAGGAAATAATCATCAATACGAACGGCATGACGACCTATGTCTTGATCAAAACCATGAGAGAATCCTTGCTTCAAGATGACTCTCATTAAATTGGCTCCTCTTAAATCACAATCTAGCTCGCGGCTTTAGCCGAAGTAGAAAGAAGAGCATTTCATCTTGATTCACTTTACCCATCACTGTCATGGCAGCACGAATTGGCACGACCGTTCCCGCTGGCACCATCGGTATATCAATCGTGATGCGTTTCTATCCATTACGACCTCAGCACAGGGGAACATCGCGCCGATGCTAACCCTCAGCGACACGATCTACTGGAGTGCGATTCATGTCAGCATCATTGGCTGACCACGAGACAGAATCCATTTCTGATCAA
Source organism: Candidatus Nitrosopumilus sp. (assembly GCA_964225475.1). GTDB lineage: Bacteria > Planctomycetota > Planctomycetia > Pirellulales > Pirellulaceae > Rubripirellula. Next base: position 26,562 of record CAXQOB010000137.1, on the reverse strand, counting down.
GTTTGAAGCGGTGCAATTAAGAATCCGTCACGCCTCATGGGGCGAATCGACGGAGAGGTTCAGAAGAAACGGTGCCCAAATGCTCTGGAATCGCAACGATGTTTTTTAACTCGAAAAATTACCTCCTCGCCGGAGCTGTCGTCATCCTCTTTGGAATACAGCTTCAATTGGTTGATTCCTTTGTCCTGAGCGAAGGAGCAACTCGAGCGCTTGCTCAAGTTTCAAAATCGCAGCAGGTAGCATCACGATCGAGTGTCACCTCCCTTTTGATGACCGTGCATCCAGAACCAAAAAAGAAGATCATTCCACCGGACTGGCTCGGTGTTGCCCTGATGACGACCGGCGTTGTGATGGGTGGTCACTCCCTTGCCATCCGTAGGAGATGAAATCTCGAAACCAATCAAATACCTCCCCAATAATCCGAACCCTCACGCTCAACCCAACTCATTGTCAGGCCATCAGGTTTCGAAGCAACTTTTATCTTTCCTCTAGATTGGCTCTCTCATTCCCTCGAGCCTTCTGCCAGCAGGACACCCGTGTCTAGCTGGTCTGGTCAGAGTCCTGCATCGTTGACTCCGTTTCTTCCCTGACAAACGCCTCGCCGAAACGGTCACTCGCAACTGCCCCTCCCAACTGCGAGTGACCGTTTCGCGAAGCGACTTCGCTAGAGTCATCGCCTGATCCAGTGCAATCCTGCATTAACCGTGGCTAGCCATACCAAAAACGTTGCTGAAGATTAACGCTCCAGCGAATAAACCTGGTGGCAGTCAACAGGTCCAGTTATCCGAATTAGAAGAGGAAATCGGTTCCCATCCGATAAGCCATGGAAGACATTCACTAAATCGCTTCATTAAAGTCAAAAGCTGAACCGATTTTCCCCATCATGGCGTGGAGCTTGCTTCGGCTGATTCCGATTGCAAAAGACGCCTGATTCATGAGAGGAATAAATCCGAGACTACAAAAAACGCGACTCACATGCTGATTTCAATCGTCATTGCAAATGTTGTTTATTTTTGCTGCCGCCTGAAAAGACGCTTGGCAAACTAGGTGCATCGACCAAACTACCCCGGCGGTTGACAAAGCATTTGATAACGCGTTGCAAAGATCGGCTACTCTGGTTTGGCGACTCTGCCGCAGGCATTCTCTTCACCACCCCCGTTGCCTGCCTCCAACGCGGTACGAGAATCTCTACGAACCGAAAATCCTGCTTTCACCACAGAGTCGCCCTTATTGATCCACAAGGGCGTCATTCACCCCCAAAGCGATTCATTGGGTGCGATTTCCAAGCCAATCAAGTTGTTTTTGGCACTTCAGAGCGGTATCGTATGGTTCTCGGGTTTCGGGCGTTGAAGGAACTGCTCGCCCCGCGTTCTCCACTTGGATGAAGAGAAGAGTTCCGCTGTGAAAAATGATCCACACGAAGTTGGTGCACATGATCACGAAGCGTTGGACAACATCATCACTCTGGAGCAGGATCACCTGAACCAGATTGGATCCTGTCAGGATGTGACGGGGCGTTTGGACGACATTCTAGAGGAAATAAAGGAACAATCCTCCAATCTGGATGTGATGCTTGATTTCCAGTGGATTGAGAAAATCACCAGCATCGGTCTTAACGAGCTCATTAAGATCAATACCGAGGCGCGGCGACGGGGCGTTCGCATTATCCTTGGGAACGTTTCTAAAACCGTTCGGGAAATTTTTGCTCTGACTCGACTCGAACGTCTTTTCGAATTTGAAGTAGCACGCATTTCTGCGTAACTTCTGGCTGCCTGATTCACCTTACCCCTTTGTGTGGAAAACGAACAACGCACGGAGATCTGACAATCTCCCTCCGATGCAATTGCCTTGCGATCGTGATGTGTCAGGGTGAGCGTCTAGTCAACTCACTCAAGACACATCAGACAATCTTCACGCGGTTCGTTTGCCAGCTCGATACGAGCGAGGTAACCAGCTCAAAATGCGAAGGGAGGGAGGGCATTAGCACGTAATTACGGCAAGGACCTAAAACTGCTTCAGGAAACGTAGGTCACCGCTATAGAGGTCACGGATGTCTGTAATCCCATGACGACGCATGCAAAGCCTCTCAACGCCGAGTCCAAAAGCGAACCCGCTGACCTCATCCGGGTCATAGCCGACCGCTTTGAAAACATTGGGATCGACCATGCCCGCACCGCCAAACTCCACCCACGTACCGTTCCAGAAAAAATCAACCTCGACACTGGGTTCTGTGAACGGAAAAAATGAAGGTCGGAAACGAATATCGACATCAGTCCCCAGGTAGTTTTCAGCGAAGACTCTCAATACCGTTTTCAGATTCGCCATCGTGACATTTCGATCTACCAACAAACCTTCCATTTGATGGAACATCGGGAAATGCGTGGCATCTGGAGCATCAGGTCGATAAACCCTACCGAGCGAAATCACACGGATCGGCGGTTGCTTCTCTTCCATTACTCGAATTTGAACGGTGCTGGTTTGGCTTCGGAGCAACTGAGCACCCTCGCCTGAAGGATCACTCCCACTCTCAGCGGTCGCTAGATAGAAATTATCCAACGGGTCTCGCGCTGGATGATCTTCAGGAATATTCAGAGCAACAAAATTATGCCAAGGGTCCTCTACCTCTGGACCCTCCGCCGCTTCAAATCCCATTCGGCCCATGATCTCCATCAAATGCTCGATGGTCTGGGTAATCGGATGCACATGCCCAAGCGTCGGACGATGACCCGGGAGGCTTGGATCAAATGTTGCTTCAATCCCGCCCTCCTCGTGGGTTCCCAAGCGGCCCTTGGCATCACTGAATGCGGCTTGTATCGCGTTTTTTGATTGATTCAGCTGCATACCAGCCGTTTTTCGATCACCGGCGTCGATACCGCCCATTTGCTTTTGGATGTCACGAAGAGCGCCACTCTTCTGTCCCAAGTACTGGACTCGTGCTTCCTCTAAAGCTTCGGTATCGACGGCAGATTCGAACGCAGCGGAAGCATCAGCAACGAGAGCGTCTAGTGAGGAGAGAAAATCCTGGAGCGACATTGGATGCGTCGTAGATTGAGGTAAATAAGGTGCATAAAAAAAGGGCCACAAGGACCCTTTTCATTCTGATCTATTTTAAAAACCGGTGCTATCGCAAACCTGATTCTAGCCAGCAGCAACGGGAGTCAAGAAGCGGCTTTTGCGGCTAGAGACTCCTTCACCTGATCACAGACGGCTTTGAAGCCATCAGGATCGTGAATTGCCATTTCGGACAACGTTTTTCGATCAAGCTCCACGTTGGCAAGCTTCAACCCATGAATAAATTCACTGTAACGAAGTTCGTGCAACTGAACCGCAGCACTGATTCGGATAATCCATAGACGACGGAACTCACGCTTCTTACGACGTCGATCACGGAACGCATAGGCTCCACTTCGCAGTAAGGTCTCTTTGACAGTTCTTGTCAAATTACCGCGACCACCACGATACCCTTTGGCTCGTTTGAACAGGCGGTTTTTTGATCGGTTACGAGCCACACCAGTAGTGGTACGCATAACTAGCTCCTCATCTTTTCAGTAATTAGTAATACCAATCTCAGGTCTCGATTTGAGGCAATGAATAATCATTGACTCGATCGAAGTTAAACCCAGATGGTTGGAATCAATATCCTTGTCTTCTGTTTCTTTCGTTCACAAGTTTGATGCGGAGAATCCTTCAATCGATTGAAGTAACTTCATTACCTCAACTCGCGAATCCGACACACATCTGGAGCATTCGACTGCTGAAGGCTATTCAACAAATCAAGAACGACCCCGACCAGAACCGTTGAACCCAGTCCCGATCCCTACTCACACAGCAGCTCGCAGTTGGTATTCAAACCAACAACGCGGAATGAACGTCGTCTGCTCATACCAGCGAAAGTGTGAAAAGAAAAAGATTCACGCCGATCACCGCTATGGCTAACGCCACGATTAGTAGCTGTTTCCGTTCAACGCTGCGTGAATCGTAGGCTCCATACAGGTATCTACCGAAGTCGTCCCGCGGAGGTTTCGTCGCCGCTTGTTCGACACAGCTTGTGCCAGGTGACTGGTACCACTGCTGCGATGCATTGCCTTGCCCTTTGCAGAGAGGCGAAATCGCTTTTTCGTACCTTTGTGGGTCTTAATTTTGGTCTTACCCTTAGCCTTTGTCATCCGTCCAGCCTGAACTGAGTCTCGAGAACTTTCCGTAATTTACGTATGTAGAGGTCGAAAGATAGCGTAGAGAGCACCGGCTGGAAAGTCCTAATGGGGGGATTCGCTGAGAGTTATTTCCCGTAATCTGCCGAGTTTTCCCGCTGAATCCACCGCCAAGTCGCCATTCTGAGCATTTGGACAATTCGAGCGCACGAACTACCTCTCAGCGCTTCCCCTCGGTAGAACCAAGTCGCAAAGAATCCCCTTCGCTCGAAAGAGTATCAAAATTGCGATAACCCCCCTAAAAAACAAGCTTTTAAAGGAATTTGCTTCGTTGAATCCTGCTCCTCTGAGGGATTACCTCAGCGACACACAAGAAATCGACGAAGCCGACCTCAGGACGCAGAGATGGGAATCGGACGAATTTCGACCGAACGTAACCGGAAAAAAACAAATCTGTGAAATCTGCAGTTTTGCGACTGGGGCGAGAGGTCATTCACTTCCCCGAGTCATCGCCGAGTCATCCCGCGGGGCCAAGCATCGATGATTCCGATACGCACCTATCCATGATTCCCACGCGCACCTGCTGATCGACGCCCATCCCAAAAAGAAAAACCAAGTGCAAAAATCGTCAGCGGCACAACGATAAACAGCGCTGTGCGACCAAAGCTGGTTGCAGATTCTGGATTCGTGGCAGAAACGACAAGAAATGCCGTGTACAAGCCAAAGTAAACCAGAAACAAAGCACCCTCGTAGCGTTTGACGATACCGCCCAGTAGGAAAACGGGAAAACAGATCACCGCAATCGCCACCATGATAGGCAAGTCAAAATTGATTGCCTGCGCTCCAACGGGAATTCCCTCAGGGGCAAAAATACCTGTCAGCCCACAAACACAACACACGTTGAACAAATTACTACCCACAACATTACCGACCGCAATGTCCCTCTGACCTCGGTAGCTGGCGACCAGCGATGTCACCACTTCCGGGAGGCTTGTGCCAACTGCGACGACGGTCAACCCAATAACGAGTTGACTAACACCCAGAGAGGTTGCAATGGAAATCGCTCCTGCTACCAGAAATTTTGCACCAAAAGAGAGAAGAGCCAGTCCCCCAATTAATAGCGCTGCCTGCCAGAGCAGATGTTTCAAACCACTCTTAGCCTCTGACGCTGAATCGGACGACTCAGAAATATCGACACTCTCGCGTCGGCTTGCGTGAATGCTATAGGCAATATAGGTGACGAGGGACACGAACATAATGGAACCCTCGACGCGACTGATCACACCATCCAGAGCAGCGCCCCACATGCCGATTGCAGCGACGATCATTAATGGCACATCAAGTCGAATCAGTTGACGCGACACAATCAAAGGAGCAACAAGTGCGGAGGCACCTAAAACAACAAGCACATTCACGATATTACTGCCAACGACATTTCCGATAGCAACATCCGCATTACCCGTCAAAGCGGCTTGCAAACTGACACCCAACTCGGGTGCGCTGGTCCCGAAGGCTACGACCGTCAAACCAATCACGAGAGGTGATATTCGAAAAGCTGCCGCTAACGCCGACGCTCCACGGACCAAAAGCTCGCCACCCACAACCAGAAGCACGAAACCAAGAACGAGCTGTCCAGCAATTATCATCAATCTTGATCCTGACTTGTTGTTGAGTTGAAAACGTGCCTTCCCCGAATCTCTGATTCTTATCGCTTTTGCCAAGTTCTCCAAGACGAAAAGGAATCTCGAGGCACGGGGAAAAGCTTGATCACGTAATAAAACTCATGGAGGCTTCAAAAACTTTTTTCTAGAAGATCATGTAACTAACGAAAGCCATTCCTCAGAGAGCCTGTAACAGTCTCACCCAATGAAGCAGTGCAGCTTGATCAACCTCTCCGCCAGTGACCACGGGATACCCCGCCCTAGTCAATGCGGCTGTCCATTCTGGAAGATCCGCACTCGCTTTTGCAGAAAGCATCAGTTGAAAGCTATCCTCACCTTGATTCTCAGGTAAGCGAATCCTTGGAGGTTGGGCCTTCATAGAAACCGAGACTCCGTGAAAAATTTTGCGTTTGGATAAGGCAACAGCCATCGCCATCGCGTCGGCCGCATTTCCATCTCCACCCCACAGAGCCCCCGTGGTTCCGATCGCTACTGCCTCAGAAGCAATCGGGTATTGTTTGATGAGTGAAGCTGCAAATCGCGTCACGATATCTATTTCCTTAGGCAACCAACGCTGCTGGTCCTCCGCAGCCACAGCGCAAACAATGACACCGGACTCCTCTGCAGCTTCCTGCCACGACTCAACCAAGGCTTGGGGTGCTCCCTCACCTGGATTCATCAGAAGCAACAACAAGCCGAGGCGTTTTCCACCTCCAGCGTTCTCCCCCGGAGCCACCACCGCGGCTTCGTTGCCTGCCTCGGGAAGTTTCCACTGCTTCGCTGACCAATCTGCAGCCTCGACTTGACTCCAAAGATCGGGATACTTGTTCTGAAAATCGCCCGATACGGACTCAGTGGTAATCGTGAGTACCTCTTTCATCATGTCTCGAAGCACTGTCACCTTCAGAGAACTCTTCGGTGCCGAAGTGATCAAGAGCTGCCGCATCCCAGAAACATTCTCTAACTTCAACTCGTCGACTCCAACAATGATGTCACCCTGCTGAAAAACGGAGTTTGCACGACTGATCGGCAACACGTCATCAACCAACAAACCTCCATCAACCTCGGTCGAATTGGAGAGCAACAAACCCAGACGCTGTGGGTCGAGCGGGGGAATCGAATCCGCCAGGGTCACTTCCACCTTGCCGAGTTCATCGCCGCGACGGTAGCTGATTGAAATCGTTTCGCCCGCATCATGTGGCCCCAATGCCTGACGAATATCGAGTTGCCGCCGCACCTCTACCCCTGCCACCTGGATGACTTCATCACCTACCTGCAAGCCTGCAGCCTCAGCAGGACTCCGTCGTCTAACGGCTGCGATTTGAGTTCCCTCCGCGTAGGGATCGCTTGATTTACCGACAATTCCGATGACACCCTTCTTGATCGTTTCACCCTGTTTCATGCGATCCAGCTTTCTGGCGATCACATCCGAAGGGATCGCAAACGCAATTCCAGAGTCATACCAACTGGTCGAGGACTCAGCACCTCCCTCCGCAACTGCAGGAATCAGGACACCAAGATTACGTCCGTAAAGATCGATGAGGGGTCCGCCATAAAAGGAGGGCGAGACTCGTGCATCACACTGCAACGCAATGCCATCAAGACGTTGCACTGCACTTAAGATCCCTCGACTTACAAGCGGTGAATTGTCCTCACCGTAACGGCCCACAGCGATCACACTCTGACCGACCGCAAGTGACTGCTGCTTGGCAAATTGCATGGGCTTGAGCTTTGTGACACCATCGATTTTTAACAAAACCAAATCCCGATGCTGATCACTCGAAATCACCCGTGCAGCATGCCGAGTGCCATCACTCAACACCACGATTAAACTCGCGCTCGGACGCGATGAAACCAAACTCGACGAAAGGATAAAACCACTGGCGTCAACAATCACTCCGGAACTCGGTGCATCACGCTCTACCTCTCCAATCCCTGCACCCACACCACCAATCACCTCGATTGACACCACAGAATCGAGACACTGCTCCGCAGCACGACGCACGGCGGAAGCCATCGCGTTTTGATAATCAAACGTCTGTCGATTGTTCAAAGAGTCAGTTGCAAGTGGACTCACCACCGACTCGGAGGCGGAGCTTGAGCCTGCCTGTGGTGACGGAGCCGCAGTTAACGGATTTGCCACTTGAGCACCCACAACAGCAGACACAGACTGAGCTCGCGAGAACTGAGCATCTAACATGAAAAACAGAGGCAGCAGCCCAATGAATTGGAACCGTGCAGATCTTGGCTCTCGCATCGCGAGTACCTTACCCTTTCTAAATAACCATTCACTCATAAAACCAATCCAACGAAATCGCCGTGAGCTCCAAGTAACTCTCAGGATACCTCACTCATTTAGGGGCGAATCGTGATCGGCAAAATCTGACTCTCTCTTTGAATCGATAGCTCAACATCATCACGGCGATCGATCGTCCGAAGTACCTGACGCATTACCCGTTGACTTTCGACACGCTGGCCATTGACCAGCAAAATCAAATCATCAGGACGCAAGCCTGATTTCCAAGCTGGACCGTCTGGAAGCACCGCATCAACGTAAACCGGCGTTGATTCGAGCACATCCGGAATAAGCGTGACACCTAATGTCTCGGGCTGATGCGATCGATCACGCGGGAGTAACGGCACCTCAGCATCAACTTTTGTTGTCAGACGACCTGCAATGATGTCCCCAATGACACCCTTAGTTGCTGAAGCTGGAATCGCATAATTTAACCAGACGCCTGTCTCGCCATCACGAAGTTCTTTGCCCAACATTCCGACCAGACGGCCAGTATTATCAACCAAAGCACCGCCTGCCGCCCCTGGGTTGTTGGCAACCAGATCAAGAATATAAACCTTCCCTGAATATGGTGTTTTTAACACACCTCGACGAGCATTGAGTTTTGAAACCGATGCGATCGTTCACTGCATTACGCTCGCGGGTTCATCTCCGGTGGCGATGTTGAAGAGATTGCTGATTGCCAACACCGGGTCACCCCACTGGACCGCGGGCTCTTCTCTAAACCGAAAGTATGGTAGCTCGCTGGCGTCAATTTTTAGAACCGCCAATTCCAAGGAGGGCTCAAAACCGATTATCTCCGCCTCGAACCGACGCCCATCATCCAAGAGGACGATGGGCTCAACATCCAGCACGTAGCTCCATGCAGTAGCAATGTGTCCATCGGGTGAAACAAGAAACCCACTTTGATACGCCTCTAGCCCCGAGATTCCCCCGGCACCATATATTTTCACCACCCTTCGTTGTGACTCTCTGGCCAACTCCACCACGGGTGAATCGGCTCGCAAATCGATAAATGGTATCGCAATCAAAACAACAAAAAACAACCTTAGCGGTAATCGGCACATTGCGTTCGATGGTGATTGCACTGGATCCTCAACCCAATTCATCGGTCACCTCCAATGAATGCTCAAGCGAATCGAACCAGTGCTTCAGCCCTGACTCCCAATTTGAAAACGAAACCACGGGAGGAGCGTGGGAAACGCTCGGAACGGGCAATACCGACACCTCTGCACTACCAGGACGCTTTACCTCTTCGCCCTCAGCAGCTTCTTGAGATTCCTCACCCGGCTCACTCTCCCACTGATCAATCTTCAGCTTCAAAAGGGAGTCCACACCAAAGCGAAGATCCATCGACGTTGGAGTTTCATTGAGATTACCCGCCTCGTCTTGATAGCCGAATCTAACTTCAAGTGGATCCAAATCTCGATCAGCAAAAACCTCCATGGCTTCAAGTTGCCCTGTATCGGGATGAGTTAACCAACGAATCTCAAGCTCACCATCGTTTCCGATGAGACAATCTCTTAGCGGACGCTCACCGTAAAGTGGTACTGATCCAAAGTAATAGGTTTCACCGAATTTCTTTGGACCCTCTCTCAACAATCGACGCCATCCATCCAACGCGGCAATCACGGAAGAAGCTGATCGGCTGTTGATTGCCTCGTAGAAGTCGTTTTTCCCCTCAAACTCGGTTGACTCATCACCTAACTCCCATCGCATCCCATCACGGGAAACAACACAGCGAAATGGCACGCCCGGATCACCCTGCGATGTCCCCACGACTGTCCAGGTGGATGCCTTGGAGATGTGTTCGACGGGCGCTTTATCAATCAGTTCGTTGTGAATCAACTCTTGCTGCCGTTGATTAAAGTAGTAATTTGCATAGCCTCGTCGATCGATCAACTGATCCGCTACCTTTTCAGGAATTTTAGGATCGCGAACTTGCTTGTTGAACTTTTCCGGAGTTTTTGGACCGCCTTCCTCTGCGTCTTTCAAGCCTTCCAGTCCTTTACCGAGATCCGGCTGAGCGGGTCCATCTTGCTCCTGCGGCGTTTCCTCTGGTTTTGGCTGGGGCCTTGGCGGTGGTGGCGGTAAAGCAGCTGCCATTTTCTCAAGCAATTCATCCTCTCGATGTACGCCCATCAATCGCACGAGCGTGCTTTTTGTTTCACCCTCGCTTCGATAACGGATGGAAACCCGCCATCCACTCGGTAGTGTTGCCAAGACCTTCTGCACCTCGTTTGCAGTCTGCACCACTCGTCCGTCAATCTCGAGAATTTCTGCACCGTACCGCAGACCTCGACGATACGCATCACTTGACTCCAAGACGTTACTGATTCGGACACCACCATCAGGCTCGGTTGCTACCGTTGCACCAAGCGTCGCGTGGTCGACGATTCTTCCACTACGCAAGGCTCCGAGAAAGTTCTTCGCCTGCTGAACTGAAATCGCGTAACCAACACCGACATTCACTCGACCACGCTTCTCAAACGAGGCACGCCCGACAATTCCGAGTAGTCTGCCCGACGCATCATAGAGCGGACCACCTGAATTACCGGGGTTAATCGAAGCGTCGGTTTGCAGGCAATCACCGTACTCCAAGAGTGTCCCAGATGGGTACTGGTAGCGGCCGACCCCACTCAGGATGCCCCAGGTCACTGTTGGCTGTAGGTTGGATGCCAACAAAAACGGATTCCCGATCACCATGCACCAATCACCAGGTCGAGCCAGATTACTATCCCCCAACTCAGCGTAAGGAAAATCATCACGCCCCAGCAGGCGAATCATCGCCAAGTCTCCAACCGGATCAATCCCAACGATGACCGCGTCATAGATTTGCCCGTCATTCAGGCCACATCTCATGAACGATCCAGCAGGGCTGGAGACATGAAAATTAGTCAGCGCATAACCCTCTGGAGAAATCAGTACCCCGCTGCCGCCGCCGCCGCCGCCGGGCACAAACACACTCACCGCCGAAGGAACCGCGCGAGCAATCGCATCGATCCTTTGCGACTCAGCATCGAGCAAAATCGACTCCAGCTGAATGCCATCCTCCGCAAGACACTCTCGCAACAATACCGGCGAACTGATCCCCGCCAAAAGGGACATCCATATTAATATTCGGGCAACCCGATTCATATTTCTCTCTCAAAATCGCCAAAATGATGCGGCCATGGGTTCAGTCACCCCGGTCATTTTACAAGTCGTGCTACTTCACAAGTCTTGGACGAGCCACTCGTACAGTGTCACCAACGTCTCCGTCTTTCTCCGAGTCAACGCGGATCACCAAACGCCTCGCGTCTCCCAACGGGATCTCAAAGCCCTTTGATTGTCGACCGGTGATCTGCTGTGTCCAAATTTCATCACCATCCAAGGAAATCATCACCTTCATGGTTCCAAGTTCTCTCGCCTCAGGATGACGCTCCACCGATCCAACAAGCTTGGTGAAGCCCTCATCGACTCGGTACTCAACACTTGCCCCACCATGCATCCGCAAGTCATTTTCGCCCTCACGATCGGCGGCAAAAAAAGCGTCGAGCAGAGAAGACTTCACCCTGCTCTGAATTCCTGGTGAATAGTTCGACTCAGCAGCATCGACGTCTGCCAACAGAATCATGCCTGCAGACCAACGAATGGAGGTCACCTGCTGGAGCGGCATCCGATGGGTAACTGATTCACCAATCGTAAGCTCCAACGTCTCTGAGGAAGATTCAAGCGAGACCTGTTGAACACGCCACTGCGACCCGAACCGATCGTTGACCAAAATGTTCGAACGGTTAGCGACATCAGAAGAAGACGCAAAAATCACTCCCTCCAATCTCTCAATTGGCGCATCAACCGGTGTTCCCTCCAAGTCAAAACCGATGGTCTCTTTTTTAACCCCGGTGATTAGCCCCTGCTGAGGATCCAGTGTTGCGCCGTCACGTCGAATAATCAGTAGATCCTTCCGCTGATCCTGCTCCAACCAACCCAACCACTTGGCGTCCGTCTCAGGGTCGCCCCGGCGAAAGCGGATCGAGCGAACCTGCTTCATGGGTACCCTGAAAGCATCCTGCTCACTGGGTTGCAATTCCAGCACCTCGTCCTCACTGAAAATTGCCTCTGCTGCGATTCGGCTACCGCCTTGCAACTCGACCGAATACTGTGGTCCGCGTTTCGTTACGACCTCTTCTGGCTCCAAACTCAGGAGCGATTCAAAACTCACGTTTCTCTCTTGACCACTCACCTCAACCTTCAAGGCTGAGTCCGAGATTGCGAGAAGTGTTCCTTTGATCTGCTCACCCTCATTGGTCTTGATGACAACAGGCAGAGCAGAAAGCAGCAGCATGCTGAGAACGGATTTCCATCCGACTAACGCACCAATCGTAAAAATGTGCAACTCGAATCCTCCGAAATATGCCTTCTCTAGTTCCTTCGACCGTTCCACCATTTGTGCTCTGAAGCCAACGACTTCCGACGGGCCTCCCCCAAACATTCACGCTGACAAGGTTTGAGTGAGCCCTATTTCGAGTGAACCTTGGCTCGAGTGAACCTTGGCTCGAGTGAGCGTTGGCTCGAGTGAGCGTTGGGCCCTTCGTCTGCAAAAAAACAGCAGACGCATAACCCAAGATCCTCACTGCCAAATCGCTCGCTGGTGTACCACTATCATAACAGGCAAACCCCACACAGAAATGTCCAACACGTTTCTGGCCTGTTTTATTGCAACATCACAAATAAAAAACATTCAAAATAGGCGAAGCATGGATTCCAAGAGTCGGCACGTCCTCATTCCCACAGGGCGACAAGCCGCTCAAAACAAATTGGGTTCAACGCCGCAAATTGGGTTCAACGCCGCAAATTGAGTTCAACGCCTTGGGGGGGGGGGAGGCAACGGCGCGAGCCTCTTCGCCGAATCTGGCGATGAACTTCATCGCCAGTCGAATCAGAAGGACAGATGACTTGGATCCATCCGGAAGCAACTCTGATCGCTGCCCTCTACTTGTTAAAGCCCTCTGCTTGTTAAGGCCGTCTGGTGGTTAAGTAGGTGTAGTCCGCCAAAGCGCGTTCATAAAACGCCACGGTCTCACCTGCCTGCTGATTATTTATTTGACCAGACTGAACGGAGTCCTCCACTGCCTCTTGCAGTTTGTCAACGAGCTCACGTTCCTCGTACTGCACGTACTCCAACACTTCCTTGACGGTATCACCCTTGACGATCGTTTGCACCTTTGGCACACCGTTCTTGATATCCACATGAACGGCATGAGTGTCCCCAAAGAGGTTGTGCAGATCGCCAAGAATTTCCTGATAAGCACCCACCATGAAAACAGCCAGGAGATATGGCTGATTTTTTTGATAGGGATGAAGCATGAGTGTGCGACGACGCTTTCCGCAACCAATGAAAGCTTCCACCTTTCCATCGCTGTCACAAGTAATATCACCGAGTACCGCGTGCCGCGTGGGTTCTTCATCAAGACGATGAATTGGCATCACGGGAAAGACTTGATCAATCGCCCAGGAGTCTGGCATGGATTGAAAAAGTGAAAAGTTCGTGAAGTAGATATCAGAGAGCATTCGATCAAGACTGCGTATGTCCTCAGATTCATCACCAACAATCGTTGCCATTTTTCGGATTCGATGACAGATTGCAAAATAGAGATTCTCTGCAGCCACACGCTGCTCCAGTGGCAGATAACCACCACTAAAGAGATTCATACACAGATCCAGAGCAACCTGTGCATCATGAAACGTCTCACGCAGATTACTTGGATCTAAGTTCTCGTAAAACATTCGCAAATCGTGAACAGGCTGCTCGTACTCCGGTGGCAAATCGCATGGCAACTGCTCCACCGTTCCCTGCGAAGTAACACCGAGTGTCTCCATCACAAGCACACTATGATGAGCCGCCACCGCGCGGCCGCTCTCAGAGACCAACTGGGGATGAGGCACCTCTGCCTCATCGCAGACGGCCCCAACATGGTGAACCACATCGTTGGCATACTCCTGAACGGTGTAGTTCATACTTGAATCGGTATCCGTTCGTGAACCATCGTAATCCACCCCCAGTCCGCCGCCGACATCGAGGTATCGCAAGCCTGCACCTCGCCGGTAGAGGTCAACGTAGATGCGCGAGGCTTCGAGGATTGCAGACTTCAATTGCCGAATGTTGCCAATTTGGCTTCCAACATGAAAATGCAATAACTGGAAACAATCCCCCATGCCCCTGTCAATCAATCGATCAAGCTGCGTCAGCATTTCCGCAACCGTCAATCCAAACTTGCTGCGATAACCACCACTGGCCTGCCACCGGCCCGATCCCCGGGTTGCGAGCTTCACACGCATTCCAATGTTGGGACGGACACCTAATTCCGTTGAGATATCCAGTATCAAATCCAGCTCACTTACCTTTTCGACGACGGGGATGACAGTGCGTCCCATTCGCTGGGCCAATAGCGCCATTCGAATAAACTCAGGATCCTTAAATCCATTACAAATGACTGGCATCTCTGCATCTGTCATCGCAACGACCGCCAACAGCTCCGGTTTACTGCCAGCCTCCACACCGAAACCGTATTCACGCCCATGCTGAATGATCTGCTGCACCACATCTCGCTGCTGATTCACCTTGATCGGGAAGACACAGCGATACCGATTCTGATACTGATGGCTCTCGATTGCTTGGGTAAAACAATCGTGCATGTGCTTTAAGCGATCGGCAAGGATTCCGTTGAAACGAAGCAGCACAGGCAACTCAAGCCCACGTTCACCGAGCTGATCAATTAGACGTTTCAGGTCAATACATTCTGCTGGATTTCGTTTCGGCGAGACACAAAGGTTTCCGTTAGGAGCAACGTGGAAATAGTCGCCCGACCAACGGGCAATGTCGTACAAGTCCTCAGAATCCTTGACGGACCAACAGCGATCGACGGAAACACTCATCCATGCCCCCCGGAGCATTCAAAGAGCTCAAAACAACAAGCAGACAGGCCACCTCATACCCGCGAGAGATGCACGAAGCTTATTTAACCAAATCATTATCAAAAAACACGACATAAAGTCTAAAAAAACTTAATCACCCTCCCACAATCACCCTCCAACTCCTCCGTTAGAGCAACCCAATGAACTAGCCTCACGAATCGCAATAAGAATCGGCGGGGGCTGCGGAGCATGGTGGAGCAGATGAACATCACGGGAATATCATCCTGAATCTTGAACGATCGACCGCAACCATCCTTTGAAGGCCCTGTCACACGCGGGCACCCCTTGCGTCAGAACAAAGCTTGCCTTTGTGTCTCTCACCTCTACAGTTGACGAACACGACGGAGGGCGAATGACTTGTCGGTCTCGCGACAGGTCGAAACCACAGGCTCGTTCGGCATTATCGCGACTTTTCAATCACGCAACTTTCACATCAATGGAGATAAAGATTCGTTCACTACACTTGACCAGAATCCGTGCAACTACCAAACCTCTTTCAAATCAACGAGCTCAGGCGACCCGCAATTTGCACCAACCGGATGACAGACACGAATCACACCGGATCAATCACACGCAAATGTGGATCACGATTGCGGCAAGCTCCTTCCTTTTCTCACTTGCACCAACACGCGCGCAATCGCAGTCAAATCGCCAAAGCAAAGAAAATGCGTCCGAAAGGAACGAGCAAACTCACAAACCTCGATCATTTGTGCTGCCGGTCAATCGACTGCCCGATCGACAACAGATTCAACTGGGCCAAATACCCTCACATCAGAAGATCTCAATTTGCATAACGGTCAAAAACTGCACCGCCCAAACCCTACGAATCTCAAGAATCAAAACTGACTGTGGTTGCTTGAACACCGAAGTTTCTTCTTCGGAAGCGGCACCTCATGGCATCCTGAGATGGACCATGCAACTTGCGGAAATATCACGAACCGGGTTAATGAACCGGCGATTACGTGTAATCTTTGATCAGACGACAGACCTACACTTGGATTTAAATCTCACCGGAGAAGTAATCGGCCCGCTTACTTTGCAAGACACTCGTGTCTATCACGACGGCGAGAACAAAACGATCACGCTTAAAGGTTTAAAAGACTGCGAGTCGCGAATCCTAAAGTGCCAAGCCTTATTAGGTTCAGCACGCATAAAAGGATTCACCGAACACTTAAATACCTTTGAACTGCAAGTTGAACCTCTGATTCGATTCGGTCGAGCAAAAGAAACCTTGCGATTTTATCTTCGTCAGGATGAAGAAGATTTGACCGCCGACATTCCGTTTGAAATCGACAGTCGGAGACAAGCGATTTTCCTACCCTCTTCCACCATGGTGTCGTGGATTGACGGCGAGGCAAGCATCCGAGCAAAACTCGTCGTTTCACCCCAAGGCAATACCGACCCTAGGAACCATCAAATCACGCTAGGACATGAAGGCAATCCTCAATCGGGAATGATGGTCTCAGAAATAAGATGGAAGCGTATCTCACCCGTTCTCTTCGAAATGCAAGCAAGCTTACGGAGGAAGGACAAAGTCATTCCCCCACAAATACACCACAAGGAAAAACCTCTTCTCCTGTCGATGATTGATTCTGATCAGAAAACGGTGGCCACCTTGCAGATTCAATCTTCCTCTCTCCCATCAGTCAGCAAAGAGCAATAACGCACATCACTTTCATAGAGACAGAGGATAAGCGAGACCAAAAAACAACGTTAAGTAGAAGGAGAAAACCTCACCCGAGGCAGAACCAACAAACCGCCCTCGAAACACCGCCCCGCATGAACAATCCAATCACAAAAACTCGAACGAAACCTTTTGCGAGGCGACCCATAACATGTCCAGAAAAATCAGCTTCATTTTTTTCGTCATTAAAGTTCTTTCGAATCTAAGCGGTGGCGCAGATCTACCTGACAATGACCCGAGAATGAATTGGGTGTGTGTCTACCCCTACACGGAAACAACCTGTCAGTCGGTTCTCTTATCTTGGGCGGAAGATCATGACATGCCGTGGGAAACGATCTTTACTGGAGTGGATTGCTCTGGATGCGAAATCAATTACGAAACCGACCACATCGATCAGCAACATTTGACTTTCGCTGAATGCAAGAACCGATTCGGAGCAAGATTCACGAGCAAGGATCTGATCGCACCCATCATTCGGTATCGGCAATCTAACGAACAAAGCCCCGGATGGTCCGTCACAAGCTGGAGCTTCAGACCTTGTTTTCAGACATGGCAGTGCAGCCAATACTGCTCACTCACTCAATACCCGCCAAAGTGCATTCAGTATCGAAGCACTAACTGGGGGCTCTACCAACCGACCGTCTATCGTCGCTGCGAAGAATCCGCCTCGGAAGCACCGACTTCTGACCTGGAAATGCCATTCGTCCCGAATTCACTTCACCCCCGTGACAACACGTGGACACCGGTTGAGTAACAAACTTTAAACACGAGTCTTGGCTGGTCAGCAGCGTCGAGTGTTCGCAGCATCAGTCCCATGCACTGGCAGCCAACACCACACCAAATCGTAGATAAGCAAATGGTATCACCTTAAAGAAACCGAAGGACAGAAGCATTTTGAAGCCACGAGTACGAACGAACACAACAAGCGTTACCCACATCGACAGAAAAGCAAATCCAGATCGCATGCTGCCTACTCATTCACCTAACGTATGGATAATGATTGCGGCTCGATGGCTCGTCATTACAACTTGGATTTTGAACCCAATAGGCGGCGTTGCGCAAGAAAAAAAAGAACAAAGGAAGCAATCTTTCAGCTTGCAAGACACGAATATTCGAGACGCTTTCCCATCTGTGCATCATGACTACCTGTTGATTGACCGAACTGACTTTCATCCTCCCTCAAAGAACGAAACACAGGAAATAGAAGCGTTCCTTCTGGAACTTGAACTCTCCTCTCGCCTGACAGAGCAAATTGGTTTCTCCTGCGATGGCTCTTATTTTTATGCGAGTCAAGAGCCTCAACAAGTTGCAACTAGCCTACGGGGCTTCTCAATGGGCTGGGCAATCGACAATAAAACGGATCGGGAGCGACTTCTCTTCATCAGCCAAGAACAGATCCAGCCGAAGAATTCGACAGCCGTGATATCATTGGATCAATCCCTGGCGACGAGGCTCGATCGCCTGCGTGTGGGAACAAACCTTCACGAATCCGAAGGCCCCCATGCGCTGCCCCCTAATGAGCACTCTCACCTAGAGGGTCAATTTCGTATCAATGGCGTCTTTTACCCCATCCGGGCCTCAATTGCTCATCCACTGGATTGCTGGTCTGGTCGCGCCATGAACCGAAACAAGCAACTGATTGACTGCAAAAATCTGATTGGAATCCAAGAAAGATCGAATGGCATCGTTGCATTATTCTGCTTTAAACCTGCCTCCTTCTATGAGTTTTATATCTCGACGTACTTCAAGGAGGGGCTTCCTGTTCAGGCTGACTTTTGGCGTTTTTCCCTAATGCCCGCATCGCAAAATCCGAACGCCCCCCAAGACCCGCTTCGGTCGTTCCCTAAAGCCAAACACGTTGCAACAACCACAACACAGTGGTCGTTGGTTAGCCAAACTCATCTACCCGTCTCTATCAGATCGCATACCATACAGGAATCGCATCTGATTGAACTGGCCGCAAGTTTTCGGTGGGTCACTAACGAATCGGTCAATCAAAACAGCTTTGAATTGAAGACCCTTGGTGATTTCTACCCCAATGAAATTGGTCTCTTTCCCCTACAAAAACGAACCAACCAACGTCAGCCATTTATACAATCATTGCGACTGCCACCTGAAGCCCCGATCAATCCGACACGAAATTCAAATCGGTAGTATCATCCGACTCGCGTTCGTTTACAGACGCACAAATAAAGACTCGAAAGACCGAAGCATGAACCCACGACCATCCCTGAGATCCACGAAAATCATGCTGTCCTTCACCGCGATCACCCTCCTACATGCGGTCAGCGAATCGTTTGCGTCGGACCATCAACCAAACATTGTCATTATCTTGGCCGATGATCTTGGATGGAATGCGGTCGGGTATCACAACTCACGGATGGAAACGCCAAACATCGATCGAATTGTTAGTGAGGGAATGGAACTTGATCGTTTTTACGTGGCACCCATGTGCTCACCGACACGCGCGGGTTTACTCACCGGCAGGTACCCCATTCGATACGGATGTGCTCGAGCAGTGATTCCACCTCAACGAGATTTCGGTTTGCCGTTAAAGGAAATCACCCTCGCAGAGAACTTAAAGGATCATGGCTACCAGAACCGAGGAATTTTTGGAAAGTGGCACCTTGGACATCGACGCACCAAATGGCACCCACTGAAGCGAGGATTCACCGAATTCGTGGGGCATTACAACGGAGCGATTGATTATTTTGAATTGACACGTGAGAACGAGAGAGACTGGCATTCACAGTTCGCGCCGTCGGACCAACAAGGTTATGCGACGGATTTGATCGCCGAAGCAGCAAGCAGTTTTATTGAGAAGGCATCACGATCAGACTCCCCTTACTTCTGCTACGTACCCTTCAACGCTCCTCATTCACCCTTCCAAGCTCCAGAATCTGCAGTCGCGCGATTTGATTCGTTTCAACAGATTCGAGAGATTGGTGGCAACGATCGAAATCGGAGGATTAATCGTTTGCAGACTTACTCCGCAATGATCTGGAAGATGGACCAAGGCATTGGCCGAATCTTGGACACAATCGAGAAGTCGGGCGAGGCCGATCAGACAATCGTTTGGTTCTTGAGTGACAACGGTGGAGTGGGAGGCATCTGGGAAAACAACACACCCCTGCGTGGCAGTAAACTAACGGTTTACGAGGGTGGTATTCGAGTTCCGGCAGCGATACGCTGGCCCGAACAAATCAAGCCCGGTAGCAAGCTACTCGATGCAATTGGATACATTGATCTTTACCCAACCTTGGTGGCCGCTGCCAAAGGACCTCAAGATGGAATCTCCCAACCAAAAATCGACGGGGTTAACCTTCTATCCATCCTGAAAAACCAAACGAATCAGCCATTACAAGAACGAACAAAAACGCAATCTCAGGTAGATCAACGCCCCTGGTACTCCTATCACGGGCAGCAGGGTGAAGAATCGGAGCATCTTGCAGTCACACAGCTCGGTTGGAAACTGAAGGTCAATGGACAGAGGCTCCGCAACGTCGAGGATCTGCAAAAACAAAATGTTACCTTTGAGCTTTTTCATTTAGCTCACGATCCATTCGAGAAAACGAATGTTGCCGAGGACAATCCTGAGAAGGTTGCAAAGCTGGCGGAATTGCTTACAGCCTATCGCGACCTGCAACCCAAGAACTCGGTACCTCGCTACAACCTTGGAAGCAAGGGATTCATTCCGCCCAAGAATTGGCAGGCGACGCCGGATTCACCCAATCAGCTGCTGGGGCATTATCCAGAGCCCCAGTAATCACTTGGAGAGCCTGATAAATTTCATCGCCATGATCATGTTCAGTGAAAGAAGCGACGCAAAAATAGAGCCCCGTTCTTGCGTTCAAAAAGGTCCACGTCTTGGGCATTTGAATCGTCTATTTGAGTGATGATCGTCGGGGAATCCAGATGCAAAATTGACCTAAACGACTTAAAAGTTGAGCATCGATTGCGTCGCAACTCGTTGATTGCGGCGATTGGGCTGATCATGACGAATTCGGTTTACCTCAGCAGACTGAAATAAATCCACAATGGGTTCGGGGTAGTCGCGACCGATCACACACCGTGAAGTCTCCTGAGCGGTATCAGACATTTTCCAGGGTGTGTGGATCCATTCAGGATGAACTTTCTGCAATTCTGGGATCCAGTGTCGGACATAATCACCGTTTGGATCGTAGGTAGCCGCCTGCTTGTTTGTGTTGAACCAGCGGAATTCGCGTGCATCATTTCCAATTCCTGCTGCGTAATTCCAATTACCGTAATTGAGACTTGGGTCATGATCGATCAAACAAGATTCGAACCACTCTGCACCTAATCTCCAATCAAGTCCCAGGTTCTTGGTAAGAAAGCTCGCGACATTCTGACGTCCCCGGTTGGACATGTAGCCAGTATGCCGCAACTCACGCATATTGGCATCGATCAAGGGATACCCGGTCATGCCCTTTTTCCATGCCTCAAACCATGTTGGATCCTGAACCCAATCGATCACCTTGTTCTGAATGCCGGAGGACCGATAAAGATTCGCACCATGTTTGGCAGACATAAAGATGAAGAAATCACGCCACAGCAGCTCAAACTTCAACCAATACGTAGAATCATTCTTGACACGTTCTTTCTCGTAACGATTCACCTCGTCCAAGACCTGACGAGCGCTCAGGCAACCCAGTGCCAACCACGAGGACAACTTTGAAGAGTCATCCGCATCGAGCATACCATTACGGGTTTCCTTGTACGTGCTCAACGCATCACTATCCCAGAGGTAGTGTTTCAGCCGTGTCCTTCCTGCAGAAGCTCCTCCAGAAAAAAGAGTCGCTGCGGAATCTAACTTTGAGCGAAAAACGGGGTCGAGGAAATCTAATCTGCAGACTTCATCGGCGCTGAGTCCCTCGGCAGCGATCTCGCGACTCAGGGGTCTAAGACACGTTTTAAAAGGAGAGGGATTCCCCCGGGGTTTTGGAAAAACACCGCGTTTCTCCACCAACCTTCGGAACTTGGTAAAAACCTCTGGCGTGTCCTCGATCGAGAAAGGAACCTGATCCCAATCAGTCATCGTGCATGGGGAGTGCTCCTGACACGCGATATTCAGTTCACTCAGTTGATCATGCAGCTTCCTTGCAACGTGCGATTCCTCGGTTGCCACCTCTCGATACCAACTGAAGGATTGGACATCGAGTTCATCACAAACCTTCCTGATAACATCCAATGTATCCCCAACCAAGAGCCGCAATCGGCCACCCATTGATTGGAGTTCCCGATCTAAGTCAACAAGAGAGTCGAGTAGAAACCTCGCTCGAGGCTCCGAGACCCGGGGCATACCCAACGAGGTCTGACCGAACCACTGAGGATCCAAAATGTAAAGTGGAAGAACATCATCACTCTGGCCCTTCGCACGCTCACACGCGTTCAAGAGGGGCAAGTGATCAGAGACCCGCAAATCGTTTCGAAACCAAACCACATGAGTCGCCATCCACTGAACCTCCGAGAATTCCAACAAGATCACCGAGGCATTATTCCGCGAAGTCTATCCCCCAAGAATCGCTGTTCCCTAAAACACGTGTTCCCCTATTGCTATAGCCATGAAGGGTCGATCTGGGGTACCAATAGCGGAACGTTTTGATGGGAAAAACCGGATAAAACGACCAGTACAGGCGTGTTTAACACCGAGCCAATCCACGAGGCGACCGAGTGGGATGACGTTCACCACACTCACCTTCCCCATTTTTCTTGCCATCATCTTTGCGCTTTACTGGAGCGTTCGCAGTGGCAATGCGCAGAATCGCACTCTGTTGGCTGCAAGCTATCTCTTCTACGCATGGTGGGACTGGCGTTTTTGCTTCCTCATGCTGGCTTCATCGATCGTCGATTTTGAAATTGCCAGACGCATTGCCCAAACGGCGTCGTTGAAAAAGCGTCGATACCTTCTCACGCTTTCCATCATTGCTAACCTGGGATTGCTGGGAACCTTTAAGTACTTCAATTTTTTCATGGAGAATTTTACGCACTTCGCTGCCCAACTTGGTTGGCAACCGGATGTCACCACAATCGCATTGGTCCTGCCGCTGGGAATTAGTTTCTACACGTTCCAGACACTGGGCTATACCATCGATGTGTACCGCAAACAGGTTCAGCCAGCAAAGGGATTGATTGAATACTTAGCGTTCGTCTCTTTCTTTCCACAATTGGTTGCGGGACCAATTGAAAGGGCGAAGACCATGCTTCCGCAGTTTAGGAAACAGCGGCGATTTGACATGAATCTCGCGAGCGATGGAGCTCGTCAGATGCTATGGGGTTTTTTTAAAAAAATGGTCATTGCCGACCGCCTTGCCGTTGCAGTGACGCCCGTATTCGACGATCCGTCGATGTATTCTGGCCCCCACTTAATGATGGCAACGGTTTTCTTTGCTTTTCAAATCTATTGCGACTTCTCCGCGTACTCTGATATCGCGATCGGCACCGCAAAACTCTTCAGTATTGAGCTAACGAGAAACTTCGCCTATCCCTACTTCTCGCAAAGTGTCAGTGAATTCTGGCGACGCTGGCACATTTCTCTCTCCTACTGGTTCCGAGACTATGTCTACATTCCCCTTGGCGGAAGCCGAACCACACCCGTTCGTCATCGCCTTAACCTACTGATTACCTTCCTTCTGAGCGGACTATGGCACGGTTCAGCTTGGCGATTCATCGCCTGGGGTGGACTCAATGGCATCGCGGTCGCCCTGCCCGGTCTCGGTTCATCCAAACCCACACCGCCTCGTCAATCACAAGGCAGTGAAACATCGATCAAACACAATAACGGTGGTACCGGAGATTCATCGAAAATCTTGAATCAGCCTAACGCCAATCAACAACTCGGCAGCGGCGATGCAACACCCGGAGGTGAATCTTTCCTTCCACGTCCTGGGACCCTTCTACGCATCTACTCGACATTCGCAATCCTATGTGCGGCTTGGATTTTATTCAGAGCAACATCCTTTCAGGATGCAATCCTGATCTACCAACGTATCTTCATCGACTTAGTAAACCTTGAGGCCTATACAGAACTCACACACCTCCTTGATGCAGATCGTTACCAGCGAAAGACCGCAGTCTTCTTACTTGCTTTTGTCTGTTGGGAATGGGTTTTTCGCCGGGACGCCCATGCCTTTAAGTTGAACAGAGTGCCAACTGCACTGAGATGGATTCTGTACACCATATTGATTTGGAGCACGATGTACCTGATGCCCAAGACAGGTACGGGGGAGTTCGTTTATTTTGAATTTTAGCAACCGCTCGCCGAAGCAATTTGCACAACGACTCGCTGGATTTCTACTCATCCAAATCTGTGTCGGCCTGTTCCTGTATCGGTACAACTCAACAGAGAACAGCAATCACTACTTAGCATCGATGCAAGACAAAATGAAACGGCTTGCATCCCTGCAGGAATCTCGTCTGGTTATTCTAGGTGGCTCGAACGCAGCGTTCGGAATCCATAGTCCTATTTTCGCCGAGTCGACCGGAAGGGAAGTTGTAAATCTTGGGCTTCACGTTTCACTTGGCTTGGAATTCCCTCTTCGCTGTTACCTTCCCCACGCAAAACCGGGCGATATTGTCGTGGTGTGCCCGGAGTATCACGTCCTGATCGATGACTCGCAGCAGCAGGGAGACCCCGTCGTCACCAATCAACTCATTGAACAATGGCCAAATGCCACTGAGTACCTTGACATCAATCAAAATCACTCTTGGAAACAATTTCTCGATCACGACAGTGTGCTGCTCGCACACCAATGGGTGCACCGCTCAATCAAAATGATTCGCGGTCGTGACAAGGTCGATAAAATCTATCGTCGATCCAGCTTTAATCAGTATGGTGATCTCATCTCGCATTACCAAAAAGTCGCACCCAAACTAACCAGCGTTACTGGACTCAAGACGCCTGAGATCAAGACACTCGAAAGAACGGTGGATATCCTGAATCGCTTCGTCGAGCAATGCGATCACCGAGGAGTGACTGTTTACTTCGCTTACCCTCCCTTCGCTAAAACCACCTATGAGCAATCCGTCACCGCGATCCAAAGGACGGAGAGGGTATTGAGGGAGCGCTGCAAAGTGATTCAACTCAATCAACCCGAGGACAATGTGTACAGCGATGACTGCTTCTTTGACTCCGCCTACCATTTAAACGGAGTCACAGGCGAAAAGCAGAGCCGCCGACTTGCGACATCCATCATCAATCTGCAGCGAAGATCAAGTGAGAGGATGCCAGAGCAACTGAATAAGGAAAACCCTGACTCCTCACCAAGGATCGCCAAACAAAAACAATCATCAAGTCCCATCAAGCGAAAATAAGTTTTGGTATCGCTCGCTGTGCCGCGAGATCGCTTCGCACCAACACAAAATGGGGTGTTGCCCGATCCGTTCAGGCAATAACAAAGGACTTCAAGGAGCCAACATCGCGACTGCGCCCAAAAAAGCTCCCTGTCTATTTCTTTTTCTGACTATTTGGCTTCGGCATCGCATTAACCGTCCGCGCCCAGGAACGCCATTGCCGAAGCATGTCATTAACCCGGCTTGGCTGATCGCCGGCTAGATTATTCTGCTCCGTTCGATCACTTTTCAAGTCGAAAAGCTCCCAATCCCCATTCAAACCCTCTCGAACCAGCTTGTGATCTCCTACACGGATGGCGGCGTTTCCCTCATGCTCCCAAAACAAGGGACGCTCCGGAAATTCTCCTGAGCCCTGCAAGAATGGTCTTAGGCTTACGCCAGCGAGAGGGTGAATATCGTGACCCCCAAATTCTTTGGGATAGCTCGCGCCTCCCAGGTCAATACAGGTTGCCATAAGGTCAATCACGTGAGTGGGTGTCTTCACCCATTCACCGCGACCTTTCACACTTTTCATTCCTGCTGGCCAATGTGCGATCAAGGGACTGGCGGTTCCACCCTCATGGTTGTAGTGCTTGTACTTTCGAAATGGCGTGTTGTTCAAATGAGCCCAGCACCTTCCGATGAAGACATTGGAGTGAGGATCCCCCGGTTTTTCTCCGAGGTATCGGCCTCCAATGCCCGCCTCTGCGTTACCGCCATTGTCAGACAAAAAAAGAATCAATGTGTTTTCAAGTTCTCCGCGCTCTCGTAACGCATCAACGAGCTGACCAACACTGCGGTCAATTTCCTCTATCATTGCAGCGTAAATCGCCATCATGTCGTCATAACGTCTCTGCTTTTCCTCGGATAATTCACCCCATGCAGGGACCTCCTCTGGCCGAGACTCTAATTCCCACTGCTCGTCGATCAATCCGGATTGAATTTGACGGGCGTAGCGTTTCTCGCGTAGTTGATCCCAGCCATCCATGTACTTACCACGGTACTTCGCAATCGTTTCCTCCGGAGCCATACAGGGGAAATGAGGTGCGACATGCGCTAGGTACCAGAAAAAAGGTTGCTCACGTTCAATCGCTTCATCGACAAAGCGAATCCCCTGACGAGTCCAAAATTCCGTTCCATACCAGGGTGGATTGAATTGTGGGTCATTCTTTGCAACCTCTTCGCCATTGAGAAAGAGTTTGGCACCACCCTTGGATCCAGTTTGGTTACTGAAATGCAGTCCACCGGCTGGCAGATTGAGGCTGCGATCAAAGCCTCGGCCCCAAGGGGTTACCCCATGCTCGAAACCAACGTGCCATTTGCCAGTCATGCAAGTGAAGTACCCTGCTTCCCCCAAGACCTCTGCGATCGTCCGACAACGATTGTTCAACTGCCCGCGATACCCCTCGGTTTCCTGATCCCTGGTCATCCAACCAATTCCGGCTTGATGGGAATACAAACCCG